>NZ_SOFR01000065.1:0-138607 GCF_004402735.1 Cryobacterium sp. MDB1-18-1 | reverse complement strand
CCGGGGCGACGACCGGAGCGGGTTCGGGTGCGGGGGCGGCGGCGGGAGCGGGCGCCGCGGTGGCCGGGGCGACGACGACGGGCGCGGGTGCCGGTGCCGGCGTGAATCCGGACGTGAGGGCGGGCTCGCTGTGGCAGGTGTCGAGGACGCGCGTCATCGCATCCCGTTCGGCCTGCGTCACCCAGAGGCCGTAGGTCGCCTTGACCGAGATCTGCCGGGCGACGTAGTGGCATCGGTATGCCTTGTTCGCGGGGAGCCAGGTCGCGGTGTCGCCGTCGCTCTTCTGCTCATTGGAACGCCCGTCGACCGCGAGCAGGTTGAGCGGATCGTTCGCGAGCGAGACGCGCTGCGCCTGGCTGAGCTGCTGCGCGCCGGTCTGCCAGGCGTTCGCGAGCGGCACGACGTGGTCGATCTGCACGAGGGCGGATGTCGCCGCTCCTCGCACGAAGGAAATCGTCGCGTTCGTGTACGGGGAGACGATCGTGCCGGACATCACCGTGCACGTTCCCGACTTGACGACGCTCGTGAGGTCGCGGCCGAGAACGTCATTGCGGGTGTCGCAGCCGTTGCGGTCGACGTCGAGCCAGGCGGTGCCGAAGTCGCCGACCCGGTCGTAGCCGGTCTTGGGCGCCTTGCCCTTGACCGCGAGCGTCGCGAGCAGGGTGACGGCGAGGCCGTTCGTCGCCGAGGTGTCGGTGATCGCGACCGTCGCAGCATCGGAGGCCGCCGTGACGCTCGCGGGGTCTGCGGGCGATTCCTCGGTGAACGCCGCCGCAGCGGGCGTGGCCGTGGCCGTGGCCTTCACGATAGAACTCGAGCTCGTCGGGGTCGCGCTCGCACTCGAACTCGCCGCCGATGTGTCGGCGAGCCGGCCGCCGTCCGGGCGCGTGGCCGCGGCGACCCCACCGGCGACGAGAGTGACCAGCAGCACCCCGGCGACGCCGCCGATCACCCGGGAGCGGATGCTGAGCGAACCGACGAACCGCCTGATCTTCGCTTCGAGGGTGGTGGGCTTCTGTGGTGCGGGCGTCATGGCGGCCTTCCGGGTCACCTGAGCCTAGGCGTAACCGGAGGCTCGCCCCCACACCCACTCCGGGGCGTTCCGAATGCGGGTCAGTCGGCGAGGCGCAGGATCAGGTCCGCCCGCTCGCGAGTGCGGTCGATGAGGTCTGCATTGGCCTGGTCGCTCCCACGGGCGAACGCCGCGGCATCCGCTGCGTCGCGCCCGAAGCTCACGTGCCGGCCGATCAGCCGCGGCAGCCGAACGGCGTCGGGCGTGTCGACGAACCAGACCGCGTCGAGTTCGCCGCGCAGCTCGCGCCAGACGGGGGCATCGGCGAGCAGGTAGTTGCCCTCGGTGATGACCACCGGCACACCGCGGGGTACGGCGATGGATGCCGCGATCGGCTCCTCGAGGCCGCGGCGGAACGAGGGGGCGTAGACGACGTCCTCGTCGCGGGCGCGGAGCCGGCGGAGCAGCGACAGGTACGAGCCGGGATCGAAGGTGTCGATCGCGCCGCGGCGCTCGGCGAGCGGCGTGCCGCGAATCAGGTCGGTCGCGAGGTGGAAGCCGTCCATCGGCACGATCACGGCGGTCCCGGCTCCGAGCCGCTCGACGAGCGCCGCCGCGAGCGTTGACTTGCCCGAGCCCGGCGCGCCGCAGAGCCCCAGCAGGATGCGCGGCACAGCGTCGGCCGACCCGGCGAGCACCCGGCGCACGCGCGCCGCGAGTTCATCGACCGTGGTCTCGATCACGGTCGGCGCGCCCGCTCCCGCTCCCGCTCCCGTCCCGATCACCGGGTCACCCGCGCGTCGAACTCGGCCCGCCGGGCGAGGATCTCGGCGGAACTGTCGTGCGCCCACGCCGCGAACGCGATCGCCGGCGGGAGCAGCGTGTGTCCGAGCGGCGTGAGTTCGTATTCGACCCGCGGCGGGATCTCCGGGAAGCTCTCCCGGCTCACGAGTCCGTCGCGCTCGAGCTTCTTGAGGGTGAGCGTCAGCATCCGCTGGGAGATGCCGGGCACCCGGTTCTTGAGCTCGGAGTACCGGATTGCCCCGCCTTCGAGCATCCCCACGACGAGGAGGGTCCACTTGTCGCCGAGGTGTTCGAGCAAGTCGCGCACGACCCGTCCGTCGTCGCCCTCGCCGGAACAGATGTCGTCCATCCGGGCGGCGTGTACGTCCGTTGTCGTCATGCGGAACTCCATTTCTTACCTCCGTGTGCCCAAGGCACAGAGCAGTGCGTGGGGCCCGTGCGGTATAAAAGTAACCACTCGTGATGTTAGGCACCAATCGTAACAATCACGGGCGCGTCACACCTGCCAGACTCCCAGACAAACACCGGAAACTCAACGAAACGGATGCCATGACTCTCGCCCTCTGGATCACAGCGGTCCTCCTCACCGTCGTCTACCTCATGGCCGGGGGTATCAAGGTCGTCCGCAGCAAGGCCCAACTGCAGCCGATGATGCCGTGGGTCGAGGACTTCACCGAGCCCCAGGTCACCGTGATCGGGGCGCTCGGCCTGCTCGGCGCCCTCGGCGTGATCCTGCCGCTCGCCACCGGAATCGCGCCCGTCTTCACTCCGATCGCCGCGATCGGGCTCGTGCTCCTGCAGATCGGCGCCATCACGGTTCACGTGCGTCGCGGCGAGCTCTCCTCGCTCGGCGTCAACGTCGTCCTGCTCGTGCTCGCCGCCGCCGTCGCGATCCTGAGTTTCCTCGCCTGAGTCAGGGCACGAGCACGATCTTGCCCACGTGGGCGGATGCCTCCATCCGGCGGTGCGCGGACGCCGCCTCGCTGAACGGGTACCGGCTGTCGATCACGGGACGGAAGGCCCCGGATTCGAGCCAGGGCCACGCATCCGTGCGGAGGGCTGCGATGATCGCGGCCTTCTCGGCGAACGGACGGGCGCGCAGGGTCGTGCCCCAGTAGCGGCCGCGCTTCTGCATGAGGTACATCGGGTTGAAGACGGCGTCCTGGCCGCTCTGGTTGGCGATCACCATGATGCGCCCGTCGAGCGCGAGCGCGGCGATATTGCGCGCCGCGTACGAGCCGCCCATGATGTCGAGGATCACGTCGGCGCCGTGCCCCTCGGTGGCACGGTCGATCTCGGCGGGGAAGTCCTGGCTGCGGTAGTCGATCAGGATGTCTGCGCCGAGGTCGCGGCAGACCGCGAGCTTCTCGGGGGAGCCTGCCGTGACCGCGACGCGCGCGCCGGCCAGCCGGGCCAGCTGGATCGCGGTCGTGCCGATTCCGCTCGCCCCGCCGTGGACGAGCAGGGTCTCGCCGCTCTGCAGCCCGGCCGCGAGGAAGACGTTGGACCAGACCGTCGCGAGCGCCTCGGGCAGCGCTGCCGCGTCGACGAGGTCGATCGCTTCGGGCACGGGCAGGGCGAGTTCCTCGTGCACGACGGCCTCGGCCGCGTAGCCGCCGCCCGCGAGCAGTGCGCAGACCCGGTCACCGACGGCGAAGAGCGTTGTCGCGCTGCCGACCTCCGTCACGATCCCCGACACCTCGAGGCCCGGCCAGGCCGGGGCCCCGGCGGGCGATGGGTAGTAGCCCTGCCGCTGGGAGACATCCGCCCGGTTGACGCCGGCGGCGGCGACCTGAATGCGGATGTCCCTGGGTCCGACCTCCAGGTCGGCCACGGTTGACAGGGTGAGGGCGTCGGGCCCTCCGGGTACGGGTACCAGAATTGCGCGCATGCCCTCATCCTACGAGCGGCCGCTGGGACGCCGCCGGGGCGCCGGAGTCCTACTCGGTGTCGGAGGTGCGGGCCTCGCCACGCCCCTCGCCGCGGCCGGCGCCCTGCCTGGCCCAGGTCTCCTCGTTGTAGTCGAGGACCAGTCGCGCGGGCGGCGGACCCTCCAGCATCTCGGGCGTGAGGCCGTGGAACTCGATCATCTTGCCCCGGAACCACACGTCGTGGGAATCCTGGGAGGTGGCGAAGTCGCGGAACATCCTGGCGAGGTCGTCGGCCTCGTGATAGAGCGCGACGAAGTCGCCCTGCGGGGTCGACATGAGCGAGGCGACCTCGCGATGCAGGCCCATCCGACGCCGGGACCGCTCGTGCTCCTCGCGGCGCGCGCCGGCCATCTCCGCGGCGAAGGACTGCCAGGCCTCGGTCTTGCCGGGCAGGATGGGGGCAAACCACGTGATGTATTCCATGACATCTTCTCCTTTGAAGTAATGACATGCGGCAGGAGCCGAGCGGGCCGAAGCCGCGAATGGATCATTCCACCGGAGAGCGTAGTCCCCTCATCGCGGGCCGCAACCGTGCTTCCGGGCGGCCCGACAAGCGCCCTCAACGCCTCAGTCACGGAGAAAGCACCCTCGTCGCGTGGGCGAGGGTGCTTTCTCCGCAACGGAACAGTGCGGATGGGCCTACTGTGCTGCCGAGTAGAACTTCTGGTCGCTGAACGACTGCGAGATGACCCAGGTGCCGGTCGCGGCATCCGCTGTCGGGATGGCGATCACGACGTTGCCGGTCGCCGTTCCGGCGGGGTAGAGCTCGTTGATGTCGGACAGCGGCGCGGGGCCGACGACCGAGCTGTCGAGTTCACTGTGCGTGGTGCCGGCGGCGGACACGAAGGACACGTCGAGGTCCATCCAGGGGGTGCCGGTCGTGGTGCCCTGATAGGTGACCGTGATCGGCAGCATGGCGTACTGCATGCCGGCGGGTGCGGCGTCGTTGAACTGGTTCTCAGCGGCGATGATCGCGTCGGCGTTCAGGTTCGGGGCGCCGAGGGTGATCTCATACTCCGGCTCGCCGTCCGCGGTCGTTGCGATCGTCGTGCCGATCGGGGCCGGGTTGGTGCGGGTTCCGACCTCGCCCTCGTTCGAGGGAACCTCGGTGGGGTCGGTCAGGCTGTCACCCGAGTCCGAGCTGTCGCCGGACGTGTCGCTCGAGGAAGTGCCCGACTTCAGGCGCTGGGCGTCATTGACGGCGGCGACGAAGCCGATCGTGTACACGATCGCGAGCACGATCGACAGCAGAAGGGCGACACCGGATGCCGCGATCCCGCCCTTCGCAAGACCCTTCGGCTTGCCCTTTCTGGTCACGGCGATGATTCCGAAGACGAGCCCGGCGATGGCGGCGAACCCGGACACGTAATTGACGATTGGAATGAACGCGCCCACGAAGGCGACGGCGCCGACGATGAGGGATACCAGTCCGAAGGGGTTGCTCGTGGGGGCGAGCGGCGCGGGTGCAACGGGCGGCACGGGCGGTGCGGGCGGGAGGTTGCTTCCGCCGAATTCTGGGGGTGAACTCACTGTTTGCTGAGAATCGGACATACGTCCAGCCTTGCAGCGTCCCGCTATTTTCAACGACTCCTGTCTACCCCCATTAAGGGGTGTCGTCAGTACGTGTCGTTGAGCCAACCGTCGCAGGACCCTTCGCTACCGCCGTCGTACCCCTCCAGGAAGGCCTCGTTGCGCTGCTCGGGGGTGCCGTGGTGCTGGGGGTTGTCGAAGGCGTAATCGCCCAGGTCGAGAGTCGTCTGGCCGGCCTCCTTGATGTCGCCCTGGTCGAGGATCCCTTCGTCCTCCGCCGACTTCGCCCAGACCCCGGCCCAGCAGTCGGCGTGCAGCTCGATCTTGTAGACCGGGTAGATCGAACCGGCGGTGCTGAAGATGCCGATTTCGTTCTGGAGCTCGTGCGCGTACTCGTGCGCGACGACGTAAGCGACCGAGAAGTCGCCGGTCTTATGGGTCCTGGTGCCGTCGGTGTTCGCGTAGAGGGTGCCGTCCCAGATCTTCTGGGCGAGGCTCTGCGACACCGTGATCTTGTCGTCGTACAGGCAGTAGTACGCGCTCATGTCATCGGAGAAGCCCGGCGCGCACATCGACGGCACCACCTCGCCCGCCGCGGGGAAGGCATAGGTCACGAAGGGTGCCGGGCGGCCGTCGTCCTTCCACACGCCGGTCCAGTAGGCATCCACATCGCCGAGCACTGACACGAGGAAGTCCTTCATCGTGCCGCTCGACCCCACGATATTGGCCGTCGGCACGCCCCCGATCCCCGGCGTGCCCGAGGTGCTCGTCGGCGTGATGCCGGACGGTGAGGAGCCGACGGCGACCTGGATGGCCCCGCCCGCGAGCGCGCCCTGTGCGGAGTTCCTGGGGACGGATGCCGCGGCGTGCCCGCCGCCCGGATCCGCGGCGGCCGCGGTCACCGCGGTCACCGCGCCACCTCCCGCGAAGGCGAGGACCGACATCAGGGCGATGGCGCGCAGGACAGACGTGAGTTTCATGGTGGTGGACTCCCTTGTGGAGTGCGTGTGTGGTGTTGTCAGGAGCGACCGGAGCGACATCATCCGATTCGCGGCGTGGAGCCCGAGTGTCAACTCTCGCGAGTATAGGCAAACTCATAGCAGCCCGATAGGTCAGTTCGCAGTTCCTGACTCATCGACAGGGGGCGATGTGCGAGCTTCGGCGAACGAAACTACGATGGGGGTCCAAGCGGTCCTCGTTCAAGAGCGAGCGGGATCAGAAGCGAATGGGTGCCTTTTGTCAATGTCGTCAAAATCGTCGTCCGAACTGTCCAGTGCGTTGTCGAACACCGAAGCGTCGACGACCGAGGCCTTCGTCGCCGACTACTACGAGCACCTCGGTGACGATGCCAGGGAATACGACCCGGCCACGCTGCGCGCACGGGCGGAGAGCCACTGGCAGGTCGCCCTCACCCGGCCACCGAAGACGGCGAACATCGAGATCCGGACCGAAACCGATCGCAGCATCCTCTACGTCGTCACCGACGACATGCCGTTCCTCGTCGACTCGGTCAACGCCGAACTGGTCCGCCAGCACGCGGCCATACACCTCGTCGTGCACCCCCTGCTCGTCGTCACCCGCAACCGGGAGACCCACGAGCTCGTCAGGGTCACCCGCATGCCGGTCAACGCGGGCGTCTCGAGCGGCGACACCTCCGCGATGCCCGACATCTCCCACCTGCTCGGCAACGAGGAGGACTCGCCGCATCTCGAGTCGTGGATCGCGATCGAGATCGACCGTGCGAGCGTCGAGGCCCGCGAGCGCCTGGCCGAGGGGATCGCGCGGGTGCTCCACGACGTGCGGGCCGCCGTGGACGACTGGCCCGCGATGCGCTCGAAGTCCGTGCAGATCGCCGACGCACTCGGGAAGCTGCCGCACGCCGAGGGCATCCCCGACCTGGCGCAAGCCAGGGACCTGCTGCACTGGCTCGACCAGGACAACTTCACCTTCCTCGGCTACCGCGAATACGACCTTGAGACGGTCGACGGCGAGGACGTCCTCTCCATCCGCGACGACAGCGGTCTCGGCCTGTTGCGCGCCGTGAAAGACGGGCACGAGATCCAGCACCTGACGGATGCCGGGCGCACGATGGCCCGCGAACGGCGCGCCCTCGTGATCACCAAGGCCAACTCCCGCTCGAGCGTGCACCGTCCCGCGTACTTCGACTACATCGGCATCAAGAGCTTCGACGCCAACGGCAACGTCAACGGGGAGCAGCGCTTCATCGGCCTCTTCGCCGTGAGCGCGTACACGAGCTCCGTGCGTGACGTGCCGATCCTGCGCGAGAAGATCGATGCCGTCATGGCCGAGGTCGGCTTCCCGCCGGGCTCGCACAGCGACAAGGACCTGCTCGGCATCCTCGAGACCTACCCGCGCGATGAGCTCTTCCAGATCGACGTGCCCACCCTCGTCGCAACGGCCGTCGCCATCCAGCGACTGCAGGAACGCCGGCGGACCCGGCTCTTCCTGCGCCCGGACCTGTTCGGCCGCTTCATGTCCGCCCTCGTCTACTTCCCCCGCGACCGGTACACGACGGCGGTGCGCCTCCGGATCGAGAAGGAACTGACCGAGACCTTCTCCGCGGAATCCCTCGACTTCGAGGCCCGCATGACGGAGTCCACCCTCGCCCGCCTGTTCTACCGGATCCGCCTGCCGAAGACGGCCGCTGTCGGAACGGCCGACGACGTCGCCGCGCTCGCCGCGGCACTCGAACCCCGCCTGGCCATGGCCGTGCGGTCCTGGGCGGAGGGGATCACCGAGCAGCTGCACGACACGAGGCTCGCGCACCTCTGGGCAGAGGCGTTCCCGCCGAGCTACCAGGTCGACTATGAAGTCGAGGACGCCCTCGTCGACATCAGCAGGTTCGAGGCATACGCCGCGGGCCTGAAGAGTGCGGTCGCGCGGGATGCCGCGGCATCCGTGACGGGTTCGCCTCGCCCGGGCGTGCACGTCTACCTCTCCCCGAACGCCGCTGACCGGCCCGCCGAAGACGCCCGGGTGAAGCTCTACATGATGGAGTCGCAGAGCCTCAGCCAGATCCTGCCGTACTTCCAGAACCTCGGTATCGAGGTTCTCGACGAGGTGCCCTTCGAGATCAAGACCTCCGACGGGCGTGAATTCTTCCTCTACGACCTCGGCCTGCGCTACCCGGCGGGCGTCGACCCGGTCGGCACCGGCGACCTGCTCGCCGACTCCTTCGGCGCAGCGGTCAGCGGGGCCATCGAGTCGGACGGACTCGACCGCCTGGTCCTCCGCGAAGGCATGCCCTGGCGCCGCGTGGTCATCCTCCGCAGCTACGCCAAGTACCTGCGCCAGATGGGCAACACCAACTCCTACGACTTCGTCGGCGACACCCTGCTCGCCAACCCCGCGGTCTCTGGCGGGCTCGTGGACCTCTTCGAGGCCCGGTTCGACCCCGCGCGGGACGAGACCGAACGCATCCGTCGCACCGAGGAGGTGCGCGCGCAGCTCGCCACGGCCATCGAACAGGTCGCCACCCTCGACGCCGACCGGGTGCTGCGGGTGCTGCTGAACCTCATCGAGGCGACGCTGCGCACGAACTACTTCCAGAACAAGCCCTACCTGAGCATCAAGCTCGACCCGAGCCGCATCGAGGCACTGCCGTTCCCGAAGCCGATGTTCGAGATCTGGGTGTACTCGCCGCGCGTCGAGGGCGTGCACCTGCGCTTCGGCAGGGTCGCCCGCGGCGGGCTGCGCTGGTCGGACCGGCGCGAAGACTTCCGCACCGAGGTGCTCGGCCTCGTCAAGGCGCAGACGGTCAAGAACGCCGTGATCGTGCCGACCGGCGCCAAGGGCGGGTTCTTCGCGAAGAAGCTGCCCGACCCCGGTGTCAACCGGGCCGCCTGGCTGGCCGAAGGCATCGATGCATACAAGACCTTCATCCGCGGCATGCTCGACCTGACCGACAACCTCGTGCTGACGGATGCCGGTGAGCAGGTCGTTCCCCCGGCGAACGTCGTGCGCCACGACGACAACGACTCCTACCTCGTGGTCGCCGCGGACAAGGGCACCGCCACGTTCTCCGACATCGCCAACGGCCTCTCCGCCGACTACGGCTTCTGGCTCGGCGACGCCTTCGCCTCCGGCGGCTCGATCGGGTACGACCACAAGGCCATGGGCATCACGGCCCGCGGCGCCTGGGAATCGGTCAAGCGCCACTTCGGTGAACTCGACCTCGACACCCAGACCGAGGAATTCACCGTCGTCGGGATCGGCGACATGTCCGGCGACGTCTTCGGCAACGGGATGCTGCTCTCCGAGCACATCAAGCTCGTCGCGGCCTTCGACCACCGGCACGTGTTCCTCGACCCGAACCCCGACCCGGCCGTGTCGTTCGCCGAGCGGCGCCGGCTCTTCGAACTGCCCCGGTCCTCCTGGGCGGACTACGACACGAGCCTGATCAGCGCAGGAGGCGGGGTGTTCCCGCGGCAGGCCAAGGTCGTCCCGATCTCGGCGGAGGTGCGCGCCGTCCTCGGACTGCCCGAGAACATCACGCACCTGAGCCCGCCGGAACTGCTCCGCGCCATCCTCACGGCACCGGCCGACCTGCTCTACAACGGCGGCATCGGCACCTACGTCAAGGCGAGCACCGAAACCGCTGCGCAGGTCGGCGACAAGGCGAACGACGCCATCCGCGTCGACGGCCGCGACCTGCGCGTCAAGGTCGTCGGTGAGGGCGGCAACCTCGGCCTCACCCAGCGCGGCCGCATCGAGGCCGCCCTGGCCGGGGTGCTGCTCAACACCGACGCGATCGACAACTCCGCCGGCGTGGACTGCTCCGACCACGAGGTCAACATCAAGATCTTCGTCGACCGGATGGTCGCGGCCGGCCGGCTCAGCGCGGAAGAGCGCCCCGGGTTCCTCGCCGCGATGACGGACGAGGTCGGCCGGCTGGTCCTGGAGGACAACGTCGACCAGAACATCCTGCTGCTGAACGACCGGGTCAAGGTCGCGAGCTGGAGCCCGAGTTACGAACGCCTGATGGACTCACTCGAGGCATCCGGCGACCTGAAGCGTGAGCTCGAGGCGCTGCCGACCACCACGGAGCTGCACGAACGGATCGACCACGGCCACGGGCTCACCTCGCCAGAGCTCTCGGTGCTCGCCGCCTACGCCAAGATCGAGCTCACGACCGCGCTCCGGGACAGCGACCTCGCGGACGACCCGTGGTTCCGCGGAACCCTGCGCCGGTACTTCCCGCGCCAGCTCGCCGAACGCTTCGACGCCGAGCTCGACACGCATCCGCTGCGCCGGGAGATCATCGCGACCGTCGTCGCGAACGACATGATCAACCTCGGGGGAGTGACCTTCGCCTTCCGTGCCATGGAGGAGACCAGCGCGACCCCCGCGGCGATCGCCCGGGCGTTCGTCGCGCTCCGGGAGATCTTCGAGCTCGAGACCATGGTCGCCGAGCTGAGCGCCCTGCCGAAGTCGTTCCCGACGGAGCACTGGACGGCGATCCACCTCGACATCCGCCGGCTGCTCGACCGGGCCGTGCGCTGGCAGGTCAACCACGGCGGCTCGCAACCGGTCGCCGAGGTCGTCGCGCAGTACAAGCCGCAGATCGCGCTCGTCCGCGCGCACCTGGGCGACTACGTGCGCGGCGCCGACCAGGCCCGGCTCGGGTCGCTGCTGGTCAAGGCGGAGGAGTGGGGCCTGCCGTCCGGCCTCGGCCACCGCTGGACCCAGCTCTTCGAGGCCTTCGCCCTGCTCGACGTCGTGAAGATCGCGGCGCAGTCCGGCGAACAGCTCGGGGACGTCGCGTCCGTGTACTACACGGTCTACGACCGGTTCGGCGTGGACAACCTGCTCGAGCGCATCACCGCGTTGCCGCGCACGGACCGCTGGCAGGCCCTCGCCCGCGCGGCGCTGCGCGACGACCTCTACTCGACGGTCGCCGACATCACCACGGCTGTGCTCGAGGCGACGGATGCGGGAAGCGCGGAACACCGTCTCCTCGCCTGGGAGGCACTCAACGCCGAAAAGCTCGCCCGCTCACGCAGCGTGTTCGACGAGGTCAACGCCCTCGGCCAGGACGATATGGCCTCGCTCTCGGTCGCAATGCGGCTGCTGCGCTCCATCGTGCGGCGGTAGGCAGGCCCGGGCGGATGCTGCGGACGACGCGCCTGGCGGAGGGGCCAGTCGAGTACCGGCTCGATATTCGCGCGGACCCGGTCATCGTGGTCTTCCACGGCGGACACCTCCGGGCCGGGATCGCGGTCGGCGAGGACGTCTTCGCCGCCGCCGGCTACTCCGTGCTCGCACCCTCCCGACCCGGCTACGGTCGCACTCCGCTGTCCACAGGGACGACCGTGACCGGATTCGCGGATGTCGTGGGTGACCTGTGCGCGCACCTGGGCATCACCCGGGTCGCGGCGGTCGTCGGCATTTCCGGCGGGGGACCGACCGCCGCAACGTTCGCCGCGCGACACGCCGGCCTTGTCGACCGGCTGGTCCTGATCAGTGCAGTCGGCTGGCTTCCGTACCCGGACCCGGTCACTCGCCTGGGAGCCCGGATCGGATTCAACGGCGTGACCGGGGGGGTCACCTGGGGCCTGGTTCACGCGCTCGCCCGGTTCGCTCCCTCCATGTGCCTGCGCATGATGATGGGAGCGCTGTCCACCCGTCCGGTGGGCGAGGTCCTGGCCGGCTTGGATCCGGACGCTCGCGCCGGACTCCTCACACTTTTCCGGCGGATGCGCTCCGGACGCGGGTTTGTCAACGACCTGCGCCCCACCCCCGATGTCACCGCTCTGGTCGATCAGCCCACCCTCGTGATCGCCACCCGAACTGACGGCGGAGTGCCCTTCGCACAGTCGCGTTCGCTCGCCTCAAGCATCCGTGCTGCCGAACTCATTGAGAGTCATGCGGACAGCCACATGGTCTGGCTCGGTGCTGACTGGCCGGTGGTCGGCGAACGAATCGTCGCCTTCCTCAAGGGCCCCTCCTGAGCTGGACCAGCTCGTGGCCGCACACCTCGCAGATGCCGCATCGCGTTTTCCGCGCCCGGCCTCCGATCCACGAGGAGCGGCTCTGCCTCCTCGGAAAGGACGGCTTCGCGGAGCCCGCGTGGGCAAGCGACCTAGAACGGTGTCGGGTCGTCGGGGTCTTCGGGTGTGGGGTCGAGGTTCCAGACGTCAACGATCGGGGCTGGCGGTTTCGGTTCGGGTTTGGGTTTCCGGGGTGGTCTCATGTCGGCGGAGGGTTCGACGATGTAGTTGTACCCGGCGGGTGAGGTCCATTCGATGCGGCCGTCGCCGAGGTGCCTGGGCGACCACCGGGTGTAGCTCTTGACCGCGTGGTGATACGGGCAGAGATGGGCGAGGTTCATCGCGTCGGTCTCCCCGCCGTGCTGCCACTCCACACTGTGGTCGAGGTCTGATCGTTTGGCGGAGCGCCGGCAGCCAGGGAAGGTGCAGGTTTCATCGCGCACCTCGAGCCATTTCTTGAGCGCGGCGGGTGGTTTGTAGGTGTCGCGTCCCATCGAGAGCACCACCCCGGTCTCCGGGTGCGTGAGCAGCCGGGTGAAGCTCGGCGCCCCGGCCGCGAGACGCCTCGCGGTATCGGGGTCGATCGGCCCGTACCCGGCCAGATACCCGGGCTCCTCGCTCTTCCCCAACAAGGTCAGCACCGGAACGGTCACGTTGACCTGCGCGGCCACCCCGGTACCGAGTCCGTCCGGGGTGACCCCACTGATCAGGACGTCGGTGAGCACATCGGCCGCGATCTGGGTCAGGGTGCGGACCTCGTCCGGGCCCTGCAGGGTCAGGGCGACGTCGAGAGTGCGGTGGTACGCGGCCTGCACCTTCTCGGCATCCCCGGTCAGATACAGCGACGCCATGCCGTCGTCGAGGGCCTGGAACACCACATGCCGGTCCTCGACGCTTTTCTGGTGCCTCGCGGTGATGGTTTCCGGGTGGGTGCGCTCCCGCACCCTTCGGGCCCGGTCGGCGAGCTTCGCCACGGTCAGCACTTCCGCGTCGGGCACGAGGACCTCCTCGAACACGGCCCGGGCCCGGGCGGCCGCTTCCGGGTCATCATCGACTCGGATGCCCCAGGCCTGCTCCATGATCACCTGGGCGTGCCGGTAACTGATCGCCCCGGTCGCGAGGGCCTCCCGGGTCACGGGGAGGTCTTCGGCGAGTGTCCGGCTGGCTTCGATCAGGGTCTCCGCCGTCCGCCGCGGCAACCGGAGCAGCGCCCCGACCTCGCACGTGAACTCCTCTTTCGTGGCTTCCTCCGGAGACCACGGCGGGCGCGGCCCACCGGCGCGTTCAGCGGCCTCCGCCCGGGCCCGGCCGACATCGGCGAGCACCCGTTGGGCGGTGTAGACCGCGGCCGCCCGGCGAGCGGTGGCCTGATTGATTTCCCGGTCCGCCTCCCGGATCGCGTCATAGAAATCGGCGAGGGGCGGCTCCACCAGGCTCAGATGCCGGGGGTTCAGGTAGGTGTCGGGAGGACTGTCGGGAGGGGTCCCTGGCGGGGGTTCCGCCGTGCTTTCGGGCTGAGGTTCTGAGGTATTTTCAGTTGTCATACCGGTCACTCTACGAACGACCACCGACATTCTTGAGGCATCCGCACGCCCACGAATCACCTGTGGAAAACCCGGTCAAGGGCTCATAACGAAAGTCGGTCAGCTTCAATCGTCCAGAGATATCGATAGGTTACCCGATGAGCGATTCCTGTCCAGAGGGGCGTCCGCAAAGTCGGATCGGAACAGACCTAAGTGGCCGCGAAACGCTCCCCACGCAACGGCCAGAGCTAGACGAGGGACATGATGTCGCGCGCCGCCGTGAGGAGCAGGGGGGCGTATGACTCGAGTTTCGCC
Organism: Cryobacterium sp. MDB1-18-1; assembly: GCF_004402735.1. Lineage (NCBI taxonomy): Bacteria > Bacillati > Actinomycetota > Actinomycetes > Micrococcales > Microbacteriaceae > Cryobacterium > Cryobacterium sp. MDB1-18-1. The sequence continues at coordinate 124,482 of NZ_SOFR01000065.1, read as the reverse complement.
TGCGTCACCAAAGGTGCGATTGTGGTGATGCCGATTCCGCCCAGCAGATTGTGCCGGGTGTCGAAAACGGGCGTCGCCATGCAGCGGATGTGCTCCTCGTTCTCCTCGTCGTCGATCGAGAAGCCGCGATTGCGCACAAGTTCGCCGTCGGCGAGCAAACGGTTGACGTCCGTGATGGTGTTGTCGGTGCGCCGCGGCAGCCCGGTGTTGGCGGCGTACCGCCGCACCTCGCTCTCGGGCAGGTAGGCCAGAACGGACTTGCCGATCGCGGTCGAGTGCAACGGGATCTGGGCGCCGACGCGGGACGCCATCCGGATCGGCTGCGCGGTGTCCTCGATCTTCTCAACGTAGGTGGCCCAGTCGCCGGTGCGGAGGGCGAAGTGGATGGTGCTGTGCACGTCCTGCTGGAGGCGCTGCAGCCGGGTGCGCACGCGGTCCGAATCCTCCGTGCTGGCAGTCAGGCGCAGGCCGAGCAACCGAAGCGCGCGTCCGGGTGTGTACGCGCCGTCCGACGTGCGGCTGACGTAGCCGTCGTCGACGAGTTCGGACAGCAGACGGAACACGCTCGTCTTCGACAGGCCGGTCTCCTTAACCAGGTCGCTCAGCCGGTGCGTTTCGCCCGGGTTCGACACGGCTTCGAGCACGCGCAGCAGTTTGCGGGCTGCGCTGTCCTTCGCGGGCTCGCCGGCCTCGCCCGAAGTGTGAGATCCGTCGATCAAAGTCGCTGACATTTTGTCCTCCTGCGGCCAAAGATTGTGCATTGTGCACCATGAAAAGGCGGTTCTGCCCGATGGAACTCAATACGGCAATTCTACCGCGAAAGCAGTTGTTACGAACCTGTTAACCGGTGCTAGTGTTTCATCTGACGGACACGCGTTCTGCTGAGCGGAACGATTATCAGGCTCCGCCACACTTTCGCCTCACGTTTCTCGCCTCAAAGAGGAGTACGCATGACAACCCAGCAGCTCGCACAGGGCATCCGTCTGGTGGAGGGCCACGGCGGCCTCGCCGCCGTCGAAGTCACCACACCCTCGGCATCCGCCCTGATCTACCTGCACGGCGCGCACGTCGCCGACTGGACTCCCGCGGGCGGCAAGCCGGTCCTCTGGATGAGCACCTTCGGCGTCTTCTCCGACACCGACCCGATCCGCGGCGGCGTTCCCCTCTGCTTCCCCTGGTTCGGCCCGAACGGCACGGATGCCTCAGCTCCCAACCACGGCTGGGCACGCCTCTCCACCTGGTCGCTCGTCGACTCCCGCACCCTGGACACCGCGACCGGCGCCGTTGCCACAGAGCTCGTCTTCGAGCTGACCCAGGACAGCGTCGGCGTTCCCGCCGGATTCCACCCCTTCACCGCGCACTACACGGTCACCGTGGGCGCAGAGCTCGGCCTCGAGCTGTCCGTCCGCAACGACGGTGCCACCCCGTTCGCGTTCGAGGAAGCCTTCCACACCTACTTCGCCGTCGGCGACGTCACAACGAGCACCCTCACCGGCCTCGAGACGTTCGACTACACGGACCGCTCGACCAAGCCGGCCACCGAGGGCTCGTCCCTCCTGCCGCTCGGCTTCACCGGCGATGAGATCGATCGCCTCTACCCGATGCCCGAGGCGCTCGAACTCAGCGACCCGGCGAACGACCGCATCATCCGCGCCGTCTCGCAGGGCGCCGCGCAGACGGTCGTCTGGAACGCCGGCCGCATCAAGGCCGCCGCCATCGCAGACTACGGAACCGACGAGTGGACCGAAACCGCCTGCGCAGAGACGTGCAACGTCGGCGCCCACTTCATCACCCTGGACCCCGGAGCGACGTCGACCATGCAGGTCACCGTCACGTCCACTACTACCGAACGGAACACGAAGACCATGCAGAGACTGTCCAAGAGCGTTGTTCCCGCGATCGCGGAACTGCCCACGAAGGCCATCCAGTTCGGCGAGGGCAACTTCCTCCGCGCGTTCGTCGACTGGCAGCTGCAGCAGATGAACAACCAGGAACTGTTCCAGGGCGGCGTGAAGATCGTCCAGCCCATCGAAGGCGGCCGCGTCGCCTCCCTCGAGGAGCAGGACAACCTCTACACGGTCCTCCTCGAAGGCCTTCAGGATGGCAAGGACGTGCAGAGCCACGAGGTCATCACCGTGGTCACCGGAACGGTCAACCCGTACGTCGACAACCAGAAGTACCTCGACCTCGCCAACGACGACAACATCGAGTTCATCTTCTCCAACACGACAGAGGCCGGCATCGCCTTCGACGACCGCGACCGTCTCAATGACAAGCCCCAGCACAGCTTCCCCGGAAAGCTCACCGCGCTCCTCTTCGAGCGTTTCTCTCTCGGCAAGAAGGGCTTCCAGATCATCCCCTGCGAGCTCATCGAGCACAACGGCGACAAGCTCAAGGAATCCGTCCTCGCGACCGCCGCGCTCTGGGAGCTCGACGCAGCATTCGTCCAGTGGGTCAACACCGACAACACCTTCTACTCCAGCCTCGTCGACCGGATCGTTCCCGGTTACCCGGCCGACCGCGCCGCCGAGCTCGCCGAGGAATTCGGCTACGACGACCAGTCGATCGTCAAGGCCGAGCCATTCCTGCTCTGGGTCATCGAAGGACCGCAGTCGTTGACGGAATCCCTCCCGCTCGCGAAGGCCGGCCTCAACGTGACCGTCACCGACGACATGACGCCGTACCGCGAACGCAAGGTCTTCCTGCTGAACGCCCCGCACACCACGATGGCCTCGATCGCCCGCCTCGCCGGCGTCGAGACCGTGCGCGACGTGATGATCGACCCCGAGTTCTCCCAGTTCGTCAACGCGGAAATGTACGACGAGATCATGCCGGTCATCGACCTGCCGCACGACGAACTCGCCGCATACGCCGAGTCCGTCAAGGAACGCTTCGAGAACCGCTTCATGCACCACGAGCTCGCCTCGATCGCGCTCAACAGCATCTCGAAGTACAAGTCCCGCCTGCTGCCGATCCTGGTCAACTTCCACGAGAAGGTCGGAACCTTCCCGCCCCGCGTCACCCTGGCCCTTTCGGCACTGCTGCTCACCTACAGCGGCGACGCTGCGGTCACCGTCGTCCCCGTCGACAGCGACGAGGTGCTCGCCACCTTCCACGCCGCATACGCGACGGCCACCGCGACCGGCAGCAACGTGACGGCCGACTACGTCGAAGCGATCCTGAGCGATGACTCGCTCTGGGGCCGCGACCTCACCGAACTCCCCGGCCTCGTCGCCGAGGTCACCACCGGCCTCGACAACCTGCGCACCCTGGGTGCCCGCGCGACCATCGCGCTCCTGGCCTGATCGGCCGAATCAACCCACCGACTGATTCACCACAACGACTGATTCACCACAACGACTGCACGGAACGAAGGACTGTTTCTGATGTTTTTGAATGACGATTTCCTGCTGACCACGCCGATGGCGAAGAAGCTCTTCCACAATCACGCGAAGAATATGCCGATTGTCGACTACCACTGCCACCTGAGCCCCCAGGAGATCCTCGAGGACGGCAACTTCGCGACGATCACCGAAGCCTGGCTCGGCGGCAACAACTACGGTGACCACTACAAGTGGCGTCTGATGCGCACCAACGGGGTCCCCGAGAGCCTCATCACCGGAGACGGCGCCGACTTCGACAAGTTCTACGCCTGGGCAGGCACCCTCGAAAAGGCGCTCGGCAACCCGCTCTACGTCTGGGCGCACCTCGAACTCAAGCGCTTCTTCGGCATCGACACCGTGATCAGCCGTGCAACGGCCCGCGAGATCTACGACGCGGCCAACCTGCTCCTCGCGACGCCGGCGTTCTCCCGCCGCAGCCTGATCAGGGGCATGAACGTGAAGGTCGTCGTCACGACGGACGACCCCGCGGATGACCTGCACGTCCACGAGGTGCTCAAGGCTGAGAGCGCGTTCAAGGTGCTCCCGGCGTTCCGTCCGGACAAGTCCCTGAACATCGACCAGGCCGGGTACGCGGCGTACATCGCCACCCTCGGCACCGCGGCCGGCGTCAGCATCACCGCGTTCGCGGACATCGTCGAGGCCCTCACCCAGCGCGTCGACTTCTTCCACACCATGGGCGGACGCCTGTCCGACCACGCCCTCGACATCGTCGTCTACGAAGAGGCCACCCCGGCCGAACTCGACACGATCGTCACGACCGCCCTCTCCGGCGGCACCCTCACCGCGACCGAGATCGCGCAGTACCGCACGGCACTGCTCAAGGCCCTGATGCGCATCTACAGCGCCAAGGACTGGACGATGCAGTACCACATCCACGCGATGCGCAACATCAACGACCCGGGCTTCGCCCGCATGGGCGCCGACACCGGTTACGACGCGATCAACGACCGCAACATCGCCGAGCCGCTCGCCAAGCTCTTCAACGCGATGGAATCCGAGGATGCGGTTCCCCGCACGATCATCTTCTCGCTGAACCCCAACGACTACCTGCCGCTGATCACCCTGATGGCCTCCTACCAGAAGGACGTCGTCCAGAAGCTCCAGCTCGGCAACGCCTGGTGGCACAACGACACCCGCAACGGAATGCGCCTGCAGCTGTCCACCTTCGCGGAGGAGAGCCTGCTCTCCAACTTCGTCGGCATGCTGACGGACTCCCGCAGCTTCCTCTCCTACCCGCGCCACGAGTACTTCCGCCGCATCCTCTGCGAACTGATCGGCGAATGGGTCGAGCTCGGCGAAGTTCCCGACGACGAGGCCATCCTCGGCCAGATGGTCGAAGACATCTCGTACAACAACGCGAACACCTACTTCGGGTTCTAGCCCGTTCGGCTCCGGCGCTTACCCGCTCGAAGCATCCACCCGCACAGTACCTCTGCACGACCAGCACGAACCAGCACGACCCCATTAAATCCAGCACATAGGAGTGAATCCGCATTATGAGTACAACCACCAAGGGCCTGCCCGGCGCCATGGGAGCCACCGGCCCCGAAGGCTCCGCCGGCGTCACCGTTATTGATCGCATTTCCCGCAAGGAGAAGGTCGCCTATGGCTTCGGCGACTTCGGTAACGGCTTTATGTTCGACCTCGGACAGTCGTACCTGACCAAGTTCTGGATCGACACCGCCGGCATCGCGCCCGCTGTAGTCGCACTTATCTTTACGCTCAGCAAACTGTTCGATGCCTGCATGGACCCGCTCGCGGCCGCATTCATCGACAGCCGCCGCTTCGGCAAGCGCGGAAAATTCCGCCCCGTCATGATGGTCTCCTCCATCCTGCTCGCCGTTATGACCGTCGTCACCTTCACGATGCCCGACGTGGACATGGGCTGGAAGATCGCCTTCGCCGCCGGCACGTACGCGGTCTGGGGCATCATCTACTCCTTCACGAATGACCCGTACGGCTCCCTCGCCTCGGTCATGACCCGCGACATCAAGGACCGCGCGGAGCTCGCGACCAGCCGCCAGGCCGGTTCGCTCGGCGCCCAGTGGATCTGTGGCTTCGCGTTCATCCCGATGATGATGATCTTCGGCGGCATGACCGCCCAGAACTTCATGTTCGCCTCGATGGTCATGGCCATCGTCGGCGTCGTGTCCTTCTACATCTGCTACCGCGGCACCAAGGAACGGGTGTACGTCAACCGTGCCGTCGGCTTCGAGAAGAACGGCATGAAGGACTACGCCAAGGCGATCTTCACCAACAAGCCGCTCCTCGCCCTCGTGCTCATGACGCTCTTCACCATCTCCTCGATGAACGTCAACAACATGATGATGATCTTCTTCGCCCAGTACAACCTCGGCAACATCGCCCTCCAGGCCGTCCTCAACCTCGTCATGATCGGTGCCTCCATCGTGGGCATCATGTTCATCCCGAAGATGGTCGCCAAGTGGGGCAAGAAGAAGACGGCCATGGCCGGATTCATCATCTCCATCGTCGCCAACGGCCTGAACTTCATCATCCCGACCAACCTGTGGACGTTCATGATCCTCGTCACCATCGGGTACGCCGCACTGGCCATCCCGAACGGCGTCACCTGGGCCTTCGTCTCCGACACGATCGACTACGGCGAATGGCACACCGGTGTCCGCAAGGAGACCATGACCTACGCCGCATTCAACTTCTCCCGTAAGGTCGCCCAGTCCCTCGCCGCCCTCGTCGGAGCCGGCATGCTCGCCATCACGGGCTATGTCGCCAAGGCAACCGAGCAGTCCCCGGAGACGCTCTTCGGCATCAAGGCCGTCATGACGATCTACCCGGCCATCGCGCTCACCATCGCCGCCGTCATCATCTACTTCCTGTACAGCCTGAGCGACGACAAGTACCACGCCATTGCCATCGACCTCGAAGAGGGCCGTTGGGAAAAGGGCATCATCGGCGAAGAAATCGCCGCCAAGGCCTGATCCGGCCAGCAGTACCCTCCCCGACCGCTTCCCAGCGAGAGAAAAGATCTCATGAGCCACATCAACAGCATTGCGACCGGCACATCCGTGCTCGTCATGGCGGAAGGCGACGATGTCGCTGTTGCCCTCCGGGACCTCGTTCCCGGTGAAGCCATCACCCTGGGGGACAGCGTTCTGAATGTGATCGGGGCCGTCCCGAGCGGCCACAAGATCGCACTCGGATCGGTTGCGGTCGGGGAGAAGGTCCTCAAGTACGGCCAGTCGATCGGCACCGCAACGGCGCCGATCGTGCGCGGCGAACACGTGCACAGCCAGAACCTCGGTATGGACCTCGGCGCCCGCGTGCACGAGTTCGGTACCGTGCACACCGAGCTGCCCGCCCCGACGGGAGCCCGCCGGACCTTCGACGGCTACCGCCGGGCGGACGGCCGCGCCGGCACCCGCAACTACATCGCGATCCTCACGACGGTCAACTGCTCCGGCACGACCGCGAAGCTGATCGCGGACCGCTTCCGCGGCGACCTGCTCGACCGCTTCCCGCACGTCGACGGCGTCATCGCCCTCACGCACCAGAGCGGCTGCGGCCTGGTCCTCGAGAGCGAGGGCGCGCAGATGCTCGTCCGCACCCTCAACGGCTACGCGGCCCACCCGAACATCTCCGGAGTGCTCGTGCTCAGCCTCGGCTGCGAAATGACCCCGGCCGACGTCATCCTCGGCCAGGGCGAGCTTCCGGCAGACACCCTCGTCACGACCCTCTCCATCCAGGAGACCGGTGGCATGCGCGCCACCGTCGCAGCGGGCGTCGAGGCCATCCTCGAGATGGCGGAGAAGCTCGACGAACGTCGCCGCGAACCCATCGACATCTCGGAACTCGTCCTCGGCCTCAACTGCGGCGGCTCCGACGGCTACTCGGGCATTACCGCGAACCCGGCCCTCGGCTGGGCCTCGGACGTCCTCGTCGCCAACGGCGCAACATCCGTTCTCGCCGAGACGCCTGAGATCTACGGCGCCGAGCACCTGCTCACCGCCCGCGCCACGACCCGCGAGGTCGGCCTCAAGCTGATCGACCGGATCAACTGGTGGGAGAAGTACATCGTCACCGGTGGCGGCACCATGGACAACAACCCCTCTCCCGGCAACAAGGCCGGCGGCATCACCACCATCCTGGAGAAGTCGCTCGGCGCCGTCGCGAAGGCCGGCCGCGCCGACCTCGCAGCGGTCTACGAATACGCCGAACCGATGACCACCCGGGGCCTCGGCTTCATGGACACCCCCGGCTACGACCCGGTGTCCGTCACCGGACTCGTCGCCGGCGGTGCGACGGTCGTCGTCTTCACGACCGGCCGCGGCTCGGTCTTCGGCTGCAAGCCCACCCCGAGCATCAAGGTCGGCACCAACACCGCGCTGTTCGTGCGCCAGGGCGACGACGTCGACATCAACGCCGGACGGATCGCCGATGGCACCGCCCGCGTCGAAGAGGTCGGCGCCGAGATCCTCGACATGATCATCGCCGTCGCCTCCGGAAAGCAGACCACGAGCGAAGAGTTCAACGTCGGCCAGGAAGAGTTCGTGCCGTGGCACATCGGAGCTGTGACCTGATGACCGACGAGCAAGCAGGCGCCCAGGCACTGCAGGAGGAGCCGGGCAACCCGGTCGCCTCCGGCGCCGACCAGGGCGAACCGCAGGTGGTCTGCTTCGGCGAGACCATGGGCATGTTCACCCCCACCTCGACGACGTCGCTCGACATCGCAGAGGGCTTCCACCTCGGCGTCGGCGGGGCGGAGTCCAACGTCGCCGCGCACCTCGCCGAGCTCGGCCACCACGTGGCCTGGGCCGGCAATGTCGGCCAGGACCCGATCGGCACCAAGATCATTTCGACGCTCGACTGCGGGGGAGTGGACACCCGCTGGGTGAACCGCACCGCGGTCAGCCCGACCGGCCTGTACCTCAAGGAGCCGGACACCGGTACCGGCGCGCACGTCTTCTACTATCGTGCGGGTTCCGCCGCCTCCGAGCTGGGCGTGGCGGATGCCGGGGCCTGGCCCCTCCAGTCCGCCCACCTGATCCACACGAGCGGCATCACGCCCTCGCTGTCGCCGAGCTGCTCCGCCCTGGTGGAACACGTGCTCGACCACGCGGCAGAGTGGGGCACTTCGGTGTCCTTCGACGTCAACTACCGGTCCAAGCTCTGGCCCGTGAGCGTGGCCGGTCCCCGGCTGCGGGAGCTCGCCGGCAAGGCGACGGTCGTCCTCGTCGGACTCGACGAAGCCGCCACCATCTGGGGCTGCGTCACCTCCGACGACGTGCGCACCCTGCTGCCCGACGTGCCCTACCTCGTCGTCAAGGACGGAGCCGTCGACGCGACGGAGTACGCGCTTCTGCCCGACGGCACCCGCCGCACCACGGTCGTCCCTGCCCACAAGGTCGAGGTCGTCGAGCCGGTCGGAGCCGGAGACGCGTTCGCCGCCGGTTACCTGTCCGCACTCATGAACGGCGAGTCGTCCGAAGTCCGCCTGAACCACGGGCACTCGCTCGCCGCCTGGGCGCTCGGCAGCCGCGAGGACTTCCGGCCCGGCCACGGGCTGTTCGCAGCAACTCCCGCCGCCGCCGCCGGATCCGGCGCCGGATCCCCGGCCGCCGTCGGGAACGCTCCCGACACCCACGACTCACATTCCGATCTCACCGATCTTAGGAGACTGACCGTATGACCAGCACAACCGCCCTTCCCACCAATGAGTGGTTCCCCGGAGACTTCTTCCGGATTCCCGTCCTCGCCGTTCTGCGTGGGCTCTCGCTGACCGAATCCGTGCGCCTCTCCGAGCGCGCCTGGGATGCCGGTGTCCAGCACGTCGAGATCCCCATCCAGACCAGTGACGCGGTTCCCGTCCTGAAGGCCGTCGCCGAGGCGGCCGCCGAGCGCGGCCTCGTCGTCGGCGCCGGCACCGTCACGACCCTCGAGCAGCTCGACGCCGCCGAGAAGGTCGGCGTCGCCTTCACCGTTTCCCCGGGCTTCAGCCCGGAGATCGTCGCGGAGAGCGTTCGCCGCGGCATCCCGCATCTTCCGGGGGTGGCTACTGCGACCGAGATCCTCCAGGCTCGTGCGCTCGGCCTCCGCTGGGTCAAGGTCTTCCCGGCCTCGATCCTCGGCCCGAACTGGGCGAAGTCGATGAAGGGGCCGTACCCCGACATGAACTTCATCGCCACCGGAGGGGTCACCGCGCTCAACGCGCCCGACTTCCTCTCCTCCGGAGTCAGCGTCGTCGGCCTGAGCTCGTCCTTCGCGGACGACGCCCAGCTCGAGCTCGTGCGCGGCCTCATCGCCGCCAGCGCAGCATCCGCTCTGACGGGTGCCGGCCGGAAGTAAGACTCAGCGAGAGCGAGTCGCACAAAGACTGCGGCGTCCAGGACGTGCTTCGGCCCCTGGACGCCGCGTTTGCGGTTTAACGCGCGGCTGGAAACGGTATGTCAGAGAACCGGGTCCATCGAGTTCAGGTGGCAGGCATCGTTCCACATCTGCAGCACACGGTTATCGCGTTCCCAGCCGAGGGTGGACACCGTGGCGGTCCCGAGGCTGAAGTGCTTCCCTGCGGAGGCAGGCAGGCCCATCCAGCGCGCCGTCATGATGCGCAGGAAATGTCCGTGCGCGAACACGGCGACCGGACCCGGAGCTGCGAGGCACTGCTCGATCGCGAGGTCGGCACGCGCGCCGACCTCGTCTGCGGACTCGCCGCCGGTCATCGGGTGCGTCCACACGGACCAGTCCGGGATCTCCCGGCGGATGGCCTCGGTCGTGAGCCCCTCGAACACGCCATAGTCCCACTCGAGAATGTCCTGGGAAGCGATGCCCTGCGCGGCATATCCCGCGCGCTCCATGGTTTCCCAGGCCCGCTGTAGCGGGCTGGACAAGACCGTCGGGAACGCCTCACCGTCGAGCATCTCGCCGAGCGCATCCGCCTGCTGCCGACCGAGGTCGGTCAGGGGGATGTCGGTGCGGCCGGTGTGCCGACCGGAAATGCTCCACTCGGTCTGCCCGTGCCGGATCAGGACGATGTCGTGCGCGGTCATGATGAAACCTCGTGATCTTCAGCGTCGTGGGAACGTCCGCGGATCGACCGGAATGAACATGTCGATTCTTCGAGTTTAGACAGGCTCGTCGCGGAGCCTGACGGGGCACGCGTGCGGAACGCGCCCCGATACCCATGACTTTCGGAGGAAAAAGTGAGGGTTTGTGCAGGAATCCCGGCCACTATGGCCGATTCGCCTGCGCAGCATCCGAGCGCGTGGGCCCGAGACCAGTGAGCGCTGGCCCACGAGCCCTGTTCGTGCGCCCGCGCTTGCGACACCGGGACTATATGACATCGCATTCAGCACCACCTCGCCGCTCACCGCATTCTCGCCGGATCATCGCCATCTCCCTGGCTTCCGCCGTCGCCGTGGCCCTCGTCACCGGGGGCTCATACGCCCTTCAGGCCGCGAACGCCGCCCAGGACCGCGTGACCGCCACCGCAGCCCTCTCCGCGAGCACCGGCCGCCAGCACGACCAACTGGCCGTGTACGACTCGATCGCCACCGTGCACGCGAAGGACGCCGCCGCCGTCGCGCTCGACAGGGCCAACGCGGTGCTCGCTGCCGCCAAGGACAAGGTCGACGCGACCACCCTGAGCGACGTCGCGAGCTCGCTCGCGAGCTACCAGGTCCTGCCCATCGACGAGGTCGAGTCGCTCACCCAGCGCACGGCCGCCATCTCGACAAGCGTCGAAGCCGCTGCGGCCGGAGCGGACCGGGTCGCCGCCGAGAAGGCCGCTGCCGCAGCCGCTGCGGCAGAGGCCCAAAGGCTGCAGGCCCTCGCCTCAGCGAACACGCCCGCGGGCGCGAAGGCGGTGGCCCAGGGCCTGGCCGCCTCGAAGTACGGCTGGGGCGACGGCCAGTTCAGCTGCCTCGTGCAGTTATGGCAGAGGGAGTCCGGCTGGTCGTACACGGCCCACAACTCGAGTGGGGCCACCGGTATCCCGCAGGCTCTTCCGGGGAGCAAGATGGCTTCGGCCGGCTCCGACTGGGCCACCAACGCCGCGACGCAGGTCGCTTGGGGTCTCGGCTACATCGCCGCCTCCTACGGGACGCCGTGCGCGGCCTGGGCGCACTCCGAGGCCTACAACTACTACTGAGTGCCCGCTGATCGGGAGCCGCGTTCCACCGATCCGGATGCCCGTGGCCGGAAATAGGCCCCTGCATTCCTGAGAAAACCTCAGAAAAGCGGAATCGCGCTCAACAAGGGCGGCGGGCCGGGACTAGTGCGGCCCGCCACCCCTGCAGAACCCGGTTGACCGGTTACCCCGTGGATGACTTGTGGAGGTTTTGGTCGGGACTTTGCCAGAAAGCGTCTGCACTATGGCCAATTCGCCCGCGCCGTCACCGAGAGCGTGGGCCTGACACTCAGCGAACCGGGCGGTTTTCGAGCCGGTTCTCGATGGCAGGAATCATGAACTCAGCTCAATCCGCACCAGATTCGCCAACAGATTCGGCTCCGGTCGACACCCGGGCCTCGCGCAGGAACGGACCCAGGGGACGTCGCCCGAAACGGTTCACCCTCGTCACGGCCGGTCTCGCGATCGCCGCGATCGTGGCCGGAAGCGGCTTCGCGGTCAGTGCGGCCGCCGAGGCGGCCACCCGGTCCCAGAGCCGGATCGCGGCAACGGCCGACGTCGCAGCGGCGACAGGCCGGCAACACGACCAGCTCACCGTCTACACCTCGATCGCGAAGGTACACGCCCAGGATGCGGCATCCGCGGCGTTGGTCGACGCCAACCAGGTCGTCGCCGCAGCCGCGAACAAAGTGGATGCTTCCACTTTGACCGCAGCGGCGAGTTCGCTGGCGAGTTTCCAGGTCCTGCCCATCGACCAGGTCGAGTCGTTGACCGCCCGGACCAAGGCCGAGACGACGACCGTGCAGGCTGCGGTCGCAGAAGTCGACCGCGTTGCGGCCGAGAAGGCCGCCGCTGAGGCCGCAGCCGCTGCCGCCGCCAGGGCCGCCGCGGAAGCCCAGGCGGCCCAGGCGGCCAAAGCAGCGAAGGCGGCTGAGGCAGCTGCTGCGGCCGCTGCGCCGCAAGCGGCGGCGTCCGTGTCATCGTCGGGGGACAATAGCCCGGCCGGCGCGCGCGCGACGGCGAGTGCGATGGCCTCCTCCCAGTACGGCTGGGGCAGCGGGGAATTCAGCTGCCTCAGTCAGTTGTGGCAGAGGGAATCCGGCTGGAACTACCAGGCGTACAACAGCTCCAGCGGAGCAACCGGCATCCCGCAGGCGTTGCCCGGCAGCAAGATGGCCTCCGCTGGCTCGGACTGGGCATCGAACGCGGCGACGCAGATCAGCTGGGGCCTCGGCTACATCAAGTCGGCCTACGGCACTCCCTGCTCTGCCTGGGCGCACTCCGAGTCCTTCGGCTACTACTGATCGGTCGGGTGCTGACCCGCCGTCGCTCGCCCGCACCCCTCCACCTGTTCGTCTGTCGGTGGCCGCTGTTAGCGTCATTCCATCCACTCCCTGAGGCTCGTGCCGAGACCGAGGAGGACGGGAATGAAGGTTTTGGTGGCCACAGGGGCGACGCAGGACTCCTGCGGCAGTGACTCGAACGGCTGTATCGAGGGTGAGCTCGTGTGGATGCTCGAGCCGTGCCCGTATAGCCGGTGGGCCCCATACGGGGACTGCGGCTGCGGGCGCTCGTTCAGCGGAATGAACTCGCTCCAGTCCACGACGACGGCGCGGGTATGCGACGTGCCCGGCCTCACGAGGGACTACTACGAGCAGGCCCTGCGCGCGTGTTTCGACGCGCGCGGCTGGTGCGTCTGCTGCCAGGCGCGCCCGGTCCCTGAACTCGTCGACGAGCTCATCACGCTCGCGACGATCCTCGAGGAGGGCACCGTTGTGGAACGCCGCCTCGACAGGCTCACTGTGCGACGGGTGCCCGCGGCGAAGAAGCGGCGCGGGAAGGAGCGTGGGTAGCGCGGCCAGTCCGGGGAGCGGTGGTGCCGCGCGGGCGACGGGAATACCCGGCGGCCCCTCCGCGCTGCACCGGTCATGAAGCGCATCGGATTCCTCTCCTTCGGCCACCACCAGGCGGTGCAGGGCTCCCTTGCCCGCACCGCACGCGACGCCCTCCTCCAGACGGTGGAGCTCGCGGTCGCCGCCGAGGAACTCGGCGTGGACGGGGCATACGTGCGTGTGCACCACTTCGCCCGGCAGTTCGCCTCACCGTTCCCGCTGCTCGCGGCGATGGCGGCGCGCACGAACCGGATCGAGCTCGGCACCGGCGTCATCGACATGCGCTACGAGAACCCGCTGTACATGGCCGAGGAGGCCGCGATCACCGACCTGATCAGCAACGGGCGCCTCCAGCTCGGCATCAGCCGCGGGTCACCCGAAACCGCGCAGCGCGGCTACGAGAACTTCGGCTATGCGCCCGCAGACGGGCAGACAGACGCGGATGTCGCCCGCGAGCACACCTCGGTCTTCCGGGCGGCGATCATCGGGGCCGGTGTCGCGACGCCGAACCCGCAGATGTCAGCTGGAACGGCGCTGTTGCCGATCCAGCCGCAGGCTCCGGGACTGAGCGAGCGGATCTGGTGGGGCTCCGGCACCCGGGCGACCGCGAAATGGGTCGGTGAGCAGGGCATGAACCTGATGAGCTCGACGCTGCTGACCGAAGACACCGGTGTCCCGTTCGGCGACCTCCAGGCGGAGCAGATCGCGATCTACCGTGAAGCCTGGGCCGCCGCGGGCCACACCGGCACGCCGCGGGTGTCGGTGAGCCGCAGCATCCTGCCGCTCGTCACCGAAGAGGACCGGGCCTACTTCGGCCGGCCGGGCAGCCGGGAGTCCGAGGACCAGGTCGGCTACCTCGACGGCGGCCTCGCCCGCTTCGGCAAAAGCTACGTCGGCGAGCCCGACCAGATCGTCGCCCAGCTGGCGACGGATGCCGCGGTGCAGGCCGCAGACACCGTGCTCGTGACGATCCCCAACCAGCTCGGAGTCGCATACAACGCGCGCCTCCTGGAGAGCATCGTCACCCACGTCGCCCCGGGTCTCGGCTGGCGTTGAGGCCGCCGCACGACCCCGGCCCAGAACGCTTGGGGAACTGACCGGTAGCCCGCTTAAGCGTCCCGAAGCCTTGTGAACCTTTCAGCCGCGCGCGTTAGGCTTGAATCACCACCACGAGTCGGAAGCCAGGTCAGAGACGTGCGGGTCATCAGCTACAACCTCCGGAAGAACCGAGCGGTCGGTGAACTCGCCGCGCTCTCCGTCACCTATGAGCCGGACGTGCTCTGCCTCCAGGAGGCGGACACCCTCGAACTGCCCGACGACATCGGCACCCTGCATCTCGCCGACTCGACCCTGACCAACCGGCTCGGCCTCGCGATCTACTACCGCCAGGACCGCTTCGACGCCGTCACCACCCAGGCCTTCGCGCTCAAGAAGTCCCTGCACGACATGGTGCTGCGCCCGGCGCACGAGCGCCTGATCGGCACCCGGCTCGTGGACAAGGTCGCCGATCGCGAGCTCGTCGTCGCGTCCTTCCACGCTGCGCCGCTGACCGCGCGCAATTCGCTGCGCCGCAACCAGATCCGTTCGGCGCACGAGGAACTCAATCGCCTCGGCCCCGGCTTGCCGACGCTGATGGTCGGCGACTACAACTACCCGATCTTCAAGGGCAACCTCGGCGACAAGGTCACGGAGTCCGGCTATGACCTCACCCTGAGCGACACCCGCACGTACACGCGCTACCGGTTCTTCAGGGGCCACTTCGACCTCGCAACCTCGGTCGGCCTGACCATCGAGAATGTCGAGACGCTCCCGCGCGGCACGTCCGACCACATGCCGATCTTGGTGACCTCCTCCTACACCGCGGAGCCCGTGAGCCAGACCCTCCGGCAGAGCGCGCGGAAGAGCATCCGTGAGACGGATGCCGCCCGCTCGGTCGCGAGGACCGCGACGACGACCGCGACCGAGACCGCAGCTGCACCGCCGAGCACGGACTTCGACATCTGAGACGGCCGGCCTGCGACCGGTCTGGACGTACAGGTACGGGTGCGGGCCTGCGGGTCTGAGCCTGCTCGTCAGTCCGCGGTCGGCGGGGCCGGGAGCGGCTGGCCGACCAGGCGCTCGACGAGGGCCTTGAGCTCGCCGATCTCCACGGTGAGGGCGTCTATTTTGTCCTCGTTGACGCCGAGCTCGACCTTGATGGCCTCCTCGGCCTCGCGACTGGCGGCGGCGAACCAGGATGCGATGTACGCGGTGATGGTGCCGATCAGCGCGATCCCGGTGACCACGAGGCCGACAGCGACGAGGCGGCCGTCCGTCGTGACGGGAAAGTGGTCCCCGAATCCGACGGTGGCCATCGTGATGAACGACCACCACCAGCCGTCCCACACCGTCACGATGTTCGCGCCGGTCGCGTTCCGTTCCGCATCGGTCACCGCGAGGCCCGCGATGAACCAGACCGACACCGCCGTGATGCCCACGTAGGTCATCACGCGGTTCTTGAGCACCTTACTCAGCCGGCGGGTGGACAGGATCACGACCGAGACCACCCGCAGGGCCCGCAACGGTCGGAACAACGGCAGGGCGACCGCGAGAAGGTCGAGGATATGGGTGCGCATGAACGCGCGTCGATCCTCCGCGAGGCTCACCCGCACCACGAAATCGACCGCGAAGGCCGCCCAGCTGCCGATCTCGATCCACTCGAGGAACAGGTGCCAGCCGGGACTGATCTCCGGCGCAATGATCGGCGTCGCGTACGCGATCAGGAAAGCGATTCCGAGCGCGAGCAGGGGAGTGTCGGTCGCGCGTTCCCAGCGGGAGCTTCTCACATCGCCTTCTCCTGGCTCGTCATGGTCGCAGGTCGCGTGCTCATGTTAGAGGCTGATTGTTGCGCCCGCGTTTCGAAAAAAGCGTGGCGGACTCAGGCGAGCGGGAACACGATCCGGGTGCGCCACTTGGCAGGGTCCGGTTCGGCGTCCGGACCCACCAGGTACTCCTCCCACATGTCCCCGGCGACGGTGAGCTTCTGCGCGGTGATCCAGTCCGTCACGGCCGCATACGTCTCGGCCATCGTCTCGTATGAGCCCACGTGGAACGTCTCGACGGCCGGACCGGACGGAAGGTGCACGACCTCGACGGCCCGGGTCGCACTGACCTCGTCGACGACGGGGAATCCGGCGGTCACGTCGACCGCGGCATCCGTGGGGGCGCCGTGATAGAGCGCGATCGGCGGACCGCTCGGGTGGACGCCCAGCCTGCCGAGTTCGGCGGCGGAGGTACGAAAGGCGCGATCGAAATATTCGGTCAGCCTGCTCATCGGGATCACCTCGTGGACTCCGAGGAACGTGCGGGGTTCGAGGGTGATCTGTTCGGCCTTCATGGAGTCTCCCTGGTCGGTTACCGGGCCCCGGAGGGACCCGCTGCGGCCCACAGTAGACCGCCGCCCGAAGCGACGTAAGGGTGCATAGTGGTCGCGAAGACCCCAACCCCGAGGAGGGCCCATGGCCGGCAAGATCGGAAACATCGTGTTCGACTGCGCACACCCGCGCGAGCTCTCGCACTTCTGGGCGGACGTACTCGGCTACCCCCGAGCCGAGTGGCCGCCGGAGCTGCGCGAACTCGTACTCACGAGCGACCTCACCGACGCGGACCTCGAGACGCGCAGCATCGCCGGGGATCCGGAGGGCCTGTTGCCGCGGTTGTTCTTCCAGCGGGTCCCGGAGGGCAAGACCGTCAAGAACCGGGTGCACCTCGACATCAGCGCGACACCGGGACGGGCGCCGAGCAGGGACGAGATCGATGCGGAACGGGATCGGATCGTCGCGCTCGGGGCATCTGTGGTTCGCATGGTCGACGAGAAGTGGGGGCCGTTCCCGGAATTCCACTACATCATGGCCGACCCCGAGGGAAACGAGTTCTGCATCCAATAACCGGGTTCAGGGCCGATCCCGGTAACCGCTCGGGGCAAAATCACCGTAGCGTTGAGTCGTGGTCTTCGAACACGGGTATTCGAAGAATGTGGGGGACACGAACACGAGAGGTTTTCTGGCTTTGAGCAACGAATGCATCCACGGACTCGAGGGTGGCCTGTGCGCCATCTGTTTCCCGAAACCGGTTCCGGAGGCTGTGCCCGCGACACCCGCGGTTCGCGCGAGCCGGGCCAAGTCCGCCCCGTCGCCGGCGCGCTCGAAGACGGCCTCGAAGCCGCCGTCGCTGCGGAGCGCCCCGGCAAGCAGCGCCTCCGGTGCGACGAGTGCGACCCGCCCCCGCCCCTCGACCCGGGCCAAGTCGTCGATCGGGCCGAAATCCGCCCCCGACAACGTCGGCGAGCAGCGCATCTATCACCTGACCCACATCCGCAACCTCGCCGGCATCCTCGCCAGCGGCGGCCTCCTCGCCGACGCGAGCGAGGCCTGGGCCGTGCGACCCGCCGTCGACATCTCCTCCGTTCCCAACCGTGAGAAGCGCCGCAGCACGCTGATCGCCGGCACCGAGAACACGACCGTCGCGCACTTCGTGCCGTTCTTCCTCTCGCCGAACGCGACCATCTGGGACAGCATCCTCACGAACACCGGGGACCCGCGCCTGTCCAGGGACGCACCGTATGCCGAGAACTTCGACTTCGTGATCCTCGTCAGCACGGTCAAGAAGGTCGTCGAGGCCCAGTCGGGCCACGGTGAGCCCGCCCTCGGCGTCATCGCCGTGACCGACGGCGATGCAGCGGGCACCCTGACCCGTGTCGGTGCGACGCCGGAGACGAGCGACCGGGTCCTCCGCCGGCTGCGTGCCGAGAAGGATGCCGCAGCGCTCCTCGAGGCCGAACTCCTCGTCGAGGAGACCTTCCCGTTCGAGCTCGTCACCATCGTCGCCGTCGCGAATGACAAGGTCCGTGACGTCGTGCGCGGCATTCTCGCCGAGTCCGGTCACCGCCCGAAGGTCGCGGTGTACCCGCCGTGGTTCCACGCCTCGGAGCAGGTCACCGCTTAGGCCGTCCGACGCGCGAGCGGTCGTCTCAGACGACGTCGAGGGGGACCTGTTCCCCCTCGGGCAGCTCGATCCGGATGATGTCTCCCGGCTGGACCGCACCAGCGGACGCGACCACGCTCATCACGCCGGCCTTGCGGGTGATGCGGCCGGCGGCATCCGTTTCGATGAGCTGCTTCATCAGCCCGCCCTGGTATCCGTTGATCAGCGAGCAGGGGTTGCGCAGGCCGGTCAGTTCGACGACGGCGTCGGCGCCGAGGTGCAGCCGGGTGCCGAGGGGGAGCCCGGTGAGGTCGATCCCCCGGGTGGTCACGTTCTCGCCGAGTTCGCCGGGCCGCACGGTGTAGCCGTCGTGGGCGAGCTCGTCGAAGAGCTCGGACGGGATCAGGTGCACCTGGGTGAGGTTCGGCGCCGTCGGGTCCTTCTTCACGTGGTAGCGGTGCTGCACGGTCGCACCCGCGTGCGCGTCGCCCTCGACGCCGAGACCCTCGAGCAGGAGGATGCGCGGCGCGGCAGGCTTGCTGAACCGGTGCGCGTCATCGAGGCTCACCGACACGACCGCCGTAGAGTGCTCGGACCGCATCGGCTGGTCGGGCTGCGTGGGCTGTTCGGGCGGGGAAGTCACCATGAGACGATTCTGGCATGCCGCTCGTCAGCGCCAGGGGCTGGCGTCGACCTGCACGGCCACGACGTAGAGGTGGCGGCCCTGCTCGATCCGCTCGACCTCGTACACCCGCACGGCGGTGTTCACGGTGCTCGGCACCGGATGCCCGACCCCGATCCCGTAGGTCACGGTGCCCTCGAAGTCCCCGGCCGGGGCGTACCGGGTGATGGCGGCCAGGCCGACCGCTTCGCGCGGAGCCTCGAGCACACTCGAGATACCGTCCTCGGTGTGGGCCTGCGCGAGGCGGAACACCACCCGCAGGATGCTGTCGGTTCCGTCCATCGGAATCGTCAGGCCGCTCGCATCTCCGGTCAGGACCGGCACGTATTCGAGTTCATAACCGGGGAAGCCGCCCTCGAACCGGAAGCTCAGCTGGTCGTATGGCGGTGAGGCGAGCGGATGCGCCCCCGCACCGATCGAGGTCAGTGACGGCAGCGGCGGACTCGGCGGCGGGGCGATCGGGACCGCGATGTCATGGCCGATCGTTGCCGGTTGTCCGGGTCCCGGCCAGGCCCAGCCGTAACTGATCCGGGCGGAGAGGACGCGGTCACCGGGCTGCGGGGTCGCCGTCGCGTCGTCGGGAGGCGGCGTGGCGCTGTCCGTTCCGGGTGCGGACGGGGAGGCGGTGGGGGACGCGGTGGGGGTGGAAGCAGACGTGGACGTCGGGGCTGGCGTCGGGCTGGGGAACGACGGCGCGCAGCCGGCCAGAACCATGCTGACGGCGAGTACGACGGGAAGTCCGAGCTTTCGTTGGGAGCAGAACATACGGCTCCTCTCCACTCCTCGTTCTACTCCCGGGTCTGCTCCGCAACAAGGCGGGCGGTCAACCAGGCGTCGAACTCGGTGGCGGGAAGCGGCACGCAGAGCAGGCTGCCCTGGGCGGAGTCGCAGCCGAACCGCACGAGGGCCTCGTATGCCTCGTCACTGTCGACGCCTTCGGCGACCATTCGCAGTCCGAGGCTGTGGGCGAGGGCGATGGCGGAATTGACGAGGGTCGATGAGCGTTCGTCGTGTCCCATCGCGACGATGAACGATTCGTCCAGGCGAAGTTCGTCGATGGCGAGGTCGCGCAGCAAGGCGAGGGAACTGTAGCCCGTCCCGAAGTCGTCGATAGACATCCGCACACCCTGGCCTCGCAACCGGTTCAGCACAGCGCGCGCCCGGGACTGGTCGGCGAGCAGGAACTCCTCGCTGATCTCGAGAGTCAACACGAACGGCGGCAACGCGCGATTCGCGATCATGGCGCCGAGGTGTTCGGGGAGGCCGGCGTCGATCAGCGCAGCCTGGGGAAGCCGGATCGCGACGCCGAGGTCCAGTCCCCGGTCCCGCCAGGCGGCGGCCTGGTCGAGCGCCTGTACGAGCAGGGCCTCCGACAGCGCCCGCACGAGGCCGGCGTCCTCGACGAGATCGACGAATTCGGAGGGGTGCAGCAGGCCACGGACCGGGTGATTCCAGCGGATCCGGGCCTCGGCGGCATGGATCTCGGACGTGTCGAGGTCGATGCGGGGCTGGTAGTGCAGGGTGAGTTGGTCCTGGACGAGCGCCTCCCGCAGTTCCTGAAGGGTGCGCAGGCGCACCTCGCTGTGCCGGTCGTCGTCGGACTGATAGACGTGGAACCCGCTGCCGGTGGACTTCGCCACGTACATGGCGGTGTCGGCCTTGCGCATCAGGGCGCCCAGGTCGCGGCCGTGGCTCGGGTACAGCGCGATGCCGATACTGACGCTCGTCTGCAGGGAAATGCCCTCGAGCGTGAAGGGTACGGCGAGCGCCGCCCGCAATCGATCGGCGAGAGCGGATGCCTCCCCATCCCTGTTTCGTGCGACGAGGATCGCGAACTCATCGCCGCCGAGCCGCGCCAGCAGGTCGAGCGGTCCGAGCTCGCGCGCCAGCCGCACGCCGACTTGCACGAGAAGTCGATCGCCGGCATCGTGACCGAGGCTGTCGTTGACCTCCTTGAACCGGTCCAGGTCGAGGAGGAGGAGCGCGCTGCCCTGCTTCCGGTCGGACGCGAGCCGCGCCGCGACGTCGGAATACATGGCCCGGCGATTCGGCAGCCCGGTCAGGTCGTCGGTGCGTGAGAGGTGGTTGAGTCCCCGCTCCCGCGAGATCATCGGGATGACCGCGAGGGCCAGTGTCACGCTCGCGAGACCGATCGCGAGTGCCGAGATGTGATTCTGGGTCGCGTAGACCAGGATCCCGAGTCCCGCGGCCGTTGCGATCGCGGGAACGACGAAGGCCATCACACCGTTCGGCTCCCGCGGCGCCGCGACGACGGGATAGGACGCGCGGTCGACCCAGACGGCGATGAGCGCCAGGCCGATCGCCCAACTGGCATCGAGCAGGGTTCCCAGGGAGTAGCCGCCGTCGAGGAGGGCGTATGCCACGTCGGCGCCCGCGTAGACGACGAGGCCGCCGATGAGAGAGACCCAGGCGCGCCCGGCGTGTCGGCCGTAGAGCGCGGCAACGCCGGCGATAGCAGCGATCAACAGCAGATCGAGCATCGGGTACGCGAGATTCACGAGCGTTTCGAGCGACACCGGTTCGGCGGAAGCAGAGACGAGTACCGGGTTGAGGAGGACGGCCATGAATGCGGCGACACTGACCGAGCCGACGGCACTGTTCAGGAAGGCCGCCCAGGGCACCCTGCGGAGCTGCCGGCGTGCGGTGACGAAGAGGGAGGCAAGGATCAGGCCGTAGAAGGCCAGGTAGAACAGGTCAGCGACCGACGGGGAACCGGGCCCACCGAGGAACCGGGTGGAGATGGTGAAGCTGACGTCACCGAGGAAATTGCACGTGACGGCGGCGGCGGCGAGTGTCACTTCTCGCCGGACGTAGTCGGCCCGGCGGACGGCGGTCCAGCAGACCACGACGGTCGCCAGGCCAGCGAGCTCGGCGAGGACGAAGTCGACGAGGACACTGTAGTCGCCGCCCTTGCCGACGAGCATCACGACGTAGAGGGCGAGCGGTATGCCCATGATCCACAGGGGTCGGCTGGATGGCTGCCCGACGGATGCGTCCATCGTCTGCTCCGGAGACGACTTCAGGGTGCGCGTCCCTCCGCGCAGGATCGTCATGTCGCGACCGGCTCCGCGACCGACCGGCGGTCAGCGAGCCACCGGTCGAAGGCATCCGCTGGGATCGGCCGGGAGATGAAGTACCCCTGGGCCTGGTCGCAGCCGAAGCCGGCGAGGGCGTCGTAGGTGGCGGCGTTCTCGACGCCCTCCGCGACCATGCGCAGCCCGAGGCCGTGCGCGAGTTCGATCGAGGACTTCACGAGCGCCGCGGCGCGCTGGTCGTCCTTGAGCGGGAAGACGAAGGACTGGTCGAGCTTCAGTTCGTCGATGGGCAGGTCACGGAGGTACGCGAGCGAGCTGTAGCCGGTGCCGAAATCGTCGATCGAAATGCGGATGTCGTTCGCGCGGAGTCTGGCCAGAATGTCCCTGGCCCGGTCCCGGTCGCTCATGAGGAAGTCCTCGGTGATTTCCAGTTCGAGCACCGAGCCAGGCAGGCCGCGCTCGGCGAGGAGGCTTTCGATCCGTTCGGGAAGCTCGGCGTCGACGAGGGAACTCGCCGACAGGTTCACGGCGATCGAGAGGGGCAGGTCCCCGGCCCAGGCGGCGGACCAGACCCTCGCCTGGTCGAGCGCGACGGCGAGCACCCGCTGCGTCAGGGCGTGCATGAGCCCTGCCTCCTCGATGAGCACGAGGAACTGGTCGGGGAAGAGGAGTCCGCGGGTGGGGTGCTGCCAGCGCACGAGGGCTTCGACGCCGGCGACGCTTCCCGATGCGAGGTCGATCTTGGGCTGGTAGTGCACGATGAGCTGGTCGTCCTGGAGGGCGAGCCGCAGTTCGGAGAGGGTGCGCAGGCGCAGGTCGCCGTGGCTGTCGTCGTTGCTGCGGTACACGTGGTGGCCGCTGCGGGTCGATTTGGCCTTGTACATGGCCATGTCGGCCTTGCGCATCAGCCCGGTGAGGTCGCTGCCCTGATCCGGGTACAGGGCGATGCCCACGCTCACCCCGGTCTGCAGGGCGATGCCCTCGAGGGTGAACGGCACGGCGAGTGCAGCGCGCACCCGGATCGCGAAGTCGACGGCTTCGGCATGGCCGACGTCGTCGAGCAGGATCGCGAACTCGTCGCCGCCGAGCCGGGCGAGCAAGTCCTGTTCGCGCAGCTCGTTCGACAGGCGGATGCCGGCCTGCACGAGCAGGCGATCGCCCGCATTGTGCCCGAGACTGTCGTTGACCTCCTTGAACCGGTCGAGGTCCAGTAGAAGGAGGGCCCGGCGCCGGCGGGGCTCCCTGGTGATCCGGGCCGTGACATCGCCGTACAGGGCCCGCCGGTTGGGCAGCCCGGTGAGATCGTCGGTCCTGGCCTGGTGCCGCAGCACGATCTGCCGGGAGACGAGTGGCAGGGAAGCGAGGGCGAGGGCGGTCGCGGCCAGCCCGATGGCGAAGCCGGTCACCGGGACCTGGCTCGCGAGGATCAGCACCCCTAGGCCCGCGCCCGTCGAGACGATCGGAACGGCGACGGCCGCGACGCTGTCCTGGGTGTGGCTGTGCGTCTCGGTCTGGCGCGACGAAGCATCGATCCAGACGGCGACGAGGGCGAGTCCGATCGCCCAGCCCGCGTCGAGGGAGGTGCCCGTGACGTAGGCGTCTCCGATGCGCAGGTAGACGATTTCGGTCGCGGAGAAGATCATCAGCCCGAGGACGAGCAGCATCCAGCGCCGGCGCGGATCCGGGCCCTGGGTCGCGGCGGTTCCGGCGATCACGAGCACGAGCATCGCGTTGAAGAGCGGGTACGTCACGACGACGGCGGTCGCGCCGGCCTCGATGGTCGTGCCCACGGAGTCGAGGATCGGGGTGAGGAGCGCGGCGAGCACGGAGCCGGCGCCGAGGATCCCGATCGCGCCCTCGAGGAGCACCGGCCAGCCCGGCGGGCGGCGCTGCCGACGCGCGAGGGCCACGATTGCCGTGACGATCAGGAGATAGAAGAGGAAGTATCCGATGTCGGGGAGGGTCTGGGACTGGTCGGAGTCTCCGGGCCGGAAGTATGCGTAACTGTCCGCTGCGACGACGATCGTGATGGCGCTCGCCGAGAACACGATCTCGCGGCGGTCGAAGCCCGCGCGGACGACGGCGGTCCAGGCGACGGCGACAAGACTCAGCTTCGTGATGATCGCGAGCCACACATCGACGAAGGGGCTGAACTCCGAGCCCTGCGAGACGAGCGCGACGGTATAGACGGAGAGCAGGAGACACATGAACCAGACAAGCCAATTGCCTGATGAGGCCACATACCGGGCGAACGTGCCGAGGCGGCGAGCCAGCGTTGTCATGGTTACCGGTGCCCCTCCGCCTGCGTGTGCCCAGCATATCAGCGGGACAGACCGGATTATCGGGACCACCTCCCGAAGGAGGGGCGGCAGCCAGGGGCGCCGGGGCCGCGGGGAGGAGCAGAATGGCTGTGCAGGCATGACCTAAGGCGCAGGAGGCGGACCATGGTGGTTCTCGTGGGGTATTCGAGCAAGTACGGTGCCACGGAGGGGATCGCGGAGCGCATCGCGCGCAAGCTGCGCGAGGCAGGGCGCGACGCCGAAGCGAAGCCGGTCTCGGTCGTGGAGAATCCCGACCGGTACACCGCGTTCGTGATCGGGAGCGCCGCGTACATGGGCTCCTGGCGGAAGGACGCCGTCGACTTCGTCCGCGGCAACCTCGAGCTGCTCACCTCACGCCCGCTCTGGTTGTTCAGCAGCGGCCCGCTCGGCACCGCGACTCGCAACGCCGAGGGACAGGAACTGATCATCGAGGCCGAGCCGAAGCAGTTCGACGAGTTCGTGACCGCGCTCGAACCGCAGGGAACCAAGGTCTTCTTCGGGGCGCTCGACCCGGCGGCCCTGCGGCGCCGCGACCGGCTCGTTCGGATGATCCCGGCCGGCCGGGAGCTGCTCCCGGAAGGCGACTTCCGCGACTGGGTCGCTATCGACGCCTGGGCGGCGTCGATTGCCGCCGAGCTGCCCGCGACCGCTTAGGCCGCTCGCCACCAGCCCCGCCTGCGGGGCTCAGGGAGCGAGGAGCGCCCGGATGTCCTCCGCGGTGAAGTCGTCGCCGACATCCGCTGCCGTCGCCGCGCCGTCGAGGCCCGCGCCATCGAGTACCGAGCCGACGAGACGCGCCTTGCGCTCCTTGAGCGCCATCACCTTGTCCTCGATGGTGTCCGCGGCCACGAGCCGGTAGACCATGACCGTGCGGGTCTGGCCGATGCGGTGGGTGCGGTCGATCGCCTGCGTCTCCGTCGCCGGGTTCCACCACGGGTCGAGCAGGAAGACGTAGTCCGCCTCGGTCAGGTTGAGGCCGAAGCCGCCGGCCTTGAGGCTGATCAGGAACACCGGCGCCGTGCCGCTCTTGAACCGGTCGATCACCTCTGAGCGCTTCAGCGTCGAGCCGTCGAGGTAGCAGTACGGGGTGCCCTGGGCGTCGAGGCGTGCGGCTGCCTTGCCGAGGAACGAGGTGAACTGGCTGAACACGAGCGCCCGGTGACCCTCGGCGACGACGTCGTCGAGCTGGTCGAAGAGGGCGTCGAGCTTGCTCGAGGGCACGTCCGCGTAGGTGTCGCCGAGCAGGGACGGGTCGAGGCTCAGCATCCGCAGCAGGGTCAGCGACCGGAACACGATGAACCGGTTCGCGTCGAGGTCCTCGATCAGCCCGAAGAGTTTCTGCCGTTCGCGCTGCAGGAAGGTGTCGTAGAGCGCGCGGTGCCGGGGGTTCAGCTCGATGCGCAGTACCTGCTCCTGTTTCTCGGGCAGTTCGCGGGCGACGACGTCCTTGGTGCGGCGCAGGATCAGGGGGCGGATGCGGCGGCGCAGCCGGGTGATCAGCGCCGGGTTGCCGGGTTGCCCGGCGTCGTCTGTTGTGCCGGCAGGTCTCACGCCGTGTTCGTCGCGGTTCTCGATCGGGCGGACGTACTCCTCGCTGAACCGGCGGGCGGAGGGGAACAGGCCGGGTGCGACGATCGCGAACAGGGACCAGAGTTCGAGAAGCCGGTTCTCCATCGGCGTCCCGGTGATGGCGAGCTTGAAGGGCGTGTCGAGGTCGCGGGCGCAGGCGTGCAGCCGGGAGGCGTGGTTCTTCAGGAATTGCGCCTCGTCGAGGATCAGCCCTGCCCAGCCCTGGGCGCGGTACGCCGCGAAGTCGAGACGGAAGAGCGTGTATGAGGTGACGATCACGTCGTGGTGCGCGACGGCATCCGCGAGCGTCGTGCCGCCGCGGCCGAGGACGGTCGACTGGGTCGTCTCGACGCCGTGCACGCGGAGCCCGGGGGTGAAGCGGGCGGCCTCGGCGATCCAATTGGAGACGACGGAGGTCGGGGCGACCACGAGGAACGGGCGGCGCGGTACGGCGGGTGCGGCGCCGGATTCGCGCGTCGCGTGTTCGATCAGGGCAAGCGCCTGCAGGGTCTTGCCGAGGCCCATGTCGTCGGCGAGGATGCCGCCGAGGCGATGCTTCCAGAGGAAGGCGAGCCAGGCGAAGCCCTCGCGCTGGTACGGGCGCAGGGTCGCGGTCACTCCCTCGGGCACAGGAACGGGCTCGAGGAGGCCATGGCCGTCGCCGTCACGGTCGCCGGCGTCGACCGCGCGGGTCCGTTCGAGCAGCCCGGACACCGCGGACCGCCAGGCCGTTGCTTGCTCGGTGTGTTCGGCGAGGTCCTCGAACTCGGCCCAGAGCTGGGCCTGGTAGCGGCTGATCCGCAGCCCGGTCTCCCACTCGGTGAGGCTGCGGGCCTCGTCGATGAGCGTCCGCAGGCGCTCGAACGCGGGCTGGCGCAGCGAGAGATAGGTGTTGTCGATCATGAGCAGCTTCGGCTTGCCCAGGGCGAGTGCCTTGAACAGTGGGCCGAAGGGCACGGTGCGGCCGTCGATCGTGACGATCACGCCGAGGTCGAACCAGTCCCTCTGGTTCGTCTCGACCGTGGTGATGGTCAGTTCGGGCGTCGCGATGAGTTCGCGGTAGCCCGGATCCGCGCCGATCCGGTCGATCCGCAGCCCTCTCAGCTCGTCGAGCCGGGGGAGTTCCTCTGAGGTGAATTCGGCCGCGTCGAGCCCGCGGAGCGTGTCCGGAGGCGAGCCGGGTGCGGTGCCCAGGTGAGTTGCGGAGAAAACACCGTCGCGGCGCGGAGGAAGGTGCTTTGTCCGCAACTCGACCGCCGCGATGAGCGCGGCCTCCGCGGAGGCGTCCCGACCGGCGGGGCGGCCGGGGCCAGGGCCGGCGTCGAGAGGGACGCGCGTGACGGCGCGACCCTCGCGGTACTCCCAGTCCCAGGCGAGGCTCAGCGCCTGCTTGGGGAGGAAGCGCACGGTGAGCACCAGGACGGGAGCGGCGGCCGCCGGGAAGCTCACCGAGGCATCCGTGCTCGTCACCGGGAGCGCATGACGGAGGCTCGGGTAGAAGTCGCCGAGGAACTCGGCCGTCTCGGACGCGGGCACGGCCACGGTGGCGGGCACCCCGAGCAGGCGGCTCTGCTCCGGACCGAGCGGGCCGCGGGTGGGTGCGAGGAGGAAGGACAGGGCGAGGGCGGGGGACCGGGGCGGGGACTTCGTCGAGGTCGGGGTCGACGACGCGGGGGGTGTCTGCGCATAGACGTAGACGCCGTGGCTGCCGATCGCGCCGGCCTGGGCCGGGGGCTGCGCATCGCCGTCGATCGTGAGTGTCGTGGTCAGGCGCAGTCCGGGCGCGCTTTCAGCAGGAGCCGTTGCCGCGGTCTCGGACGGGGATTGCGTCACGTCGAGTGCGACCACGGCTTCCGCCGCCACCGTGACGGTCGCGCCCTTCTTCGTGCCGACGAGCGCGATCCCGAGCCGGCGCGCTTCGCCGAGGTGGGCCCAGAGCAGGGAACTCTCGAAGTCGTCGAGGTAGAGCCAGTCGGCCTCCTGGCTCGTGTACACCCCGCGCACCGCGCGGTTCAGGGCCCAGAGCTCGCTGAGCCAGCGCTTGTGCTCGGGATTGAGGGCGAGCCGGTTCACGTGGAAGCTCAGCTGGTTCCATGTCACGCTGCCACGCACCCAGTTGCCACGCGCGTTCAGGACGACCGGGCGCACGCCGAGCCTGAGCGTGCCGTGGCCACCGCGGAGGCTCGTGACCGTCTGCGCCGTCGGCCCGCGCCAGCGTTCATCGGTGCGCGGGGTCAGCTCGCGCAGCTCGAACTGGAGTCCCATCGCCGTCGGGGCTGCGGTTCCCGGGGACGTCGCGGCGCTCCCCAGTGCTCCGGCGGGCGGTCCAGCGAGGCTCTGGGCGCGCATCCGCCACCCCGGTGCCGGTGCAAGGGGCCCGGTCTGCGACATTCCCCCATGCTCTCACGCTCCCGCAGCTCAGGGCAGCGGATGCACCCCGGCCGCATCGAGGATCCACGCGTTGTCGAAGGCGATTTCCCGCCAGCGGGCGTAGCGCCCGGACACCCCGCCGTGGCCGGCGGACATCTCGGTCTTGAGCAGGACATCCGCCCCGACCTCGCGCAGGTGCGCGACCCACTTCGCCGGTTCCACGTAGAGCACGCGGGTGTCGTTGAGGCTCGTGACCGCGAGGATCCGCGGGTAGTGCGTGTCTCGAACGTTCTCGACCGGTGAGTAGGACTTGATGTACGCGTAGACCTCCGGGTCGTGCAGCGGGTCTCCCCACTCGTCCCACTCGATGACCGTGAGCGGCAGCGAGGGGTCGAGGATCGACGTGAGCGGGTCGACGAACGGCACGCCGGCGAGGATGCCGGAGAACAGCTCGGGGGCGAGGTTCGCGACGGCGCCCATCAGCAGGCCGCCGGCGCTGCGGCCCTCGGCGACGAGCCGGTCGGGCGCGGTGAGCCCCGCATCGATCAGGTGATGTGCGCAGTCGATGAAATCGGTGAAGCTGTTGCGCTTCTCGAGCTCCTTGCCGTGCTCGTACCAGAGCCGGCCGAGTTCGCCGCCGCCGCGCACGT
Organism: Cryobacterium sp. MDB1-18-1; assembly: GCF_004402735.1. Classification (NCBI taxonomy): domain Bacteria; kingdom Bacillati; phylum Actinomycetota; class Actinomycetes; order Micrococcales; family Microbacteriaceae; genus Cryobacterium; species Cryobacterium sp. MDB1-18-1. Next base: position 95,475 of record NZ_SOFR01000065.1, on the reverse strand, counting down.
GCGCGATCGCGTAGACGAGTCCGCGGTCGAGCAGGCTGAGCCGGGCGATGCTGAAGGTCGGGTCGATGCTGATCTCGTAGGACCCATAGCCGTAGAGCAGGGTCGGCGCGGGTTCGCCGGGGGTGACCAGGTCACTCCGGTAGACGAGCGAGATCGGCACGCGGGTGCCGTCCGCGGCCGTCGCCCACTCGCGGCGCTGTTCGTACCTCGCCGGGTCGTACGCGCCGAGCACGGTCTGCTGCTTGAGCAGGCGGCGCTCGCCGGTCGCGACGACGAGGTCGTAGACGGTCGACGGGGTGACGAAGCTCGTGTAGCCGAACCGGATCGTCGGCTGCTCCCACTCGGGGTTCGCCCCTGTGCCTGCCGTGAAGAGCGGTTCGTCGAAGGCGAGCTCGGTGAACGTGAGCGGGCGGGCAGCGTCGGCGGTCGCAGCGGATGCCTCGGCCTCGGTCCCGAGCGACGCGATCGCCACCTGCGTCAAGCCGTCCCGCCGGTACTCGGCGATGACGAAGTCGCGAAACGCGTCGACGCCTTCGAGCCGGACGGATTCGTCGTGCGGCAGCAGCATCCGCCGGGGGCCGTGCGGGTCTCCGGCGGCGACGTCGACGAGTTCGAAGTTGACGGCCTGGTCGTTGTGCACGATGAGGAGCCGGTCCTCCCCGGCGAGGACGGCGTGCTCCACGTCGTACTCGACGCCGTCGCGGCGCGGCCAGACGATTGCGAACTCGCCGGTGGGATCGCTCGTGTCGAGCAGCCGGGTTTCGGTCGTCACGCTCGAGCCGGCCTCGATCAGCAGGTACTTGCGGCTGCGGGTCAGCCCGATGCCGACCCAGAACCGGTCGTCGGGTTCGTGGAAGACCTGCGCGTCGCTCGAGGGGTCTGTGCCGATCTCGTGCCGCCAGACGGTGTCGGGGCGCCAGGCCTCGTCGACGGTCGTGTAGAAGAGGTAGCGGCCACTCGGTTCGAACAGGGCGTCCTCGCCGGTATCGGTGATCTCGTCGGCGAGATTCTCGCCCGTCGTGAGGTCGCGCACCCGGATCGTGTACCGCTCGTCACCCTCGGTGTCGACGGCGTAGAGCAGCCGGGTGGCGTCTGCGCTCACGTCGAAGCTGCCGAGGGCGTAGAACTCGTGGCCGGCCGCCTCGGCGTTGTCGTCGAGCAGCACCTGCTCACCGGGGAGGCCTGCCCGGACGGTGCCGGACGTTCCGGCGTCGACGGCTTCGGGGTCCAGGATCGGCGGCGCCCAGTCGTCCGGGCCCGAGATCGGGGCGCGGCAGTGGATGCCGTATTCCTGGCCCTCCACCGTGCGGGTGTAGTACCACCACCGGCCCTCCCGCACGGGCACGCTGAGGTCGGTCTCGCGGGTGCGGGCCTTGATCTCGTCGAACAGCTGCTCCCGGAGCGGTGCGAGCCGCGCGGTGCGGGCATCCGTGTACGCGTTTTCGGCCTCGAGATGGGCGAGGACCTCCGGGCTTTCCTTGTCGCGCAACCACTCGTAGTCGTCGGTGAAGAGGTCGCTGTGGTGCAGGCGTTCGACGGGCTTCTTCGCGGCGAGGGGAGGGACGACGGCAGCTGTAGTCATGGTGTTCAGCGTACTGAGGCTGGAGACGAGGGAGAATTGGGGGAGTACCGAAGCCGGCTATCGCGGTTTCACGGAAGGAAACAGCACATGGAGCAGGGCCTCACCACCGCCGTAAGCATGACGGAGAGCAGCACGAGCACCAGCACGGATGGCGCAACAGGGCACGTTCTCCTCGGCCGGGTTTTCGATGCGGTCCTCTTCGATATGGACGGCACCCTGGTCGACTCGACGCGGGCCGTGAACCGGGCGTGGATGCGCTGGGGAGCCGAAGCGGGCCTCGGCCCGTCATTCACCGGGGCCGAACACGGGGTGCCCGCCCGGCAGATGGTCGCCAGGCTCGTTCCCGAGGACAAGATCGAGTGGTCGATCGGCCGGGTGCTCGAACTCGAACTCGACGACCTCGAGGGCATCGTGATTCTTCCCGGGGCCGCGGAACTGATGCAGAGCCTGCCGGAGGGCCGCCGCGCCATCGTCACCTCGTGCGCCCGTTCGTTGTGCCTCGCCCGGCTCGAGTCGGCCGGCTTCCCGGTGCCGGCGACCGTCGTGACGATCGACGACACTCCGCGCGGCAAGCCGTTCCCTGAGCCCTTCCTGGCTGCGGCCGCCCGGCTCGGCGCCGACCCGCGTCGCTGTGTCGTGGTCGAAGACGCGCCGGCGGGCCTCGAGGCGGGTCGCGCGGCCGGATGCCTGACGATCGGTGTCGCCGGAACGCACACCATGGACCAGCTCGACGCCGATCTCGTCGTGCCGAGCCTCGACCGCCTGCGGATCAGCGTCCGCGACAACGGCGTCGTCTTCGAGCTGCTCCCCGAGTAGCCCCTCGGGGCAGGGGCCCCTCAGGACTGGTAGATCTCGAGCGGCAGGCCGTCGGGGTCCCGGAAGAAGAACATCGCCTTGTGCGTGTTCGGGTCGACCCGCAGCTCCTCGCAGGCGACGCCCGTGCCGAGGAGCTCCGCGCGCGTGCCGGGAACGTCGTCGACCTCGAACGCGAGGTGGCGCAGGCCGAGCGCCTCCGGGCCGCTGCGCCGGGGCGGGGTGTCCGGGAACGAGAATAACTCGAGGATGTACTCGCCGTTCAGGGCGAGCTTGCCCATCCAGGAATCGCGCTCGGCCCGGAAGTACTCCGCCTCGAGCGTGCAGCCCACGACGTCGAGGTAGAACCGCTTCGAACGCTCGTAGTCGCTCGCGATGATGGCGATGTGGTGAACCCGGTTGATCAGCATCCTCCCAGCCTGACACAGCCGTTTCTGTGAGTCTCATAGCCCGAGTCCAGAAAACACCCGGGACCGGCAACTATCGTGAAGATTCTGACCATGGAACGCAATAAGGGGTTTTGTTGACGAATCACAGACCCGAGGGTCGCGCGGACGCCCGCAGGCACGCACGGGCGGCAACGCTCATCCGCCATCGGCGCCGACCGAGCCGCAGCCACACGATGCTGACCCTGATCAAGGCGCTTGCGCTCACGCTCGCCGTCGTCCTCGTGAGCGGCGTCTCCGTTGCGGCCATCGCGGTGAGCCAGTTCGCAACGAAGGTCTCCGCTAACGCGGTCGACATCTCCAACGGGGCGACCGACCTGCCCGCGATTCCCCAGCTCGGTTCCTTCGAGGGCGGCTTCAATGTCCTCGTCGTCGGGGTGGACAACTCCCTCACCCAGTCCGCAGCCTATGGCGACCGCACCGGCACCCTCAACGACGTCAACATTCTGCTGCACGTCTCCGCCGACCATAAGAGCGCGGTCGTGATCAGCATTCCCCGTGACCTCGTCGTCAACCAGCCGGCCTGCACGGACCCCGATACCGGGAAGGTGGCGAAGGCCGCGACGTCCACGGCCATGAACGCGTCCTTCGGACGGGGCGGCCTCGGCTGCGTGGTCTCGACCGTTTCGTCGCTGACCGGGCTGACCATTCCGTACGCGGGTCTGATCTCCTTCGAGGGCACGGTCGCGATGGCCGACGCCGTCGGGGGCGTCCCGGTCTGCCTCAACGACGCGATCAAGGACCCGTACACGGGACTCGACCTTCCCGCGGGAACGAGCGTCGTCTCCGGAACCGCCGCCCTCGCCTACCTGCGCAGCCGCCACGGCGTCGGCGACGGCAGCGACCTGTCCCGGATCTCCTCGCAGCAGGCCTACATGTCCTCGCTGATGCGCGTGATGAAGAGCAGCGCGACGCTCACCGACGTGTCGAAGCTGTCGGCCCTCGCGACGGCCGCGGGGACGAACCTGAAACTCTCCACGTCCCTCGCCAACATCCCGACCATGGTCGGCATGGCGCTCGCCCTGAAGGACATCGACCTGAACCAGCTCGTGTTCGTGCAATACCCGTCGGCGACCGACCCGCAGGACACCAACAAGCTGGTACCGTCGACCGCCCTCGCCAAGAAGCTGTTCGCCGCGGTCACGGCCGACCAGTCCTTCACCCTCGACGCCAAATCCCTCGGCAACAGCGCCGAACTCGACCCGACGGCTGCGCCGGCCGCAACGCCGACCCCCACCCCCACTGCCTCGGCCACCGGTGCGGCAACGGGCACTCCGACGCCCGCGGCAACGGATGCAGCTGCTCCCGTCGAGATCGCCGGGCTGCGCGGCCAGACCGCGAGCCAGCAGACCTGCTCGATCGCCTTCAACTACTGATCCAGGGGCCCATCGAGCCGCTCCGAGCGCACTCCGCCGAGCGCACCCCGATGATTCGCGAACGAGGGATCACGGATCAGCGGACCCTGCGCTGTTCTTTCGCGCGCCCTGGTGCTAACGTCATCTTGTTCAGTTGACTTATATCTAGGAGAGTGAGATGAATTCTCGAGATCTCCGGCGGCAGGTCCTCGTCGTGATCGGCGCGCTCGTCGCCCTCGTCGGATCCTTCATCGGGTCAGGTGCCGCAGGCGGCACCCCCATCCAGAACGCCGCCGGCGGCGCGCTTGCCGCTGACGCGACCCTGATCGCCCCTGCCGTCCCCGCGTTCGCGATCTGGACGCCGATCTATCTCGGCCTGGTCGGGTACGCCATCTGGCAGTGCCTGCCGGCGCAGCGGAGCGATCCCCGTCAGCGTCTGCTCGGATACCCGGTCCTGGCGTCCCTGATCCTGAATGCCGCGTGGATCCTGAGCATCCAGTTCGACCAGCTGTGGCTCAGCGTGCCCGTCATCGTGGCCCTGCTCGCTGTCCTCGTCTGCACCTTCCGGCTCACCCTGGCCTCACGCCCGAAGAACCTCGTCGAAACGATCCTCCTCGACGGGACCATGGGCCTCTACCTCGGCTGGGTCTGTGTCGCGACCGCTGCGAACGTGACCGCCGTGCTCGTCGTCGCCGGCTTCACGGGCTTCGCGCTCGACCCTGACCTCTGGGCGGTCGCCGTCATCGCGGTCGCCACCGTCGTCGGCGGGTTGCTCGCGATCAGCGGTCACGGCAGGCTCGCCCCTGCGGCCTCCCTCGCCTGGGGGCTCGGTTGGCTCGCCGTCGCACGGCTCGGCGGAACACCGCCTTCCGTGCCCGCCGGTGTCGCGGCCATCGTCGGCGCCGTGCTCGTGATCGCCCTGACCGTCGGCGCGCGCCTGCGCATGGCGAAGCTTCCCGTCTCCCCGCCGACCCGAATGGTAATCGCATGACCGACCAGCACCCAGCCACCCCCACTGCCTCCGCCCGGGCTGAGTCCCCGCGCCGCCGGTGGGCCGGCCTCGTCTTCATCAGCATCGCCGTCGCGCTGATCATCGTCGACTCGACGATCATCAACGTCGCGATCCCCTCGATCGTACGGGACCTCGCGATCACGTCGACCCAGGTGCAGTGGGTCCAGGAAAGCTACACCCTCGTCTTCGCAGCCCTCCTGCTCGTCTTCGGCACACTGGCCGACCGGTACGGGCGCCGTCGCATCCTGATCCTCGGCGTCGTGCTGTTCGCCGCGGCATCCGTTCTCGCGGCTCTGGCGCAATCGGGCGACCTGCTGATCGGCGCCCGCCTGATCCAGGGCATCGGCGGCGCGATGGTGCTCCCGACCACCCTGTCGCTGATCAACGCGAACTTCCGCGGCCGCGACCGCGGCATCGCCTTCGCGATCTGGGGCTCCACGATCGGCGGCATGGTCGCGGTCGGGCCGCTCCTCGGCGGCTGGCTGACCACGTACTTCTCCTGGCGCTGGGCCTTCGGCATCAATGTGCCGCTCGGTGTGATCATCGTCATCGGTGTGCTCGTCTTCGTCTCCGAGTCGAAGGATGCCGGCGAACCCCGCAGGGTCGACGTCGTCGGCGCCGTGCTCTCGGTGCTCACGAGCGCCAGCCTCGTCTTCGGACTCATCGAGGGACGCAGCTACGGCTGGTGGCTGACGAACAAGCCCATGGTGATCGGCGGCTTCACCTGGCCGTATTCGATTTCCCCGATTCCGGTCGCCTTCGCGATCACCCTCCTCGCCGGCGCGGCGTTCATCCTGTGGGGCCTCTCCCGGCAGCGCGCAGGCAAGACCACCCTGCTCGCATTCTCACTGTTCCGGATCGCTTCATTCCGCAACGGGAATATCGCGGCGCTGATCGTGTCTCTGGGAGAGTTCGGCATCATTCTGTCCCTGCCGCTCTGGCTGCAGAACGTGCTCGGCTACGACGCGCTCCAGACCGGGTTCGTGCTGCTCGCGCTCGCGATCGGCTCCTTCGTCGCGAGCGGATTCGCCGGCGCATACGGCAACCGGGTGTCACCGGAAACGATCGTGCGGGTCGGAATCGTCCTGGAGATCCTCGGCGTCGCGGGGCTCGGCCTGGTGATCACGGCGGACGCCAGCTGGCTCGCGATCGTGCCGTTCCTCTTCGTCTACGGGATGGGTGTCGGCCTCGCGACCGCCCAGCTGACCGGAGTCGTGCTCAAGGACGTTCCGGTCGAAAAGAGCGGACAAGGGTCCGGCACCTCCTCGACGGCGCGGCAGATCGGCTCCGCGCTCGGCATCGCGGTGCTCGGCACCGTGCTGTTCACCTCGGTCGGCGCCTCGCTGGACGCGAAACTCGCGGACGTGCCCGGGCTGCCGGAGTCTGCGCGCACCCAGGTCGTCGACGCGGTCGTCGACAGTGCCGGAGCGGCGATCCCCGCCCTCGAAGCACAGAGCCCCGCCGTGGCCACGGCCGCGCGCGACGCCTTCAGCGAGGGCACCCGGTACTCCGCGTTCGCGGCCGCCGGATTCCTTGTCCTCGGCCTGCTCGCGACGCTGCGGCTCTCGGGCACGACGCCGCACCGCGACGGACGTGAGCCAGAAGCGGATGCCGGCGGAGAGGCATCCGCCGCCGTCACCACGGCGGGCGAGCCGGTCTAGCACAGCGGACGCCGGGGCAGCGGCCGCCTCAACGCCGGGTCTCCGCGGCTAGGAGACCGGCGGCCCTGGTGTGGCCGGTGGCGGCTTCGCTGCGCTCCTGCGAGCGGGCTGCGGCTTCTGGTACGCCAGTTCCCCGCCCACCCTGCCGCCGTACGGACGACCGTGATCGGCGAATTCCTCGCGGAAGAACGCCATCCGCCACGGCCCGAGTTCGATGCGCGCGCCGGTGCGCAGAATCCGGCCCCCCTCTGACGGACGACTTCCGTCGATGCCCTGGGACTCCGTTCCCGGCGTGACGGGCCCGAGGGGAAAGAACACGTACTCGTCGTTCTGATCATGCCGGATCTCGGCGTGGATCGGGGAGAGACCGTCGAGCCTCAGATCGGCGTCCGGGCTCGATCCGATCGTCGTGGTCTCCGGCATGAGGTCGAATTGGCGGGGCGGCGTGCCGTCCCAGTTTTCCGACCCGACGACGAAGATCAGTCGGGGACGCCCGGATCCGCGGGTGTAGTGCGTGGTCGTCACGGTACGCCGGATGCGGCGGTCGAGCGTCGGTACCAGGGGGAAGAGGGTGGAGGGCGGCAAGGTCACGACCGGTGCCGGTTCTGCCCCGCCGGCGCGCCTGCGACGCCGCAGCAGCGGCGCCAGCGCCGCCCGGCTGCCGAGGGCGACATGCGCGGACCCGGTCAGGAGGCGCTGCAGCCGTTGAGCCGGGATCGCACCGAGCCGGACCACCAGCCCGTTCGGACCGCTCAGCGAGACCGAGAGCCCCCGTTCGGCCAGGTCTGCCGCGAGGGTACGGATCTCCTTGAGAGTGATCGTCCTCGTCTGCAGGAAGAGCTCTGGCCGGCTCGCGAAGATCTCGACGTCGGTGCCGGCGGCGGTGATCGTTCCGTGCATCCGTTCGCCGCCGTGCTGGCCGTCCGGCTCGGCAAGGGAGAAGGCGAGATCGATGTCCAGACGGGTGGTCGTTGCCATGGTCAGTGGGCGAGGGACTCGGCGGTCGGGCCTTCGCTCGTCGTGACGCGGAGGGTCCCGTTCAGCTTCCATGTCGCCCGCGGGGCGTCCGGTCCGATGTCCCGGGGGACTTCGACGGCCATGTCGATGAAGGTGTAGTTGATCACGGCGCTCTTGCCGGTCAGGTACGACCACATCTCTTTCCCGAGGTCGGTCCAGTCCTGGATGATGTGGCCGTCGGGGCCCGTCGCCGTTCCGGCCGTGTCGTCGCTCGTGCTCGTGCTGGTGGTTTCGCTCACGGTGTGTCCTTCTGATTTCGTCGATGAGGATGCGGAGTCCGACGTCGAGGAAACCCTCCGGGGCACCCCGTGAGGGGGAAGCCCGGCCACGTCAACACTGCCGTTGGGTCGAGGCTAGTGGGCGACTTCGCGCAGCGGGGGATTCCACAGCCTGCTCACAGCACCCGTACGTCGGTGGCTTCGGTTAGCCTCGGGGCAGATCCTTTCGGGAGGCCGCCGTGTTCCTGCTTGACCCTGTCACCGTCGTGTACTCGGCGAGCGACCTGAGCGCGGCCGCGGTCTGCGAGTGGGCCGTGATGCGCCGGCTCGACGCCCGCCTCGGGCGGATCGACCCGGTTCCGGACCCCGCGGACGCCATGCTCGCGCGCACCGCGGAACTCGGCGACGCCCACGAACTGCGGATGCTGAACCGGCTCCGTTCGACCGGGCCCGTCGTCGAGATCGAGCGTCCGGCCCGCGCCGAGCGCGCTGCGATTCTCGAAGCCGCCCGGCTGAGTGCCGAGGCCCTCCGAGCCGGCGCCGCGGTGGTGTTCCAGGCCGCCTTCTTCGACGGGCGTTTCCTCGGGTACGCGGATTTCATCATCCGCTTGCCGGAGCAGGGCGATTCGGCGGAAAGCGCCGTGGCGGGGCCGAGCTATGAGGTCTACGACACGAAACTGGCCCGCTCGGCCAAGGTGACCGCGCTGCTGCAACTCGCGGCGTACAGCGACCAGTTGGAACGCCTCGGTATCCGCACCGGCGACCGGGTGCACCTCCTTCTCGGCGACGGGCGCACGAGTTCGCACAGGCTGGCCGACATCCTTCCGGTGTACCGGGCCAGGCGGGCCAGGCTCGAGGGCCTGATCGACGAACGCCTCGCCGACGCCGCGCCGACCCCCTGGGGCGACGCCCGGTACGTCGCCTGCGGACGCTGCGCGGTCTGTGAGGAGCAGGTGCAACTGCACCGGGACGTGCTCCTGGTCGCCCGGCTGCGGCTCTCGCAGCGTGCCCGCCTGCGCGCTGCGGGGATCGGGACGATCGAGGAGCTCGCCGCATCTGCGGGGCCCGTCGCCGGGATCACCGATTCGACGCTCGCGACCCTGCGCGCACAGGCCAGTCTTCAGCTCGACCCGCACCCCGGCCGACCGCTCGCCTGGCAGGTGACCAATCCGCCGGCGCTCGCCGCACTTCCGCGGCCGAGCCAGGGGGATATCTTCTTCGACTTCGAGGGCGATCCCCTGTACCAGGAGGGAGCGGACGACGCCTCAGCCGGCACCGTGGTGTGGGGCCTCGACTACCTGTTCGGCCTCGTGGAACCCGACGACACCTTCCGCGCCTTCTGGGCGCACAGCCACGCCGAGGAACGCCAGGCCCTCATCGGCTTCCTCGCCTACGTGCACGAACGACGGGAACGGTACCCCGACCTGCACATCTACCATTACGCCCCCTACGAGCGCACCCACCTGCTCAGCCTCGCCGCGCGGCACGGCGTCGGAGAGGACACCGTCGACGACCTGCTCCGCAACCACGTGCTCGTCGACCTGTACCCGATCGTGCGGCAGGGCCTCCGGGTCGGCAGCCGCAGCTACTCGCTCAAGAAGCTCGAGCCGCTGTACATGGGGGAGGAGGCCAGGGAGGGCGTCGACAACGCCGCAGACTCGATCGCCGAGTACGCGCACGCGGGCGAGCTCCTCGCCGCCGGCGAGGCGGATGCCGCTGCGGCCGTCCTCGAGGACATCGCGCGGTACAACGCCTACGACTGCCGGTCGACGCGGCGGCTGCGGGACTGGCTCCTCGACCGGGCCGCGGACAACGGTGCCTTCGACGACGGTGCCGCCGACGACGGTGCCGCCGGACGCCTCGGTGCCTCGGGCGATGCCGGCGTCGCGGCTCGTGCCGGCGAGCTCGCGATCGCGGTCCCCGAGCGGGAACCCGACCCGGTCTACCTCGAACTGACGGCCCTGCTCGAACAGGTGCCGCCGACCGGCCGCACGAGCGACGAGACCGCGCTCGCCCTCGCGGCCGCGGCCATCGACTACCATCGCCGCGAACAGAAATCGTTCTGGTGGGACCACTTCGCCAGGCTCGCGTCGCCCCTCGAGGACTGGTCGGACACCAGGGACGTCTTCTCGGTCGTGCGGGCCACCGTCGAGATCGGCTGGCACCGCGAGGGCAGGCAGGTCCTCGACCGGCGCCTGCTCCGGCTCGCGGGCACCCCGGCGCCCGGAAGTTCGCTCAAGGCCGGGCAACAGCCGTTCCTCGTCTACGACCCGCCGTATCCGCCGATCCGGCGGAGCGACGAGCCGGGCGCCCGCACCGCCCACAACAAGGCGACCATCGTGCAGGTGGGCGACGACGGCGGATTCGGCGGCACCATCGACGACGGCGTCCTCGATGGCGGTGCCCTCGACGACGGCGTGATTTTCGTCGACGAGATGCTCGAACGCGACGCGCCCCACCACGACGCGCTCCCTGTCGCCGTCACTCCGGGGACTCCGCCGCAGCCCGGCAGCCAGGTCGGCGCGATCTCCCAGTGGGGCAGGGCCGTGCTGTCCGCATGGCCGCTGCCGCTCGCGGATGCCGCGTTCGACATCCTGCGCCGGGTGCCGCCGCGACTGCGCGGGGGCGCCACCCTGCCTGTCGTTACCGCAGGAGACACCCCGGGCGCCATCCGCGATGCCGTGCTGGCCCTCGATCACTCCTACCTTGCCGTCCAGGGCCCGCCCGGAACCGGGAAGACCTTCGTCGGCTCGCGGGTGATCGCCGACCTCGTGGTCCGGCACGGCTGGAAAATCGGCGTCGTCGCGCAGTCGCATGCGGCCGTCGAGAACATGCTGCGGGCGGTGGTCGAGGCGGGCGCCGGAGTCGGGCTCGACCCGGACCGCGTCGGCAAACGGCCGAAGAAGGGCGAAGAAGGCACTGCCGTTCCGTGGCTCGCCCTCGATGTCAAGGGTCTCGCCGCTTTCACCGGCCGGTCGGACGGCTGGGTACTCGGCGGGACGGCCTGGGACTTCAGCAACGCCGACCGGATCCCGCGCGGCTCCCTCGACCTGCTCGTGATCGACGAGGCCGGGCAGTACTCCCTCGCGAGCACGATTGCCGCGGCCGTCTCGGCGGAGCGGCTGCTGCTTCTCGGCGACCCGCAGCAGTTGCCGCAGGTCAGCCAGGGCACGCACCCCGAGCCCGTCGACCTCTCCGCGCTCGGCTGGCTCACGGACGGGCATCGGGTGCTCCCCGCCGAGCTCGGGTATTTCCTCGCGACGAGCTGGCGGATGCACCCGGCCGTCTGCGCTCCTGTTTCGGCGCTCTCCTACGAGGGCAAACTCCGCTCGCACCCCTCCGACCGCGCCCTGGCCGGGGTGGGACCGGGGCTGCATCCCGTTCCGGTGCGCCACACGGACAACGCGACCTCGTCGATCGAAGAAGCGGATGTCGTGGTCGGGCTCGTCCGCGACGCCATCGGCCGGCCGTGGACATCCGCCGGGCGAACGGTCCCGCTCGGGGAGGCGGACGTGATCGTGGTCGCTCCGTACAACGCCCAGGTCGCCCTGATCAGGGAACGACTCCGGGCGGCCGGCCTCTCCTCGGTCCCGGTCGGCACGGTCGACAAATTCCAGGGCAGGGAGGCCGCGGTCGCGATCGTCTCGCTCGCGGCGTCGTCCGCGGAGGAGGTGCCGCGCGGCCTCGAATTCCTGTTGCTCGCGAACCGGCTCAACGTCGCCATCTCGCGCGCGCAGTGGGCGGCGTGGCTCGTCTACTCGCCCGCGCTCACGGACTCGCTGCCGCACAGAGTCGAGGCGCTCGCCCAGTTGAGCGCTTTCATCACACTCGTCGGCTCGTAGACCAGCGACGAGCATACAAAAAAGGAAGCACCCCCGAATACCGAGGGTGCTTCCTGTTGTTCCGGTGGAGTATTACTCGGCGTCGAGGTCCGTCTCGAGGATCTTGACGAGGGCTTCGAGCGCCTCGTCGGCTCCGTCGCCTTCCGCGCGCAGCACGACGACGTCGCCGTTGGCCGCACCGAGGCTCATCAGGCTCAGGATGCTCGAGGCGTCCATGGCGTCTTCAGCAGGCTCGCCCTCCATCGCGATGGTGACCTCGATCGGCAGTTCGCCGACGGCGGCCGCAAAAATGGACGCGGGACGGGCATGCAGGCCGACTCGGCTGGCAATGGTGGCTGTGCGTTCGGACATAATTCCTCCTGGTTGATACTCGACGACGGTCGTGCTCGACGATACTGCGGGCTGACTGGAGTGGTGCGGGGAGCGGTTACGCGTGTGCGGTTACAGACCCAGCTCTTCAAGTATGGGCAATCCGGCGCGCACGCGCTTGCGGGCCTCGGTCGGATTCGGCGCGGACACCGCGAGGACCGCGAGCTTCTTGGCATCGTCGAGGGTGACGGACTTCAGCACGGCTCCGACAGCGGAGAGCGAACGGGAGGTCATCGACAGGGTCGCGACCCCGAGTCCGACGAGCACGACGGCGAGCACGGGGTCGGCTGCGGCCTCGCCGCAGACGCCGACGGGCTTGTTGTTGCCTTCGGCGATCGAGCCTTCGACGGTGAGTCCGATGAGCTTGAGCACGGCAGGCTGCCACGGGGAGTTCAGCGCGGCGAGAGTGCCGAGCTGGCGGTCGGCGGCCATCGTGTACTGGGTGAGGTCGTTCGTGCCGAGGCTGACGAAGTCGACTTCACCGAGGATCCGGTCCGCGAGGAGCGCGGCGGAGGGGACCTCGACCATGACGCCGGGGATCTTGAGCCCTGCGGTGGCGCACATCGCAGCGAACTCCGCGGCTTCCTCCGGCGTCGCGATCATCGGGGCCATGACCCAGACGCTGGTCGAGGAACCTTCGGCGGCCTGGGCGATCGCGGTGAGCTGGCGGGCCAGCACCCCAGGGGTGGTCAGGTCGGTGCGGTATCCGCGCACGCCGAGCGAGGGGTTGGGCTCGCTCGTGTCGGTCAGGAACGGCAGCGGCTTGTCGGCGCCGGCGTCGAGGGTGCGTACGACGACCTTCTGGCCGGGGAACGCGTCGAACACGCCGCGGTAGGCGATGACCTGTTCTTCGATCGTGGGCTCGGTCTCGCGCTCGAGGAAGCAGAACTCGGTGCGGAGCAGTCCGACGCCCTGGGCGCCGGCTTCGGCGGCCTTGACGGCGTCCTTTGCTCCGCCGACGTTGGCGAGCAAGGGGACGAGGTGGCCGTCCGCGGTGCGACCGTTGCCATCGAAGACGGCGAGGATCGCTGCGGCGGTCTTCCAGGCTTCCACGGCGGCGATTTCCTCGGCGCCGGGCTCGAGGGAGAGGAGGCCGGCCGCGCCGTCCACGTACACCTCGATGCCGTCTTCGAGGGCGTCGACGCCGGGGGCTGCGACGACGGCCGGGAGGCCGAGGGCGCGGGCGATGATCGCGGTGTGGGACTGCGGTCCGCCGCCGGAGGTGACGAGGGCGAGGATCTTCTCCGGGTCCAGGGTCGCGGTGTCAGCGGGGGCGAGGTCCTCTGCGACGAGGATGAACGGTGCGTCGGCGAGGGGGATGCCCGGCGCGGGAACACCGCGGAGCTCTGCGACGATACGGGCGCGCACGTCGAGGACGTCCGTTGCCCGCTCGGCCATGTACCCGCCGAGGTTGATCAGCATCTCGGCGACGGAGGCGCCGGACTCCCAGATCGACCGCTCGGCGGACAGACCGGTCTTGATCAGCTTGATGGCCGCCTTGATCAGCATCGGGTCCGTCGCCATCAGCGCGGTGGCCTCGAGGACGGCCTTGCTCGCGCCGGTCGCTCCCGCTGCCCGGTTCTGTAACTCGACCTGCACGGTCTTGGCAGAGGCACGCAGCAGTTCGGCGGCGGCATCCGCTGAGAGGGACGCGGCCAATCGTTCTCCGGCCGGGGGTTCACTGACCGGTTTGGGCATCTGCCGAATCGATCCGATGATCCGCCCGGGACTGACGCCCACGCCGGAGAAGTTCTGCTGCACGGTTTAACCTCTATTCTTGCGTGGGAATTGGTTGCCCACGGTAACGATATTACGCGGCGGCCGGTACGGATCACGTATCGGCCGCCGCGTTTTCATGCGGTGATGGTACTACTGGTTGTTCATGCGGTGACGAGAACCGGGGCTTCCACTCCGGAAACGACCTTCTTCGTGGTGTACCGCTTCAGGGCGATGACGACCAGGCCTGCGACGACGGTGCCGATCGCGATGGCCAGGGCGAACAGCGCGAAGCTGTCGATCGCGAAGAAGACGAAGATGCCGCCGTGCGGGGCCTTGCTCGTGACACCCCAGGCCATCGACAGGGCGCCCGTGACACCGGCACCGAGCATGCTCGCCGGGATCACGCGCAGCGGGTCTGCCGCGGCGAAGGGAATGGCACCCTCGGAGATGAAGGACGCACCGAGCAGCCAGGCCGCCTTGCCGTTCTCACGTTCGATCGGGCTGAACAGCTTCTTGTCGAGCACGGTGGCCAGGGCCATCGCGAGCGGCGGAACCATTCCGGCGGCCATCACGGCGGCCATGATCTGCCACGGAGCCTGGTTGGCCACGGTCGCGGTGCCGAGGCCGGCGACGGCGAAGGCGTATGCAACCTTGTTGACCGGGCCACCGAGGTCGAAGCCCATCATCAGTCCGAGGATCAGTCCGAGGACGATCGCCGCTGCGCCGCTCATACCCGTGAGCCAGGTGTTCAGTGCGGCGGTGAGCCACGCGATCGGACCACCGAGCACGAGGAACATCAACCCGGAGGCGACGATCGACGCGACGAGCGGGATGATCACGACGGGCATCAGGCTGCGGAGCCAGCGCGGAACATTGAGCCGCGCGAAGCTGGCCGCTGCGACACCGGCGAGCAAGCCGCCGGCGATGCCGCCGAGGAAGCCGGCACCCATGAAGCCTGCGACGGCGCCCGCGACGAACCCGGGGGCGATTCCGGGGCGGTCGGCGATCGCATAGGCGATGTAGCCGGAGAGCGCCGGGACCAGGAAGCCCATCGACAGGGCGCCGATCTTGAAGAAGACCGCGCCGAGATAGATCGCGAGGCCGCCGTCGGGCAGGTTGAAGAGGCTGTTCTGCAGGGTGACGACGTCGGCGATCTTGGTGATCTCATAGCCACCGAGGAGGAAGCCGAGTGCGATGAGCAGGCCTCCGCCTGCCACGAACGGAATCATGTAGCTGACACCGGTGAGGAGCGCGCGCTTGACCTTCTGGCCGAAGTGCTCGTTCTTCTCGTCGACCTCCGCCGCTCCTGCGGTTCCGCCGACGCGGCGGGCGTTCGGGTTCTCCGAGGCCGCGATGGCGTCCGCGATGAGCTTGGCCGGCTCGTCGATGCCGCGCTTGACCGGAACCTGGATGACGGGCTTGCCCGCGAAGCGCTCGCGGCCGCGCACGTCGACGTCGACCGCGAAGATCACCGCGTCGGCCGCTGCGATGACCGCGGGGTCGAGCATTGTGAGGCCGGCGGAGCCCTGCGTCTCGACCTGCATCTCGACGCCCGCGGCTTCCGCGGCGGCCGAGAGGGCCTCAGCGGCCATGTAGGTGTGCGCGATACCGGTGGGGCAGGCCGTGACGGCGACGAGGCGCTTGACCCCGGTGCGGACGGATGCCGCGGGGGCTGCAGTGCCGCCGCCGACAGCGACGGGAACGGGGGAGACGACGTTGGTGACGAGCTCGACGATCTCTGCGGGCGTCGTGGCGGCGCGCAGGGCGGCCGTGAACGCGGGCTTCATCAGCGAACGGGAGAGCTTCGCCAGGATCCTAAGGTGTTCCTGGTCCGCGCCTGCCGGCGCGGCGATCAGGAAGACCAGGTCGGCGGGGCCGTCTCCTGCGCCGAAGTCGACCGGGGTCGACAGGCGGGCGAGCGCGAGGGTCGGCTCGGTAACGGCTGCGGAGCGGCAATGCGGGATGGCCAGGCCACCGGGGATGCCGGTTGCCGTCTTCGCTTCGCGGGCGAGGGCATCCGCGTACAGGCTCTCGATCTCGGTGGCCCGGCCTGCGCCGACAACGAGCTCGGCGAGTCGCCGGATGACGCTCGAGGGAGCGGCTCCGAGGTTCTTATCCAGAGCGACGAGCTCCGGGGTGATCAGTGCACTCACTGGACATCCTCCTTTGGATGGGTCAGCTGCGTCACGGTGACGTCGCTGGGCTTTGTTTGGTTCAGTGCCGGAACGGTTGATCCGGGCAAAGATGCGGCTGCGGCCCCGTGGGCTGCTGCCTGGCGGAGCGCATCGGGGGCGCTGCCGCCGGCCAGGTCGCTCAGCAGGAAGCCGGCCAGCGACGAGTCGCCGGCGCCGACGGTGCTCACGGCGACCATGGGCGGCGTCTGGGCGAGCCAGGATCCGTCCCTGGTCGTCAACACGGCACCCTGGGCGCCGAGCGTGGCGAGGACCGCGCCGACGCCGCCGGCCACGAGGCGAGCGGATGCCGCTGCGACCAGTGACGGATTGCCCTCGAGGGCTTCGGCGTCCGGGATCCCGGTGAGTTCGGCGAGTTCCTCACCGTTCGGCTTGATCAGGTCTGGGCCGGCGCTCACGGCAGCGGCGAAGGGGGCGCCGGACGAGTCGACGGCGACCTTCGGCGCCGCGGAGCCGTAGCGGGCGCGCAGCCGGCGGATGATGTCGGCGTAGAAATCGACGGGAGCTCCCGGGGGAAGCGAGCCGGCGAGCACGACCCAGCCTGCTCCATCCGCCCGGTCGAGCACGAGATCGATGAGTTCGGTCTGTTGAGCGGGGGTCAGCACCGGGCCGGGCACGTTGACCTTGGTCGTGGTGCCGTCCGGCTCCGTGATCGCGACATTGCTGCGGATGCTTGCGCCGATCGGCATGCCGAGGTGCGGGATGCCCGCATCGGAGAGCGCGATGAGCACGGGATCGAGGGCGTCGCCGGGCAGGATCGCGAGGCTCTCCACGCCGGAGGCCTCAAGGGCGCGGCAGATGTTGACGCCCTTGCCCCCCGGCTCCACGTGGCTCGCCACGGCGCGCTGCACCTCGCCGCGGGCGAGGATGCCGTCGAGCGAGATCGTGCGGTCCAGGCTCGGATTCGGGGTAAGCGTGATGATCACGCGATCACAACCTCTACGTCAGCCGCGGCCAGGGCCGCGGAAAGTGCCGGTGATGGGGGTGCGTCCGTGATGAGCACGTCGATGTCCCCGAGGGCGGCGAACCGCACCAGGGTCTCTTCGTCGAGCTTGGTGGAATCGGCGAGCGCGACGACGAGCCGTGCCGATCGGACGATGGCGGTCTTCACGGACGATTCGACGAGGTCGGGGGTGCTCAGGCCGAAGATGGCATGCACGCCGTTGGCGCCGATGAACGCGATATCGGGGCGGAGCCCCTCGAGCTGCGCGATCGTGCTCTGGCCGACGACCGCGCGGGTCAGGCCACGGACGCGACCGCCGAGGAGGTGGAGCTGGATTTCCTCGTTGCCGGCAAGCTTGTATGCGATCGGAACGGCGTTCGTGATGACGAGGAGCTGGTCGTCGGGTCCGGCGGATGTCCAGTCGGCGAGACGGTCGGCGAGGAGCTCGGTGGTGGTGCCGGCGTCGAGGATGATCGACCCGGACTGGCTGGTCGGGATCATGGCGAACGCGGCAGCGGCGATGCGTTCCTTCTCGTCGTGTCGCTGGGTCTGCCGTTCGGCCAGGCTCGGCTCCGAGAGGCTGAGGCGGTCGAGGGCGACGGCCCCGCCATGGACTCGACGCAACTGCCGGGAGCCTTCGAGCGTATCGAGGTCGCGGCGCACTGTTTCCGGGGTGATGTCGAAGCGGGTTGCGAGTTCATTGACGGTGACCCGGCTGGCTTCGCTGACGAGTTCGGCGATCAGCGCCTGCCGTTCTTCCGCAAACATGATACTTCCTCGTCTTTGAGTGACCCCCGCCACTGCGCGGCCCGATCGCTTCGATCAGGATTGACTACACGATATCTGTGTTTCTTTTTGTTTGTCAAGGAAAACACAGAAGAACAAAGATGGATGCTGTGGGCGGGCCGATCGGCCCGTGTCGGTGCTGGACGGTAGCGTGACGACCATGAGGATCCTGCACACGTCGGACTGGCACATCGGGCGCACGTTCCACACGCACTCGACCCTCGAACACCTCCGGATCGTGCTCGACGCGCTCGTCGACGTTGTCCGCGATCGTTCGATCGACGTGGTCGTCGTCGCCGGCGACGTGTTCGACTCGGCGATGCCCTCAGCGGACAGCTACACCCTCCTCGCGACGGCCCTCCGCGAGATTCGGAACGCCGGCGCGCAGGTCATCATGACGAGCGGCAACCACGACTCGGCCACCCGGCTCGGGTTCCAGTCCGAGTGGGCCGGCCTGGCGGGCATCCATGTGATCACCCGGCCGGAACAGGTCGCCACGCCGGTCACTCTCACCGACGAGCACGGACCCGTGCACTTCTACGGCATCCCCTTCCTCGAACCGGCCCTGGTCCGCCACCTCTATGCCAATCAGACGCACCCGGAACGAACGCTCAAGACCCACGAGCAGGTGCTCACCTTCGTCATGGACCAGATCCGGTCGGACCTCGCGGTCCGCGGCGGTCGCTCCGTCGTGCTGGCGCATTGCTTCGCGGCCGGCGTCGCGGCCACGCAGGAGGCGAGCGACGTCGAGCGGGACATCACCGCCGGCGGGCTCGACCTCGTGCCGGTCAGCGTGTTCGAGGGCCCGGACTACGTCGCACTCGGGCACATTCACGGGCGAGCCAGGCTCGAAGACCGGGTGCGCTACTCCGGCGCACCCCTGCACTACTCGTTCGCCGAGGCCGCAAAGCCCCGCGGCGCCTGGCAGGTCGACCTCGGCCCCGACCGTTCGGGGAAGGGCGCCGAGCTCGAGATCGAGTGGGTCGCCCTCCCGGTTCCCCGGCGGCTCAGTGTGCTCACCGGCGAGCTCGAGGATCTCCTCACCGCCGACAGGTTCGCAGCATTCGAAGGGGACTGGGTCTCGGCCGTGCTGACCGACCAGGTCAGGCCCCTCGACGGCATGCGGGCGCTCCAGAAACGTTTCCCGCACTGTGTCACGCTCGAACACCGGCCGGCCGTCGTCGTGGATACCGGCAGCGAGAGCTACGCCGAACGGATCAACCGGCAGACCGATCCCGACATCGTCGCCGGCTTCCTGAGCTTCGTGCGCAACGGTGTCGGGCAGACGGAGTTCGAGCGAGACCTCGTCGCCGAACTGCTCGCGGCCGGGGAACTGAAAGAAGTCACCCAGTGAGCATCAGGAACACGAGGAGTACGACGTGAAGATCAAGCGCCTGCGGCTCGCCGGGTTCGGCCCGTTCAAGAACGAGCAGGTCGTCGACTTCGAGCGCTTCGACGACGACGGTATCTTCCTGATCACGGGCAAGACCGGCGCGGGCAAGTCCAGCATCCTCGACGCGGTCTGTTTCGCCCTCTATGGAAGTGTTCCGCGCTATGAGGGCACGGAATCGCAGTTGCGCAGCGACCATTGCGAACCCGGTGATCCCACCTTCGTCGAGCTCGAATTCGGCCTGAACGGGAACGACTATCGCATCTTCCGCACTCCCAGGTACCTCAAGGCCAAAAAGCGGGGCATCGGCACGACCGTGTCCGCACCGGATGCCCGGCTCGAGATCCGCGACGCCGCCGCGGTCGACGCCGCTGCCGATGCAGTCGACGGCTGGCGGGGTCTCGCCGCACGCCCCGTCGATGTCGGGAACGAACTCTCCCGCATCCTGCCGCTCAAACAGGACCAGTTCCTGCAGGTGATCCTGCTCGCACAGAACCGGTTCCAAAGGTTCCTGCTCGCCAAGACCGACGATCGTCGCGAGGTCCTGCGCACCCTCTTCGGCACCAGCAGGTTCCAGAGTCTGGAGACAGAACTCATCACGCGTCGCAAGGCCCTCGACGATGAACTCACCGGCGTGCGCGTGCGGCTCGAGACTCTCGCGGCATCCGCCGCCCGGCACGTGCCAGCAGGCACCGAGCCCGGCACCGCAGCACCAGACCTGGCCTGGTTCGAGGCGGCCACCGCCGAACTCGAGCAGGCACTCGCCGTCGCCGTCGCCGCGGCTGCCCGTGCGGATGCCGCACTGGTCGACGCGACGGCCGGGCTTCGGGCCCAGGAAGAGATGCGGGCCCGCCAGGACCGCAGGGACGCCGCAACGGCCACCCTGGCCGTGCTCGACGAGCGCAGCGCCGTTGTCGACGCCGACCGTGACGACCTCGCGGCCGCGCACCGCGCTGCCCGGGTATGGCCCCAGATCGAAGCAGAGTCCGCTGCGCTCGCCGCTGCCCTCGACGCGGCGCGGGCGGAGGTGGCTGCGCGGGAGAACTGGATCACGGTCAACGGTTCCGACGAGGTCGACCAGGACGGCGACGACGATCAGGATGCCGTCCCACTCTCCGCCACCATCGACCTGCTCCTCGAACAGCTCGGGTCCCTGAACGACGTCCTCGCGGCCGAGGAAGAACTGCCGGCCCTCGATGCGGAGTCCGGGTCCGCCGAGGCCGGGCTCGCCGAGATCCAGGCCACGCTCGACGGGCTGCAGGCGCGGATCGACGCAGCGCCCGCCCTGCTCGACGACCTCGACCGGGACCTCGCCGCGCTCGCTCGCGACTCCGCCCGCGAACCGGAAGCCGTCGCCGCGCTCGCCCGCGCGGTCGCCGCGGAAGCCGCAGCCGCAGAGGCTGCCGCGCTCGAGGCGGACCTCGACAGGGCACGCAGCCGGCACGCGGCCGCCGCCACCGAGAACGCCGACGCCGCCGGACGCTACCGAGACCTCGTCGCCAAGCGGCTGGCCGATCACGCCGGCGAGCTCGCCGGCCGGCTCGTTTCCGGCGAACCGTGCGGGGTGTGCGGTTCCACGCTGCATCCTCACCCCGCGGAGGCGTCCGGTGAGCCGGTCACCGAGGGCGACATCGAGGCCGCCCTCGCCGGAATGACCCGCGCCCAGGACCACCTCGAGCGCAGCAACGGTGAGGTCCTCAGCCTGGGCGCGCGCGCTGCCGCCGCCCGTGCTTCCGCCGGCCCGGGAACAGGTGCCGACCGCACGGCCTCGCGCGCGGCCGCGCTCACCGCACTCGAGACTGCCCGCACCGCCGCGGCACGGGAAACGGAACTCGGTGCCGAGCGGCTGCGGCTGCGCACCGAGCTCGACCACGCGCGGGAGACCCTCGCCGGGGTCCACTCCGGCAGGGACGATGCCGCGACCCGGCTCACCGAAATCCGCGGCCGCCGCATCGCGATCGAGGAACGGGTGAATCGGCAACTGGCGGGCTACACCTCCGTCACCGAACGGGCCGAGAGCATGCGCACAGAGCTCGAGGCGGCGCGCGCCTTCGAGACGGCCCGCGCCCTCAGCGGCGAACGGGATCGTGCCCTCGATGCCGCCTCCGCGGCCGTGGCCGACCGGCTCACCGCGGAAGGCTTCGTGGAAGCAACGGAGGTCGTCACCGCACGACTCACGCCGGCCGAGATCGCGACGCGGGAGACCGGCATCCGTGCCCACGACGACCAGCTCGCCGCGGTGCGCGCCGTGCTGGCCGAACCGGAGCTCGCCGACCTTCCCGATGTCGCGCTCGATCTGGACCCGGCCAGGGCCGCCAGGGCCGCTGCGGCCACGGCCAGGGACGAGGCGTTCACCGAGCACGGGACCCTCGCGATCCGGCAGGAGGAACTGGCGGTCGTGGTCGCCGAGGCCCGTGCGCTTGCCGCCACCTCCGCGACCCTGCTCGTCACCCAGGCCCAGGTGCGGGAGCTCGCCGCGGTCGTTCACGGCGAGGAACCGAACACCAAACGGATGAAACTCGAAACCTACGTGCTCGCCGCGCAACTCGAGGAGATCATCCTCGCCGCGAACGGTCGCCTGCGGGACATGACCGGCGGCCGATACGCCCTCGAACACGACGATTCCCTGC
Organism: Cryobacterium sp. MDB1-18-1; assembly: GCF_004402735.1. NCBI lineage: Bacteria > Bacillati > Actinomycetota > Actinomycetes > Micrococcales > Microbacteriaceae > Cryobacterium > Cryobacterium sp. MDB1-18-1. The sequence goes on along the minus strand of NZ_SOFR01000065.1, from coordinate 73,500 downwards.
AGTACCGCGGCACCCAGTCCGGCCTCGGACTCGCCATCCTCGACCAGCACACCGGACGGGCCCGCCCGACCCAGTCGCTCTCCGGCGGCGAGACCTTCCTCGCCTCACTCGCCCTGGCCCTCGGGCTCGCCGAGGTCGTCTCGCATCAGGCCGGCGGAATCGCGCTCGACACCCTCTTCGTCGATGAGGGCTTCGGCTCCCTGGACAGCGAAACGCTCGAGACGGCGATGAGCACCCTCGACGGCCTCCGGGCCGGTGGCCGCACCATCGGACTGATCAGCCACGTGGATTCGATGAAGGAACAGATTCCGGCGAAGCTCGAGGTCACTGTCACCGATCAGGGTTTCAGTGAAATCGGCAGCACAGTCCTCGTCTGAAGCTGCGCCGGTTTGGACCTGTGTTCGTCTGACGCTGTGCTCGTCTGACCGGCCCGGCCTGCCCGGAGGGGCTCACAGCCGATGGGCGGGACCCTCTGGGCCAACACCACGACGCCTCATAGAAATCCGATAGCTTCCGGGACTTGGGTGGGAACCAGTCGCGACGGTACGGCCGTCACCCGGAGGAAAAGGATCTCACAATGACTGGCACCGAACCCACGGGCACGGAACCCACTGGCACGGAATCCACGGGCAACAGCCTGGCCGCACCCGTCGTCAACCCGGCCTTCCACCGGCCGCGCTTCCGTGCCGGAGTGATCGTCTCGATGGGGCTCGCTGCAGCCCTCGTCACTGCGACGACGGGCGCCGGCCTGTACTTCTCCTCGATGGCCGTCGCCCAGGTCGTCGCCGCGGCCTCCTCCTCGAACAGCTCGACGTCGGGCACGAGCAGCTCGGGCTCGGTTGCGGGATCAACCGGATCATCGGGAACCTCAGGTTCCTCGGCGACCCTCGGTACCTCCGGCCTGCGCCCCGGCGGCCCCTCCAACTATGGGTCCGGCACCGCATCCGCGACGACGGCAACCGCGCTCGACACCACTGCGGCAACGGCCGCGCAGTCGGTCGGCGTCGTCGTCATCGACACCGTCCTCAAGTATCAGAGCGCCGAAGCGGCCGGCACCGGAATCGTGCTCACCTCGAACGGTGAGATCCTGACCAACAACCACGTCATCGACGGCGCGACGAGCATCAGCGTGACGGTCGTCTCGACCGGCGTGAGCTATGTGGCGGATGTCGTCGGTACGGACTCCTCGCAGGACATCGCCGTGCTGAACCTCGAGAATGCCTCCGGGCTGGTCCCCGCCACTCTGGACACGACCTCGACCGTCGCGGCGGGGGACGCGGTCACCGGGGTCGGCAACGCCGGCGGAACGAGCACCCTCACCGCGGCGGCCGGCACCGTCACGAGCGTCGACCAGACCATCACCGCCTCGAGCGAGGATGCCACGGACGCCGAAACCCTGACCGGCCTGATCCAGGTTGACGCGGACATCCAGTCCGGCGACTCCGGCGGGCCCCTCTACGACGCCGACGGGGAGGTCATCGGCATTGACACGGCGGCGTCCTCAGGGACCGCGACGATCAGTGGCTTCGCGATCACGATCGACGCGGCCCTCGAGGTCGTCACCCTGATCCACACCGGCGTCGAAACGAGCACTGTCACGATCGGCTACCCGGCGTTCCTCGGGGTCGCGGTCGGTTCGGGCGCCACCACGTCGACGGACACGGGCTCTGTCAACGGCCGCAGCTACCGCGGCAGCCTCGGCGCGGCATCCGGCACCACCGGATCGACGGCCACGACCGGTGACTCGGCCGTGATCACGGCGGTCGTCGCCGGTTCGGCCGCCGCCACCGCCGGGATCGTCGCGGGCGACACCATCACCGCCGTCGACGGCACGTCGATCACCTCGGCCGCCGCCCTCACCTCGACCCTCACGGCGTACAACCCCGGCGACTCGGTCACCCTCACCTGGACGGACACCGCCGGGGCACCCCACACCGCATCCGCGACCCTCACCGCCGGCCCCGCCGACTGACCCGCGCGCGTCTCCTCTCCGCGAGAGCGTAATTTTGGCCCTTAAACCGCCGGTTTAAGGGCCAAAATTACGCTCTCGCGAGGTGGGTGGACGCGTCGACGTGACGGGACGGAGCGGGAAGGGGCGGCATACTGTCGGCATGACCCGGAACTGGACCCCGCTCGCCCTCGTGTACCTCGGCTTGAGAATTGCCGGCCTGATCGGCACCTGGACGTACAACATCCTCTCGATCAGCCAGGCGCGCGACTACCTCGGCGACTGGACCGGAAGCGGCCCCTCGGTGTCATCGCTCACCGTCGACCTGCTTGTGACAGCCGTGGCCGGTAGCATCCTGATCATCGTCGAAGCCCGCCGGCTCGGCATGAAACGCGCCTGGCTCTACGTCGTCCTCGCGTTCGTTCTCGCCTTCGCGTTCAGCTTTCCGCTGTTCCTCGCGATGCGCGAGCGTCAGCTGGAGGCGACACGGATACTGCCGGATCTTCCGCCAGAACAGCTGTCGAAGCCGTGACCCCTGTCGCATGCCCCGCCCGGCTCACGGAGATCGCCGCGGCAGCGAGGCCCGCGATGACGACGGCGATTCCGAGCACGTACCCGGCGACGCTCCCATACCCGCCGGGTCCGGTCGGGTCGAGGAACGGGTAGGTGTAGAACCCGGTGAAGGCGCCGCGGATCACGGCGTAGACGACCCACACGATCGGATACAGGAGGGCGAAGCCCAGGGCCTTCCAGGCGAGGGCCGGCCGCCCAGGGACGAGGAGCCAATCGACCAGGATGAAGATCGGCGCCCAGACGTGCAGGACCTCATTCGGCCAGGCGATCCCGGTGAAACCGTCGGACACCACGTTGCGCAACAGTGCGTTGTAGACGACCGCGGTCACGATCGCGTAGCAGAGCCCCGACATCCTGATCCGGGTGAAAAGCTCCGGGTCTGCCCGGAACCGGAGGGCGAGGGAACCGCCCCAGAGCAGCACGACCGCGTTGACCAGGCTCGACTGCACCGTGAAGTACCCGAAGTACTCCGTCGGCACGAAGGCGTCGTGCACAGCCTGGTCGACGACTTGAGTGAGCACACTCGCGAGGAGGAGCATCCCGATCGCGAGGCGGAAGACCCCGAAGACGCGTCGTTGCGTGGTCACCGCTGCTGTTGCCATGGCATCACGATAGCGGTGCGGACGGGCGGTATCGACGGACCGGGCGGGCGCGTTCAGAACGGGTTGAGCAGGCGGTGCAGGAACTGCCGGGTGCGTTCCTCGCGCGGGTTCCGGAGCACCTGCCTGGGGTCGCCGTGTTCGACGATCGTGCCGCCGTCGACGAAGGCGATCTCGCTCGCGACCTCCCGGGCGAACTCCAGTTCGTGGGTGACGATCACCATGGTCCACCCCTCGATCGCGAGTTCCTTGATCAGGCGCAACACGTCCCCGACCAACTCAGGATCGAGCGAGGACGTCGGCTCGTCGAAGAGCAGGAGCTGGGGGCGGAGTGCGAGCGCCCGCACGATCCCGACCCGCTGCTGCTGGCCGCCGGAGAGTTCGAACGGAAACGCATCCGTCTTGTCGGCCAGACCCACCCGGGCGAGGAGAGCGAGCGCCTCCGCGGTGACCTCCGCCTTCGGGCGGCGCTGTACGACGACGGGACCCTCGAGCACGTTCTCGAGCACCGTCTTGTGCGGGAACAGGTTGTAGTTCTGGAATACCATCGCCGACCGGTCGCGGAGGGCCGCGAGGCTCTTGTCGCTCGGGCCCTTGACGGCGCCGAAGTCGACCGTGATCGCGGTTCCGGCGAGTGAGGGGTCCCCGGGCGTGGCGGCGACCTGCGTGGCGTCTGCGACCTCGGCGGTGATCGTGATCGTGCCCCCGTCCGCGGTTTCGAGCCCGTTCAGGCACCGCAGAATGGTGGTCTTCCCCGAGCCGGAGGGGCCGATCAGGGCGAGCACCTGGCCCCGGGCGACGGTGAGGTCGATGGACTCGAGCACGCTGGTCGAGCCGAAGCTCTTGCGCAGCCCCCGAACGTTGAGCAGGGCGGCGGATGCCGCGGGCTCTGTCCCTTCGCCGTGCTGCGGCTCGGTCGGCGGGTCGAGCGGGGTATCAATGGGCGACATAACGGTCCAATCGCTTTTCGAGCCTGCCCTGCACGGTCGAGAGCACGAGGCAGATCACCCAGTACACGAGCGCGGCCTCGAGGTAGAGCAGCATGAATTCCTGGCTGAACGCCGCGACCTTCTGGGCCTGCCGGAAGAGTTCGGTGACAAGGATCAGCGAGGCGAGGGAGGTGTCCTTGACGAGGCTGATGAACGTGTTCGACAGCGGGGGGACCGAGACGCGGGCGGCCTGCGGCAGGATGATCCGGGTCAGTGCCTTGCGGCGGGACATTCCGACCATCCAGGCCGCCTCCCACTGGCCCTGGGGCACGGAGAGGATCGCGGCGCGGATGACCTCTGCGGCATACCCGCCGACATTGATCGAGAAGGCGATCACGGCGCTCGGCCACGGGTCGATCAGAAGCCCGAGCGAGGGAAGCCCGTAGAAGATCACGAAGAGCTGCACGAGCAGCGGCGTTCCCCGCACGATCGAGATGAACACCCGGGCGATCGCGGACAACCAGCGCTGCCGGGACAACCTCATGAGCGCGAGGACGAGCGCGAGCACGAGACCGAGCGCGAAGGAGACGAGCGCGAGCGGAATCGTGCCCTGGATGGCGCCCATCAGGATCGGACCCAGTGCGCTGAGGGCGAGGTCCCAGTTCGACTGAGTCATCTGCTGGTTACTTCGAGACGTCGGCCCCGAAGTACTTCTCCGAGATCGAGGTCAGGGTGCCGTCCGAGGCAAGATCGGCGAGGGCGGTGTCGACGGCGGTTGCGAGGGCGGTGCTGCCGCCGGCGAACGCGAGGGCGCTCTCCGACTTGTCGGTCGTGGTCGCGGCGACCTTGAGCCCCGAAGCGTCGTTGTTCTTCTTGTAGTCGAGGAAGGTCAGGTTGTCGTTGATCGTGGCGTCGACCCGGCCCTGCTCGACGAGGGCGACGGACTGCGCCCAGCCCTCGACGGCCTGCACGTTGGCGCCGCTCTGGGTAGCGAGAGTGTTCCAGTTGCTCGTGAGCGACTGGGCGGTGGTCTTCCCGGAGAGGCTCTCGAACGAGGTGATCGAGGTGTTGTCCGACTTCACGACGATCACGCCCGTCGAGTACGTGTACGGGGTGGAGAAGGTGTACTTGGCGGTGCGCTCAGGGGTGATCGAGACCTGGTTGGCGATCGCGTCGAACCGGCCGGCCTCGAGCCCGGCGAAGATGCCGTCCCACTGGGTCTCCTGGAAGGTCGCGGTGACTCCGAGCTTGGCGGCGACGGCCTTGACCACGTCGACGTCGTATCCGGTGATGTCTCCGGCGCCGTTCTCGTGGAACGAGAACGGGCGGTATGTTCCCTCTGTCCCGACCGTGAGTGTTCCCGCCTTCTGCACCTTGGTGAGGGAATCGTCGGCGGTCGTTGCGCCGCTCGTGCTTCCGGCCGTGCCGCCGGTGGCGCACGCGGTGAGGGACAGTGCTGCGAGGGTGACGATGGCTCCCGCGACGAGCGCGGAGCGGAACGTGAGCTTCATGGGAATGCCTAACGCGAATGCAGGGAATCGAACCGCCGGTTTGACGCTTCGGAAGGTGAAAGACCAGGGTGGCGGTCCTTCACGCGAGGGAGTCTCCGGGCCGGGTGTGTTCACCGGGGACTTCCGAAGAATAACAAGGTGCAGGCTTCCCCGACTATTCCCGTGACGCACGATGACGCCCGCGCCGGTCGTTCTTGGCCATCGCGAATGCGCGCCACGGGAGGGGGCTGCCGCCTTGTCGGCCGTGCCGCCGGGACGTATGCTGCGCGCATTGGATGTCGTTGCTCCTGCCACGGAGGTCGCCGTGCTCACACCCGAAAAGCATGATCGGTCCGGCGCTGTTTTGCTGGGGCTCGCCGCCGGGGATGCCCTCGCGTCCGGCGGTGACTTCGAGTGGTCCGAGCGGACGGCCGCGGCCGTGGACCTCGCGCTGCTCACGGCCGACGGCCTCGACCCCAGGGAGGCCGCGGTGCGGGAAGACCCCGGCCCGGCCGCGGAACCCGACGTCGGCGATCCGGATGCGGCCGGGCTCGCGGCCGGGCGGTGCCTGCTCCGGACGGCCCCCGTCGCCCTCGCCCTGCTCGACGACCCCGTGGCGCTCGCCGAGGCCGCGCGGTTGGTGTCGTCCGTGCGCGGCACCGCGCTGAACCGCACCGCACCGACCGACTCGGGACGCCCCGACGCCGACCCGGGCGCCGGCGACGCGGGCGTCCTCTTCGCGCTCTCACTCCGCGTGGCGGTCCTCGAGGGGCGCCTCGATCCCCGGGCCGGGTTCGAGACCCTGCCCGCAGAGGCGCGTGCCGCCTGGGAGGCCCACCTCGCCGCGGCCGGGCGGGGCCGCACCGTCGACGTGCAGCGTGTGGGTCCGGTCGGCTGGATTCTGCAGGGCGCGTGGGCGATCCTCGGCGACGCGGGCGCCGTGGATGCTTCCCGCGTCGAACCGGTCATCTCTGCTGCCGCGCACAGCGGTGCCGATCCCGCCAGCGTGGCCGCCGCCGGCGCGCTGCTCGCGGGACGGTGGGGACTCGAGGCGGTGCCGGCCACCTGGCGCCGCCGCCTGCATGGACGGCCTGACCTGTTCGGCATCGACCTCGTGCGTCTCGGGATGCTGTCCGCCCGGAGCGAGGTGCCGCACGATCCCGACGACCCGGCCCGGATGGACGTGCTGCGCTGAGGTTCGGTAGCGCTGAGGGTCTGAAGCGCCCGGGGTTTTGTAGACTCGACTGGGCTCCGCTCGCCGAATTCCCTGGGCGTCCCTCGAGAGGACAGCAGTAATGAGCCTGATCAGGCTGAATGACGTCAGTGTTCGATTCGAGAAGACGCAGATCCTGCGCGACGCCTTCTTCCGGCTGGAGCCGGGCGACCGGGTCGGCCTGATCGGCAAGAACGGGTCGGGAAAGACCACGATCCTCAAGCTCATCCTCGACCAGGTGGCACCGGACTCCGGCACCGTCACGCTCGAGAGCGGTGTCTCGATCGGGTACTTCTCGCAGTTCTCCGAACTGGACGGCTCCTCCACCATCACCGAGGTCCTGCACGGCCTCTTCGCTCCGATCAAGGCCATCGAAGCCGAACTCGCGTCGATCGACGCGGCCATCGCCGTGGCCACGGACTTCGACGCCCTCCTGCACCGCCAGGCCGAACTGTTCGAGGACATGGACCGGCTCGGCGGCTGGGATTACCCGCGCCGGATCGACACGGCACTCAGCACCCTCGGTTTCAACGAGGCCCACCGCGTCTGCGCGATCGACGAGCTCTCCGGCGGCTGGCGCAACCGGGCGGCGCTTGCCAAGATCCTGCTCGAGGACCCCGACGTCCTGCTCCTCGACGAGCCCACCAACTACCTCGACGTCGCCGGCGTCGAATGGCTCGAGGCCTGGTTCCGGGACTTCCACGGCGCGGCGATCATCGTCTCGCACGACCGGAAATTCCTCGACGCCGTCGTCACCCGGATCATCGAGGTCGAGAACTTCCACCTGCACGAGTACCCCGGCAACTTCGGCGAATACGTCATCCAGAAGCAGTTCCGGCTCAAGACGCTCGAGCAGCAGTTCGTGCACGAGTCCGAGCTCCTCGCGTTCGAGTCCGAGGGGATCTCCGACCGCAGGGAGGCGGCGAAGGCGGCGAGCCGCACCCTCGACGGCCAGCTGGCGCAGATCAAGAAGGCGAGGGCGCCGCGCCCGGTCGACCAGATCATCACGGAGATCTATCGTGGCCTGCACGTGAAGGACGTGCTCTGCCGGGTCGAGGGCCTCAGCAAGTCCTATGGCGACAAGGCCCTGTTCTCCGACCTGAGCTTCGAGGTCCGGCGCGGGAACAGGATCGTGGTGCTCGGCGCCAACGGCAGCGGCAAGACGACCCTGCTGCGGGTTCTCGACGGCGAGGAGAAGGCCGACTCCGGGTCCGTGACCTGGGCGGGCGGCATCGCGCCGGTCTCCTACAACCAGGTCCTCGCCGAGCTCGACGAGAAGGACACCGTCACGCACGCGGTGAACGCCATGCCCGGCAGCCTCGCGTTCACCGCGACCCGCAAGTCGGTGAACCGCTTCCTCGCGATGTTCCAGTTCTCAGAAGCCGACCTCAAACAGACGATCGGCAACCTGTCCGGCGGGCAGAAGGCGCGCGTCGCCATGGCGCAGTGCCTGCTCTCCGGGGCTTCGGTGCTTCTGCTCGACGAACCGACCAACCACCTCGACCTGTCGAGCACCCAGGTGATGGAGCGGGCCCTCGTGCACTTCCCCGGCGCTGTCGTCGTGGTCAGCCATGACCGGTTCTTCACCGACAAGATCGCCAACCGGTTCCTGGTCTTCGGCAGTGAGGCCGCGGAGCCGGGCGAGATCGAGGTCAGGGTCGCCTGACCCCGCCGGAAACGACCCGCTTACATCAGGCCGAGCGCCCCGAGGGCGAAGCGGATGGCCGGGGCGATGTGGGTCGAATACGCAGGAGTCATGTGCACGGTGTCGTACTTGGTCGGAATCGTGCCCGCGAACGCCGGACAGGCGCCGTTGTAACAGCTGAACGGCAGCGAGGACACGAAGAAGCTGCCGGATCCGTTTAACGCACTGGTCGCCGCCGCGAAGTCCTGCCAGGCCTGGTCGATGCCCGTGTTGCAGTTCTGCGGGCTCGACACCGGCGAATAGCACTGGCCGAGGCTGGCCCCGAGGGGCGGCGGTGCGAGGTAAACGATCCGGCCGGCGGCGTTGTACACGGCCGCCTCCGCGGCCGTCGACGCGACGAGGGTCTCCGCGGAGAGGGCGGTCCGGTCGGGCGTCTTGCCGAGCGCGTATGCGTTCGAAATCACGACGAGCCGCGGGTTGTCGGCCACGATGCGCTGGGCGACGTCCTGTTTGCGCTGGGGGCAGGCATCCATCACGCCGGCGCCGTCGTTCTGCACGGGCACGGCCGTGAACCGGCAGCCGTACAGGCCGATCGTGGTGATCTTCCACTGCCCGTTGCTGCCCTCCGCGATCGCCTTGAACGCGGGGGCATAGGCAAGGGCCGTCGAGTCGCCCACGAGGTACATGTGATTCGGGGCGTCCGAACTGCCCCAGGTGCAGCCGTCGAAGCTCGGCGTGCTTCCGACATCGAAGCAGCCCCTGGCCGGGTTGTTCTTCGACGTCGTCGCGATCGCGTCGTCGAGGGTGGGGGAGAGGTTCCCCGGCCACTCGGTTGACGAGGCAGCCGCGCCGAGATCCGCCTGCAGCTGGGCTGTCGGGTCCTCCACCGGGCCGGGCGCCGCGATGGGTGCTGCCGGGGAACTCGTGCCGTGCAGGGTGACCTGGGCGCTGACACCGATCACGGTCGCGATCACGAACAGGCTCAGCCCGGCAAGAATGAACTGGGAGCCGAACTTCTCCCGCCAGGTGCGCCAGGCGAGGTGGCTGGATTCCGCTGAATCGCCGAACCGGTGCAGCCACGGTGACCGGTGCAGTGGCTGCTCGATGAGGTAGTACGACACGATCGAGAGTGCGAGGATCATGCCGAGGATGACCTGCACGCTGAGTGTGGGGTCGGCCATCAGCAGGAACACCATCACCGGGAAGTGCCAGAGATACAGCGAGTACGAGAGGTCGCCGATCCAGACGCTGAGCGAGTTCGTGAGCGGGAACAGGTAGTGCTGCGGGCCGGTGATGCCGCCGATGATCACGAGGGCGGTCGCGGCGACGGGGACGGCTGCCCAGGGCCCTGGAAAGGCGAGGGCGTCGTCGATCAGGAAGAAGCCGGCCAGGATCCCGAGCAGTCCAGCCCAGCCGAGGAGCCCGCGCAGGGCGACGGGGATCCGGGGGAAGACCGGGGCGGCCGCGGCGAGCAGGGCGCCGACGCCGAGCTCCCACACCCGGGAGAACGTGGACAGGTAGGCGGCGGACGGCGTGGTCGCGCTCTCACCGAGGGCATGACAAAAGGACACGACAATGACGACGACCATCACCAGGCCGAGGACCACCCTGCCGCGGCGGGCGCTCCGCAGGCGCTTCGCGCCCACGGTGAGCACGAGGAGCACCACGATCGGCCAGACGAGATAGAACTGCTCCTCGACCGAGAGCGACCAGTACGGCTGCAGCGGCGAGGCCGGGTCGGTCGCATGGAAGTAGTCCGTGCCGATGGCCGTGAAGTGCCAGTTCGCCGCGAAGACGAAGGCCCAGGCGGCATCCCAGAGCGTGGAGAGCGCCCGCGTGGTGTTGAACAGGAAGTGGGCGAGGACCGCCGTGGCGACCAGTACGGTCACCGCGGCCGGAGCGATCCGCCGGATGCGCCTGGCGTAGAAACGCCGGAGCGAAATCGTGCCCGTCGTCTCATGGTCGCGGAGCAGGATCCCGGTGATCAGGAATCCCGAGATGACGAAGAAGATGTCCACGCCGATGAAACCGCCGGTCGGCCACATGATCACGTGGTTGAGCACGACCGCGACGATGGCGACGGCCCGCAGCCCCTGGATATCCCGGCGCACGGTGGTTTCGCGTGGCGGCGCCGGAGCAGGTCGCTCGGTCTTGAGTGTCGATGTCACGGGTCTCCCTGGTTCTGAATGCCCGGGGAGTTTACCGGAAGGATGTGTCATCGCGGATGCGTGCGCGGCTCCCGGAACGCGCGCGGACTCAGGAACGCAGCGCCAGGGCGAACGGGAGCACCGCAGAGGTGCCCGCCCGGCGCAGCAGCCGCCCGGCGACGGTGAGGGTCCACCGGCTGTCGGCGAGGTCGTCGATCAGCAGGACCGGCTTGCCGGCGAAGGGCGCCAGGGACGCGGCGAGTTCGGGCCCGACCTCGAAACGGTTCCACACCGCGGCGAGGCGATAGGCGCTGTTCCCGCCGCTGCCGCCTTCGGGCCCGCCGCCGACGAGGTCCAGGGAGCCGAGCCAGGGCAGGCGCCCGGCCTCCGACAGGGTGCGGGCGACCGAGGCGACGAGAAGCGGATGCCGCCGCGACGGCATGCTGATCACCGCGGCCGGTCGTTCGTCCCAGTTCCAGTCGGCGAGCACCCGTACGCAGGCGCTTGTCATCGCGGCGGTCGCAGTGGCATCCGCCGCCTGGACGGCGAAGAGGTCACGGAGGGGTCCGCCCCAGCCGAGGTCGGTGAGCCGGGCGAGGGCGCGGCCCGGGGCGAGACGCTCGCCAACCGGGATGTTGCCGCGCACGTCGACCCCGAGGCTCGCGACCCCGGTCGGCCACTGGGCGCGGGGTTCGAGTTCCACGCCGACCCGGTCGAGCGAGGCGGCGGCTGCCGAGGCCGCCGCCACGGCGACGTCGGACGGATACCACGCGGTCGTGCAGGTGTCGCACCGGCCGCAGGGCACCGCGGTGTCGTCGTCGAGGGCGCGCTGCAGGAACTCCATCCGGCAGCCGGTCGTGCGTTCGTAGTCGATCATCGACTGCTGTTCGGCGAGCCGGGCGGCCGCGATGCGCTCGTAGCGCACCTGGTCGTAGACCCAGGGCTGCCCGGTCGACACCCAGCCGCCGGTGACCCTGCGCACGGCGCCGTCGACGTCGAGGACCTTGAGCAGCAGTTCGAGGGGGGACCGCTTGAGGTCGACGCGCGCCTCGAGCGCCGGCGTCGAGAGAGGGCGACCACCCGCGTCGCCGAGGGCGCCGAGCACGGCCTCAGCCTTGTGCTCGCTCGGCATCGACGAGGTCGCGAAGTACTGCCAGATCGCCTCGTCCTCGATACCGGGGAGCAGGAGCACGTCGGCGTTCTCGGTCGCGCGCCCCGCGCGACCGACCTGCTGGTAGTACGCGACGGGGGAGGAGGGGGCGCCCAGGTGCAGCACGAAGCCGAGGTCCGGCTTGTCGAAGCCCATGCCGAGGGCACTTGTGGCGACGAGGGCCTTGACCTCGTTGCGCTTGAGCATCCCCTCAGACTCCTCGCGTTCCGCGGTGTCGGTCTGGCCGGTGTACGCGCGCACGGCATGGCCGGCCTCGCGCAACAGGCGCGCGGTGTCCTCGGCCGCTGAGACGGTGAGGGTGTAGATGATGCCGCTGCCGGGCAGCTCGTCGATGTGGCTGAGCAGCCAGGCGAGCCGGGCTCGCGAGTCGGGCAGCCGAAGCACGCCGAGCCGCAGGGAGGCTCGGGCGAGCGGCCCGCGGATGGTGACGACGCCGGGCCCCGCTGCCTGGCCTGTTGCCGGCGCCGCGGGTGCGAGCTGTTCCGCGACGTCCGTCACGACGCGGCTGTTCGCCGTTGCGGTCGTCGCGAGGACCGGCACCCCGGCCGGCATCGTCGCGATGAGGTCGCGCAGCCGCCGGTAGTCCGGACGGAAGTCGTGGCCCCAGTCGGAGATGCAGTGCGCTTCGTCGACGACGAGCAGGCCGACGCGACTGATGAGCGCGGGCAGCTGCTCGTCGCGGAAGGAGGGGTTGTTCAGCCGCTCGGGGGAGACCAGAAGCACGTCGACCTCATCCCTCCGCAGCTGTTCGAGCACCCCGGCCCACTCGTGCGCGTTCGAGGAGTTGATCGACACGGCACGCACGCCGGCGCGCGCCGCCGCGGCGACCTGGTCCCGCATGAGGGCGAGCAGCGGCGAGACGAGGATGGTGGGGCCTGCGCCCTGGCGGCGCAGCAGCAGGGTCGCGACGAAGTACACCGCGGACTTTCCCCAGCCGGTGCGCTGCACGACGAGCGCGCGGCGGCGGTCGTCGACGAGGGTGGAGATGGCCTCGAACTGCCCCTCGTGGAAGTCGGCGTCGTCGCGCCCGACCAGGGTGCGGAGAATCTCACGGGCGGATGCGCGGGTATCGGTCCGGGTGTCGGTCATCGTCCCAGCTTCGCAGGTGCCGCTGACAGTTCTGCGGGGACGCTCGGTAGGCTCGCAACGTGAAGGTCACCCAGGAACTCGAATCCCGCATGCACCCCGACGCGATCGCCGGCTTCCGGCTCATGCTCGCCGAGGCCCGCGTGAGGGACACGATTCTGCTGCCCGAGCGGGCGATGCAGCGGATGGTGGGACACGTGCAATGGATCCTGCGCCGGGTGGGTGCCGACGGCATCCGCCTCACCGATGCCGGCTACCTGCCGCCGGTCGATGTGCTCGCGGCGACGACGGAGCTCGACTGGGGCTGGCCAGTGACGGTCAACCGTGAGGTGCACATGCTTCCGTTGCAGGAGCTGCGTGACCACCTCCGTCGGGTCGGGCTGCTGCGGGTGAGCAAGGGTCGCCTCATGCTCACGAGCAGGGGTCGGGCACTCGCCGAAAACCCGCGTGAACTCTGGTGGCACCTCGCGCGCACCATTCGCACGAGCCGCTCGCCCGTCGAGGCGGACGCGACGAGCCTCCTCCTGGTGCTCATCGCCCGGCGGGGTTTCACCGAGGCCGCCCTGTTCAAGCAGGCGCTCGCGCTCGGTCTCGAGACCATCGGCTGGGGGCAGAAGAACGGCGAGCGCCTTTCCGCGGATGCCGCGTTCCAGGTCGTGCTCCCCAAGTGGCGCCTCTTCAACCACCTCGGCGTCTTCGAACGGAAGCCCCGCGACTACCTGAACTGGACGATCACCCCGGGCGGGGCCGCCTTCGCCCGCGCGGCCCTGCAGAGCGAGGTCTAGCCGCGGAACACACGCGCTCGCCGGCTGCCGCTCAGGCCGCGATGCCCGACCCGATCGTCGTGAGGAAGAGCGGCACGAGGGCGGCGAACTTGGCGAAGGTGACCAGCGTCGTGACGACGACGATGCCGGTCCAGACCCAGATCGGGGTCAGGCCGCGGCCCGCCTGGTTACGCACGACGATCGAGCGGCCGATCACGTAGATACCGGAGGAGAGGAAGGTCCAGGCCCAGTGGAACGGGCGGGTGAACCCGTCGGCGAGCAGCCGGCGCCGGTCGAAGTAGGCGAGGGTGACCGACGCCGCGTAGACGGCGATGCTGAGGAGCTGGCTGAGGACATCCGTCGCCGACGTCGTCGTGCCGGTGGAGCCCTCCGACAGCCCCCGGTTGAAGTCCGCGGTGAGGTCGGTCGACGCCACGTTGATGAGCGACAGGAGCGGCAGCAGCGTGATGATCCAGATGGCCGCGGTGTAGACGGGCGTGTCCGGTGAGAGGACCCTGGTCGGAGCGAGGCGCCCGTAGACGGGAGGCTCGGGATAGTGCAGGTCCATGGTCCAGGCCGCGCCGTTCCACCAGCGCTGGCGAGGGGAGCCTGCGGGGTCCGGATACCAGCCCGCCGCGGGAGCCGCCGCGGGCATCGGAATGTAATTGCCTGATCCGTCGGTCATTGTGCCCCCACCTAGTCGATTGCGGTCAGTCTAGGGCCTCCGCTACGGGACCAGGGGGAAATCGCGGACCTGGCCCGGGGCGAGCCAGGCGTCCTGGCCCTCCACCCGTACCCGGATCGGCGGGGCACCGCCGGCGCTGAGTGTCACGCGCAGGTTCGTCGACGTGAGCTCGAGCCGGATCGGGTGGTCCCGGTAGTTGATGCTGAACGAGAACGCACCGAGCTCCGCGGGGAGTACGGGGTGGAGCCAGAGGATGTCGTCGCGGATCTCGAGGCCGCTGTAACACCGCACCATCATGTCCACGGACCCCGCCATCGCGCCGAGGTGGATGCCCTCGTGGGTGGTGCCGCCCTGGATGTCGGCGAGGTCGCTGTCCAGGGCCCTGGTCAGGAACTGCCAGGAGCGCTCCCGGTCGCGACGGGCCTCCACCCAGGAATGCACGACGTTGCTCAGGGTCGACCCGTGCGTGGACCGGGACCCGTAGAAGTCCACCGTGGCGACGACGGCCTCCGGCGGCAGCGGGTACCCCAGCCCGTGCAGCAGCCTCCGCAGTTCCTCGGCCGAGAACAGGTAGAGCAGCATCAGCACGTCGGCCTGCTTGGACACCCGGTAGTTGTTCGTGCTGTCGCCCTCCGCGTTGAGGATCAGGTCGAGCCGGCCGAGGTCGCCGTAGCGGGCGCGATACCCCGCCCAGTCGAACTCGGGGAGCGCCTCGTATCCGTCGAACTGGCTGGGCACCCCTCCAGCCAGGAACGACAGCCGGAGCCGGCTGCCGATGTGCCGCCAGCGGTCGACCTCGCCCGGGCGCAGGCCGAGCCGGTTCCAGAGCGGCCGGCAGCTGCGCCCGTTCAGCACGGCGACCATGTCGACGGCCCGCGCCATCAGCCAGGCGGTCATCACGTTGGTATAGGTGTTGTTGCGCAGCCCCGTTCCCGGCGCTCCGGGGGCTCCATCGTGGAATTCGTCCGGTCCCATGACGCCGGTGATGTCGAAACGGTCGGCGCTCTCGTCGTACGTGGCCAGGGCCGCGAAGAACCGGGCGACCTCCAGCAGCAGTTCGGCACCCTGGTGGATGAGGAAGTCGACGTCCCCTGTTGCCTGGTAGTACGTCCACACGCTGTACGCGACGGCCAGCCCGACGTGGCGCTGGTTGTGGGAATGATCGGGCATCCACTCGCCGGTGCGCGGGTTGAACAGTTCGGCCGGGGTCACCTCCCGCCCGTCGATGCCGCTCTGCCAGGGGAACATCGCGCCCTCGAGGCCGGCGGCCGTCGCGGCCGCCCTGGCCTCGGCGAGGCGCCGGTACCGGTAGCCGATGAGCGCCCGGCTCAGGTCGGGGCGGCGCAGGGTGAGTACCGGGTAGACGAAGACTTCGTCCCAGAACACGTGCCCCCGGTAGCCCTCCCCGGTGAGCCCACGGGCGGGGACGCCTGCGTCGAGGTCGGCGTCGACGCCGGCGAGGGTCTGCAAGACGTGGAAGGTGTTGAGGTTGAGCGCGAGGGACTGGTGCTCGTTGTCGTCGAGGTTCACCGCGAACTCGTCCCAGAGCCCGCGCCATTCACGTTCGTGCGCGATGAGAAGGTCCGCCGGGTCGGCAACCCGGCGCATCCACGCGGTCACGGCGAAGGGCGCCGACACGACGGCACGGTCCCTCGACGTGCCGACGATGACGGTCTTCTCCACCCGGACCGGGCGTCCAGGCTCGAGGTGCAGCTCGAACTCGTGCGCGACGGAGCCGGGTTCGCTCAGGAATCGTCGGGCCAACGTGATCTCCCGGGGTGGGCCTGGCCGATCCGCGCCCGCAGGGTCGGCCTCGAAGACCCGGGTGCGCGCGGCCATCGCTATGTGCACGCCCGAGACGGTGGTTTCCATTTCGAGCAGCACGGTGCGGTCATCGACCTCGGTGCGGGCACGTGGCATCAGGTGCCTGTTCGTGAGCGCGGCATCGGCCGCCACATTGCGGTTCGCGACGCGGCCGTCGACGGCCGAGCGCACCGTCACAGGGCCGGACCAGCCCTCAGCCTCAAAGGTCGTCTCGAGCACGGCGACGTGCGGGTCGGACTGGGACACGAAACGCCGCGAGGTGACCGTTGTCGTGTGCCGGTCGGCGTCCCAAAAGCGGATGACCCTGGTCAGCAGGCCGCGCCTGAGGTCGAGTTCCTGCCGGTAGTCCAGGACTCCGGGATCCTCTGGCCGGAACCAGTCCGCGGTGCCGATGCGGAACGACAGGGCGAGCCAATTGGGGGCGTTGACCATGTGCTCATCGTCGCGGGAATGGCTGCCGAGCTCGGTGTGAACCGGGTTGTAGACGCCGGCGAGGTAGGTGCCCGGGTAGTGCACGGCATCCGCCGAAGCCTCTGGGGCAGCGCCCCGGGTGCCCCAGTAGCCGTTGCCGAGGGCGCAGAGTGCTTCGCGGACGCCCTCGGTGGCCGGGTCGAAGCCCTCGAAGCGCAGCACCCAGGCGTCGGCAGCCGCGTCGCCGCCCGCGACGGCATCCGCGACGGTGCTCGGCGGGCGCCTCGGAATGGTGCTCGCATCGGCGGTGTTGCTCGGCCGGACGGTCGGGACCATGGCGCACCCTTCTGCGGTCATCCGTCCGGCGAAAGCCCTCGTGCATGCCCGTCGCCGGCCGGTGCTTGGATAGGGGGATGACCTTTGCACCGGATTCGCACCCAGAGTACATCGACGACCTCGCCGGCTTCATCGCAGCGTCGCCGTCCTCGTACCACGCCGCCGCGGAACTCGAACGAAGGCTCGAGGCCGGTGGATTCACCCGGCTCGACGAGCGCGATGAGTGGCCGGGCAGCGCGGGCAGCACGGTCGGCGCGAACGCGGCCGTGGCCAGGCGGCACTTCATCGTGCGCGACGGCGCGGTCGTCGCCTGGGTGCAGCCGGCAGGGGTCGGCCCGGTGTCGCCGTTCCGCATCCTCGGTGCGCACACCGATTCGCCCGGCTTCAAGCTCAAGCCGAAGCCGACCATCGGCAACCGGGGCTGGCTGCAGGCCGGCGTCGAGGTCTACGGCGGCCCGCTGCTCAATTCCTGGCTCGACCGCGAGCTCGAACTCGCCGGGCGCCTCGTCACCCGAGACGGCACGGAGCACCTCGTGCGCACCGGCCCGTTCCTGCGCATCCCGCAGCTCGCCATCCACCTCGACCGTGACGCCAACAACGGCCTCACCCTCGACCGCCAGCGCCACCTGAACCCGGTCTACGGGGTCGGCGACCTCGATGCCGCGGACCTGCTCGCCCACCTCGCCGGCCTGGCGGGGCTCGAGGCGGCGGATGTGGCCGGTTACGACCTCCTGACCGCCGACTCCGCGGCCCCCGCGCGCTTCGGCCTCGGCAACGTGCTTTTCGCCGCCGGACGCCTCGACAACCTGTCGTCCGTGCACGCGGGACTCGTCGCGCTCCTCGCGGTCACGGACGACGACACGGCCGGTCTCGACGCCGCCGCGGGCGTGGTCCAGAGCACGAGTGTCCTCGCCGCCTTCGACCACGAGGAACTCGGTTCCCAGACCCGTTCCGGCGCGAGCGGACCGCTCCTCGACGATGTCCTGACCCGGATCGGGGCCGGACTCGGCGCATCCGCCTCGGACAAGCTGCGTGCGTACGCCGCCTCGTGGTGCCTCTCGGCCGACGCCGGACACCTCGTGCACCCGAACTACCCAGAGAAGCACGACCCGGTGAACCTGCCGGTCCCCGGCGCGGGCCCGCTGCTCAAGATCAACGCGACGCAGCGCTACGCCACGGATGCCGCCGGTGCCGCCCTCTGGGCCCGCACCTGCGCGCAGGCGGGCGTTGCCTACCAGGAGTTCGTCTCGAACAACACGGTCCCGTGCGGCTCGACGATCGGCCCGCTGACCGCGACCCGGCTCGGCATCCACACGGTGGACGTCGGCATCGGGCTCCTGTCGATGCACTCGGCCCGCGAACTCTGCCACGTGGCCGACCCGGTCGCACTGAGCGCGGCGATCGGCGCCTTCTTCGCTCCCGGGGAGTGACGGCGGCCCGACGAGGGGGTAGCGGATACTTCCACTATCGGATATTCTCACTATCAGATAGTTCATGTATCTGATCGGATGGTCGTGTGCCGTCCCGAAGGAGAATCCCATGGCCACCCAGCTTGTCGTCGGCGCCGGTTATCTCGGCAGTGCCCTTGCCCGTGCCCTCGTCGAGCGCGGAGACACCGTCGCTGTCGCCACCCGTTCCGGCACCGCCGTTGCCGGCGCCACCGCCCGCATCCTGGACGCCGCGGACGCCGAGGCCTTCGCCGCGGCGGCCGAGGGCGCGGCCACGATCTTCCTCACGACCGGACCGCGTCAGTACAACCGTTGGCCGGAGCTCTGGCCGCCGATGTTCCGGGCCGCCATCTTTGCCGCGCGCCGATCCGGGGCCCGGCTCGTGCTGATGGGCAACCTCTACGGCTACGGAGAGGGCAGCCCGATGCCGATGACCGAGGCGACGCCGCAGCATCCGACCGAGCCGAAGGGCCGGGTGCGCACCGAGGGCTGGGAACTCGCCCTCGCCGCCGCGAAGCACGGGGAGATCCAGGTCGTGGAGGTGCGCGCGAGCGACTACTTCGGCCCGGGCGCTGGCACGACGTCCCAGCTCGGGAGCGCCTTCTTCGGTCCGCTGATCGCCGGAAAGACCGCGCGCGTCTTCGGAAGCCCCGACGCGCCGCACAGCTGGTGTTATCTGGCCGATATCGTCGCAACCCTCCTCGCGGCGGCGGACTACCAGGGGTCGTGGGGTCGCGCCTGGCACGTGCCTGCCGCCGAACCGCTCTCTCGCACAGAGCTCGCCGCCCGCGTCAACGCACTCACAGGCAACCGCGGGAGCCTGGCCAGGCTCAGCCCAGCGCTGCTGCGCGTTCTGGGGATGTTCGTGCCGTTCATCCGCGCCGCCAACGACTCCGACTACCAGTTCACCGCCCCCTTCGTCGTCGACGCCGCAGAGACCGAACGACTGCTCGGTGTGGCTGCGACACCCTGGGAGGAGTCCCTTCCCGAGGTCATCGCGAGCTACCGTGCCCTCGAGGCCGCCGGACTGCAGGCCCAGGACGAGCGATGAGAATGGCAGAGCTGAGCACCCGGAGCGGGACCGCCGTCGCGACGATCAAGTATTACCAGCGTGAGAACCTCCTCGCCGGCGGGGAGCGTTCCGGACCGAACCAGGCGCTGTACGCGGAGTCGCACCTCGAGCGCATCCGCCTCATTCGCGGCCTCACCGAGGTCGGCGGGCTGAGCGTCGCGGCCGTCCGGCGGGTGCTCGAGGCCATCGACTCCGAGCTGTCGCTGCCGGAGACCTTCGAGATCGCCCAGCACTCGGTGTCGGCGACGATCGATGAGTCCGCGGTGAGCGCGAAAGCCCTGGCTCGGGTGGACGCCCTCACCGCCGGCTGGCATGTCTCGGCGGCGAACCCCGGCCGACTGGCCGCGGCCCGGGTCGTCGACACCTTCGCCGAGGTCGGCCAGACCGACGCTCGCGGCTGGTTCGACCGGTACGCCGCCGCCGCCCTGCTGGCCGCCGAGGCCGACATCGACGAACTGGATGCGCGGGTCGACCGGGCCGCGAAGGGCGAGACCGTCGTGGTCGGCACCGTTCTCGGCGACAAGCTCTTCTCCGGCCTGCGCCGCGCCGCGCAGGAACACATCGCCGCCCTTCGCTACGGCATGCCTCCCGAAGCGGCGCCCGAGCCCGCGCCGGGGTCCCCACCCGAGGCGGCACCCGACCACACCCCCTGAACATCGCACGAGAGCACGAGAGCACGAGAGCACGAGCTACCGCACCGCCACGCCCGACCGACAAAACAGGGAGCGCCCCATGAACACCCCCGAGTTTCCAGAGACCCCGGCGCCAGGCACCACGGCACCGCCGGCATCCGCCGACAACCGGCGAGCGGTCACCGCGTGGCCCGCGCTGCGCACCCTGGCCTGGCATCGACCGCTGCTCGCGGCGACCGCGGCCATGGCGGTGCTCGTGGTGGTCTGCCTGGTCGGCCTCCTGGTCGATCTGCGCAGCCTCACCGGCGCGCCGGTCTGGGCCAAGCCGCTCAAGTTCTCGATCAGCGTGCTCGTCTACGCGGCGAGCCTCGCCTGGCTGCTCGGGATCCTTTCGGCGCGTCGTCGCCGACTGGCCTGGTGGATCGGCACGGTGTCGACGATCGCACTTGTCATCGAAATGGTGATCATCGTCGGCGACGCCGCCCTCGGCATCACGAGCCACTTCAATGTGTCCACCCCGGTGTCCGGGACGCTCTGGTCGGTGATGGCATTCTCGATCGTGCTCGTCTGGATGGCCGCCCTCGTCACGGCGCTGCTGCTGTTCCGTACGGACCTCGGCGATCCGGCCCGGGCGCTCGCGATCCGGGCCGGCACCGTGATCGCCGTGCTCGGGATGGGCCTCGCCTTCCTGATGACCGGGCCGACCGCCGCGCAACTCGACCACTTCCAGGGCATCGCCGGCGCCCACACCGTCGGCGTCCCTGACGGTGGCCCGGGGCTGCCGCTCCTCGGCTGGAGCACCGTCGCGGGTGACCTGCGGATTCCGCACTTCGTCGGCATGCACGCCCTCCAGGTGATCCCCCTCACGGCACTGCTCCTCGAGGTGCTCGCCCGACGGGTGGCGCTCGTGCGCCCGCCGACCGTGCGGTTCCGGCTGCTCTCTGTCGTCATCGCGCTCTACGTCGGGGTTCTCGCGATCCTCACCGGCCAGGCGCTCGCGGGCCAGTCGATCGTGCGCCCCGATGCGCTCGTGACGACCCTCACCATCGCGCTCGTCGCTGCCGTCGCCGTGGCGGCGACGCTCGTGCTGTCCGCAGCCTCCCGCGCCGCGATTCCGCCCACGGATGCCGCCGCGCCGTGAGGTGTCGCAGATCGAGGTTAACTGGGCCCGGGAACGTCGATCTGCGACACCTCAGCGTCGGGCTCTGGCGCGACGCGAGCACGGGCGATGCGGTCGATGCGGGTCCGGGCCGCGTCCTCCGACGTCGACGACGCGCCGAGCAGCATCCGCACGATCCCGAGAACCGCCCCGGTCGCCCACACGACGGGGAACACCGAGCGGCGCAGCCCGAGCAGCCGCCGGTACTCGCGGGGGAGCGATGCGACCGCACCGGCGAACATCACCCGGTAGAACGGCAGCATCCCGCGCCGCAGCGGCGGATTGCGGATGAAACGCACCGCCTCGGCGACGCGCTCGTCGCTCTTCAGTACCCCGGCATCCGTGAAGGCGGCCAACTGGGCGGCGAGCTCCGCCGCCGACCGCGGCGGGTGCTGCACTCCCACCAGCTCGCCGGCCTTCGCCCACTCGCGCACGTACCCGTCAGCGCCACCCGGGATGCTGCCTCCCCACAGCTTGTGGGACTCGAGGAAGGCATCCGTGAAGACGATGTGCACCCAGGAGAGCAGCTCGGCGTCCCCGGCGGCGTAGGGCCGCGAAACTCCCGCCGCATCGAGGTAGGTGCCCGTCACCCGGTCGTGGAAACGCCCGACCCGCGTCGACTCGTCGGTCGCGACGGTCGTGTCGGCGAAGGTGACCGTCACAAGCCACTGGATCGTCCCGGAGAGGCGCCCGAGCGGGTCCTCCCGGTACCGCGACCAGTCGTGCACCCCGGCCATCGCGCCCGGGTGCAGGGTCTGCATCAGCAGCGCGCGGATCCCGGCGACCATCGTCGCCATCCCGCCGTGCACCGCCCACGCGGCCGACCCCGGTCCGAAGAAACCGGCGTCCTCGCCGAGTTCCATCTTCTCCACCCACGAGGGCCGTCCCTCGGAGTTTCCGGACAGCGTCGAGAGGAGATGCGACCGCCAGCTGTCCGTGAACCTGCCCATACCCGAGGTTAACCGGCGCCGGCTGGGCATCCGCCCCGAACGGCACGACCGGCGGAATCTGATGCGCTTGCCCGGCTCTAGAATCACGACCATGCCGGTGACCCGATTCCTGTTCGCCGACCAGCTCGGACCGCATTTCGATGACGGCGGACCGATCGTCCTGGTCGAGGCCGTCGGGGTCCTTGGCCGCCGGCCGTACCACCGGGCGAAGGCGCACCTGATCCTCAGCGCACTGCGGCACCGGGCGCGGGAACTCGGCGATCGGGTGGAATTCCTGCGCGCGGAGCACTATCGCGACGTGCTCTCCGGACGCCCGCTCGAGGTGATCGATCCCACCAGCTGGGGGGCGCGGGCGCTCGTGGCCGAACTCGGGGCCGACGTGCTGCCCAGCAGGGGTTTCGTCACGAGCGAGGCCGACTTCGCGGACTGGGCGGCGGGCCGACCGGCCTCCCGGCTGGTGCTCGAGCAGTTCTACCGCTCGGTGCGCGCCCGGACCGGCGTCCTGATGCGCGGCCCAGACCCCGAAGGCGGCCGGTTCAACTTCGACCACGACAACCGCCGCCCGCCGCCCCGTGGGGCCGTCGGCCTCGGCCTGCCCGACCCGTGGACCCCGGTCGAAGACGAGATCGACGCCGAGGTGCGCCGCGACCTCGACCGGCTCCAGGCGGATGGCCGGATCACCCTGATCGGCCGGGACGGACCGCGACGCTTCGCCGCGACCCGGGCCGAAGCCCTGGCCGCCCTCGACGACTTCATCGAGACCCGGCTGAACGACTTCGGTCCCTTCGAGGACGCGTCGCTGCGCGGAGACGATGCGATGGCGCACTCCCGGTTGAGCGTTCCGCTGAACCTGGGGCTGTTGCACCCGCGGGAGGTGATCGATGCGGTCGTCTCGGCCCATGCGAGCGGCGCGGCGCCGCTGCAGAGCGTCGAGGCGGTCGTCCGCCAGCTGATGGGCTGGCGGGACTGGGTATGGCACCTCTACTGGCACCTCGGACCCGACTACGTCGGCGACAGCAATTTCCTGGGCGCCCACGAGCCGTTGCCCCGGTCGTTCCGTGAGCTCGACGGCTCCGGCGTGCGCGCGGCGTGCGTCAGCCACGTGCTGAACGCCGTTGCCGACACCGGCTGGGCCCATCACATCCAGCGCCTGATGATCCTGGGCAACCAGGCCATGCAGCGCGGCTATCACCCGGGCGAGCTGAACGACTGGTTCATTGCGGCGTTCGTGGACGGCACACCGTGGGTGATGCCGGCCAACGTCGTCGGGATGTCCCAGCATGCCGACGGCGGCATAGTCGCGACCAAGCCATACGCGTCGGGCGGCGCATACATCTCGACGATGAGCGATTTCTGCGGCGGCTGCCCGTTCAACCCGAAGAAACGACTCGGCGAGGATGCCTGCCCATTCACGGCCGGCTACTGGGCCTTCCTCGACAGGGTCGAGCCGCGCATCCGCGGCAACCACCGGATGAGCCAGCCGCTGGCCGGACTGCGACGTCTCGCCGACCGTGAGGCCGTCGTCGCGCAGGAGCGCTCTCGCACGGTGTGGTGAGCTCCCGGGTTCTTTCGAAGCGTTAGATTCAGGGGGAGGGCGCTCGTGGCCGGGGCGCGAGACGGAGGAAACTGGGATGAAGATCGAGAACATCGAACTGCGTCGGGTGCGCCTCCCGCTCGTCAGCCCGTTCCGTACCTCCTTCGGCTCGGTGTCCGAGCGCGAGGCCCTCCTCGTGCACGTGACAACGGCGGATTCCGAGGGCTGGGCCGAATGCGCCGCGGAGGCCGAGCCCCTCTACAGTTCGGAGTTCCTCGACGGCTGCGAACTCGTGATCCGCGACCACCTCGCCCCGCGGCTGAACGCGGCCGGCGAACGCCTCACCGCCGAGCGGGTCGCACCGGCGCTCGCCGCGGTCAAAGGGCACCGGATGTCGAAGGCCGCCCTCGAGACCGCGATCCTCGACGCCCAGCTCCGCACCTCGGGAGTCTCGTTCGGGGGCTACCTCGGAGCGGTGAGCGACCTCGTCCCCGCCGGGGTCTCCGTCGGGATCATGGACTCGATCGACCGGCTCCTCGCCGCCGTCGAGGGCTACCTCGACGAGGGGTACCTCCGGATCAAGCTCAAGATCGAGCCGGGCTGGGATCTCGCCCCCGTGCGTGCCGTGCGCGAGCGCTTCGGGCCCGACGTGCTGCTCCAGGTCGACGCGAACACCGCATACACACTCGCTGACGCCCGCCACCTCGCCAGGCTCGACCCCTTCGACCTGCTCCTGATCGAACAGCCGCTCGCAGAAGACGACATGCTCGGGCACGCCGCCCTCGCGACCCTCATCCAGACCCCGGTCTGCCTCGATGAATCGATCGAGTCGGCCAGGGACGCCGCCGCAGCGATCACCCTCGGCGCGTGCAGCATCATCAACGTCAAGCCCTCCCGGGTCGGCGGCTACCTCGAGGCCAGGCGGATCCACGACGTCGCGGCCGCCCACGGCGTTCCGGTCTGGTGCGGCGGCATGCTCGAGACCGGCATCGGCCGGGCGGCGAACGTGGCGCTCGCCGGGCTGCCCAACTTCGTTCTTCCGGGGGACACCTCCGCCTCGAGCCGCTACTACGCCCAGGACCTGACGAAGCCGTTCGTGCTCGAGGACGGCCACCTCCGGGTTCCGACCGGGCCGGGCATCGGCGTGGAGGTGCTGCCCGACGTGCTCCACGACCTCACCGTGTCGAGTTCGGACATCCGTTTCTGATCCAGCGGCACGAGAAGTCCTCGACCTGCGCGGTCAGGCGGAGTAGCGTGAAATCGGTGGCGGGTCCACTGCCCCAGAAGCCGGAGTCGCCATGTCCTCGCTCTCGAACTACGGGCAGGTGATCGCGGCCACGACTGTGGCGCTCCAGTCGATGCTCGCCGGGTCGCCCTTCGGACTGAACGTGACGGCGCGCAGCCTCGACGTCGCACGCACCGGGGTCACCGGGTCGTCGATCAACCTGTTCCTCTACAGCGACAGCCTGATCAGCTATCGCGAGGCGAGCGCACAGCATGGGCCCAGCCGGGTCATCGCGGAGTTGCGCTATCTCGTGAGCGCCTTCGCGGCCGACATCGAGGACACCGACGCGGCAAGCCACCGCGACTTCGGCACCGCACAGGCCGCGATCGAACGGCATCCGGTACTCACGGTTCCCGTGACGTCGAGCGAGAAACTCCAGGTCTGGCTCACCCCCTCTCCGCTCACGACCGAGGTGCTCACCTCGCTCTGGCAGGCATCCGCCGCCCCCCTGCGCGTTTCGTTCGCGGTGATGGCGTCATTCACACTCGACACGACGGAACGGGTCACGAAGCTCGGGACGATCCGGGACGTCGTGAAGCTCGCGGGCGCCGGGGCGATCGCCGTGTTCAGCGGCACGGATGCCGGTGCGAAGGCCGCGGCGGCGGCATCCGCTGCGAGCGAGCTCGGCAAGGCCCTCGTCACCGTCGGGCTCGACAGTGTCGTCGCGTCGTCCCCCGAGGAGACCGATGCGACGCTCGATCGGCTGTTCGAACGGGTGAAAGAAGAGGGCGCCGTACTCCTGGTCGACGACGCCGACGCCGTCTTCGGCGTGCGCCCCGAGGAACTCGACCCCGACGACCCGTACGCCGCGATCGACGTGGGAGCGGTGCTCGACCGGCTCGGGAACGCCCCGAGCGTCGTGATCATCGCGCTCACGGATCTCTCCGGCGACGAGCTCGCCGATCGCGCCCGGGTCGAGGTGCGGTTCCCCGCTCGCTGAAGCCCCGCTTACGCTGAGGGAATGCCCTCGTTCCGGATCACCATGACCATCGGCAGCCTGCAACCCGGGGTCGCCCCCGACTCCGTCCTGCCGGCTGCTGCGGCCGCCGCGGCCGAGCTCACGACCGTCGAGGCGTCCGACCTGGCCGTCGTGGCCGGTTCGGCGCGCGCGACCGTGCGCTTCACCGCGGACGATGCGGCCTCAGCGGTCCGAATCGGCGCGCACACCCTCGCGGGCACCCGCGTCCGCGCGGGAGTGATCACGTGGCAGGTCACCGAGCGCGTCCACGGCCGCTGGCTGCCCGTCCACTGACCCCGCTAGATCAGGGTGCGGAGCGCGTCCTCAACCGTCAGCCCGAGGCGCGCTGCGTGTGCGGTGAGGCGGGCATGCTGCTCGGCGGTGAGCGTGAGGGAGACCTCATGTGCGGCGGCGGGGTCTGCGGCGTCGTCGAACGAGAACAACTCCGGATGCGCCGCGCGCGCGGGCGGAGCGGAAACGGCCCGGCGCACGGCCGGCTTCTGCTCTCGCGAGGCGGCACCGGCTGCAGGGCCGACCGCAGGAACCGCAGGGGCCGTCTGGGCCGCCGGTGCCGCTGGGGTGCCCGCCCGCACGAACCCGGGACCCTTCGGGATCGGCCCACCGCGCTGGTACGCCTCGGAGACGGCCCTGGCCCGGGCATCCGCTGCCTCGTTGAGCGGATGGTTCGCGTGTCCCTTGACCCATTCGAACCGGTAGCGACGGCCGGCGAGCGCCGCGTCGATCTCCTGGAGCAACTCGAGGTTCAGCACCGGCTTGCCGTCGGCCTTGCGCCAGCCCTTGGCCTTCCAGCCGCGCATCCACTTGGTCACCGAGTTGATCACGTACTGGCTGTCGCACAGCACGAGGAGGTCCTCGTCGAGGTGCGCGGTCGCGCGGAAGAGCTCGAGGACGGCCTTGAGCTCGCCCTGGTTGTTGGTGGCGTGCTTCCAGCCGCCGGCGTCCCAGCAGGAGTCGTCGACGTACCAGGCCCAGCCGGCCGGTCCCGGGTTGCCGAGGGCCGAACCGTCGGCGGCAGCGGTGATGGTCATGGTGGCCTCTCCTCGGGGAGCGGTCTCGCTCCCCGGTGTTCTTCCCTATTTTCGCATTGACCGGGTGGAGCTAGCCGACGACGCAGTGCCCGGGCTCGACGGAGTCTGTGAGCGATGCGGCCTCTGCGGCGACGGGGGTGACGGACTCCATCGCGAGGGCGTAGCCGATGTTGGCGGTGACCGTCGACTTCGCGAAGACGACGCCGACGACCTTGCCGTCCTGATTGAGCAGCGGCCCGCCGGACTCGCCGTGCTGGATGTCCGCCGCGAGCGTGTAGATCGACCGGGAGGTCGGATTGTCGCCGTAGATGTCACCGACGACAGCCGGTGCGACCGCGACGACCTCCGCGGGTCCGGTTTCGAACGGTCCGCCGTACGGATAGCCGTCGCTCACGGCCAGGCTTCCTGTCGCGAGGTCCGCACCGAGGCCGAGAGGTTCGGCATCGAGCCCAGCGACGGCGATGACGGCGAGGTCGGCCGCCGGGTCGAAGTACACGACGTTTCCCGCGCGGGCCGTGCCGTCAGCCGACTCGACGACGGGCTCTGAGACGCCCGCGACGACGTGCGCGTTGGTCAGCACCCGGCCCGGCGCGATGACGAAGCCGCTCCCGGACTGGTTCTGCCCGCAGGCATATGCCGTCCCGACGATCTTGAGCACGGAATCCTGCGCGGCGAGCAGTTCGGCGCTCGTGCCGGTGACGACGGGAACCGTGGGCACCGGCCCGTTGAAGGCCTCGATGACCCGAGGGATGCCCTCGGTGACGACCATCGCACGCAGCTGGGCGAGGAAGGCCTTGACCGGATCGGGCGTGAGCGAGTCGATCGACCGCACCACCGTCGACGAGGCGATCGCGGGCGACAGGACCGGCACCCCGAGCGACCCGATGCTGAAGGCGAGCATCGACACGATGCTCGCTGCGACGACGACGGCGATGCCGGCGCCGAACACCCGGTCGACGACGAGCAGCCGTCTTCGGGCCGCTCGGGGACGGAGCACCCTGCCGAGGGTTCCGCCGATCGACAGGCCGCCGAGCAGGAGGACGGCGGCGGTGGCGAGGGTCGCTGCGGTGCGCCACTCCGCTGCAGGCACCCAGGCTCCGACGAGCGGAACGAGGAAGTATGCGGCGATACCGCCGGCGACGAGGCCGGCGATGCCGCTCAGGCTGCCGATCAGGCCGCTGCGGTAGCCGGAGACGACATAGCCCAGCAGGAGCAGGACGAGGAGGACGTCCACGATGGTCGAAATGGGCATAGCTCCAAGACTACGTGGGGAGTTATGCACAGGTTGCGTTCCTTGCGCGAGTTATGCACCGATCCCCAGCGAGCGCACCCGGGGAGGGAACGCCCCGGGAGAGTGTCCGCATGACACCGACCATCGTGAAGACCAAGGAAGCCCACGACTTCCTCGCCCTCGTGCCACAGCTCGCCGGGTTCCAGCCCGAGCGCAGCGTGGTCCTCGTCGCCTTCCGCGGCAACCGCACCTGCGGAGCCCTGCGCTTCAACCTGCCGGAACCCGACCTCGCACGCACGGTCCTCCGCCGCGTCGCGACCACTCTCGTCGGCACGCTGTGCAAGATCGAGGGGGTGGACGCCGTCGTACCCGTCCTCTACACCGACGAACGGTTCGCGGACGTGCCGGGCATCCCCGGTGAGCGCTTCGCGGAAATCCTGGGCCGCCGGGCCGAACTGTCCGGCTTCCTCGTCCGGGATTCCCTGTGCGTCGCCGCAGACGGCTGGGGTTCCTATCTCGACCCCGCCTGCCCGGCGGGCGGGCGGCCGCTGTCCGAGATCGCGGAGTCCCCGGTGAACCGCGACCTGCCGCCGGAGGCCCGGCGTGAACTCGGGCACCTCGTGAGCCGGGCCGACCTGCCGAAGGTCGACCTCGCGCTCCGGGACCGCTGCGCCAGGAGGCTGACCCGGTACGAATGCCTCGGGTCCCAGGTTCCCGACGCGCCCGACCTGCCCGAACTCGTGGCCATGGTCGGGGACATCCTCGACCCGGTGTCGACAACGGAGGCCGCGCTCGAACTGGACCCCTCCGCTCTCGACGCCGAACAGGCAGCAACCCTGCTGTTCCTGCTGAAGAGCCCGGCCCGGCGCGACCAGGTCATGCTGCAGATCGCGTTCGGCGAGGAGATCGGGCGGGTGACGCACGAACTGAACGAACGGTATGCCGCGATCCAGCGCGAGACCGGCCGCAGCATGGACGACATCGTCGCAGAGGAGCAGGCCGGATCCGGCGCAATGGGGGACCTCGCGCAGACCGGCGACCTCAT
The DNA here is from genome assembly GCF_004402735.1 of Cryobacterium sp. MDB1-18-1. Taxonomy (NCBI): domain Bacteria; kingdom Bacillati; phylum Actinomycetota; class Actinomycetes; order Micrococcales; family Microbacteriaceae; genus Cryobacterium; species Cryobacterium sp. MDB1-18-1. Next base: position 44,316 of record NZ_SOFR01000065.1, on the reverse strand, counting down.
GCTCGGATCCGTCTCGCAACGTCCTGACCCTGAACGGATCGAACGCGGTATCGACCTCCTGAAGACACTGGTCGCGCTAGCTCCGAAACGAGTGCGCCCCGCGCCACTGTGCATGCTCGCCTGGCTGTCGTGGGCGCTCGGGCGCAGCTCGGTCGCCGGGATCTTCATCGACCAGGCCCTGGCGATCGACCCGGAATACGGCATGGCCAGGCTGCTGCTCACCGTCGTCTCCGCCGGGCACCTGCCCGAGTGGGCGTTCGCGGTGCCGGCGGATGACGCCGGTGACACCTGATCGACCACGCGAGCGGCACTGCGGGGTCGAACGCGGGTGCTCCGCCGTTCCGCCGGTGGTGCACCACAAGCGAAACGGCGGAACCCCAGCGCTCGGTGTCCTGCCCGCGACTCCTACAGGTACTTCGGGGCCTCCGCGAGCACACCGTAGAGGATGTCGCCGATCTCGCGGAACTCGGACGGACCGATGGTCAGCGGGGGAGCGAGCTGCACGACGGGGTCGCCGCGGTCGTCGGCGCGGCAGTACAGCCCGGCGGAGTAGAGCGCCTTGGACAGGTAGCCGCGAAGCAGGCGTTCGGATTCCTCGTCGCTGAACGTCTCCTTCGTGCCCTTGTCCTTGACGAGTTCGATCCCGAAGAAGTAGCCCTCGCCGCGCACGTCGCCGACGATCGGCAGCGCGAGCAGCTTCTCGAGCTCGGCGCGGAAGATCGGCGAGTTCGTGCGGACGTTCTCGTTGAGCCCTTCTTCCTCGAAGATGTCGAGGTTAGCGAGCGCGACCGCGGAGGAGACCGGGTGCCCGCCGAAGGTATAGCCGTGATAGAACGTCGTGTCGCCGTGCTTGAACGGCTCGTAGATGCGGTCGGAGACGATCGTCGCGCCGATCGGCGAGTAACCGCTCGTCATGCCCTTCGCGCAGGTGATCATGTCCGGTTCGATGCCGAAGGTCGTCGAGGCGAACATGTTCCCGATCCGGCCGAACGCGGTGATGACCTCGTCGGCGACGAGGAGCACGTCGTACTTGTCGCAGATCTCGCGCACGCGCTTGAAGTAGCCGGGGGGCGGCGGGAAGCATCCGCCGGAGTTCTGCACGGGCTCGAGGAACACGGCCGCGACCGTCTCAGGCCCCTCGAACTGGATCATCTCCTCGATCCGTTTCGCTGCCCAGAGGCCGAACTTCTCGATGTCGTCGCCGAAGCCGGAGCCCATCTCGTCCGCCCGGTAGAAGTTCGTGTTGGGCACCCGGAGGCCACCGGGGGTGACCGGTTCGAACATTTCCTTCATCGCGGGGATACCCGTGATCGCGAGGGCTCCCTGCGGCGTGCCGTGATAGGCGACATTGCGGGAGATGACCTTGTGCTTGGTCGGGCGGCCCTGAAGCTTCCAGTAGTACTTGGCGAGCTTGAACGCGGTCTCGACGGCCTCGCCGCCACCTGTCGAATAGAAGACGCGGTTGAGGTCGCCGGGAGCGAACGAGGCGAGCCGGTCGGCCAGCTCGATCGCGTTCGGGTGCGCGTACGACCAGATCGGGAAGAACGCGAGTTCCTCCGCCTGCTTGGCGGCCGCCTGGGCGAGGCGCTTGCGCCCGTGCCCGGCATTGACCGTGAAGAGGCCGCTCAGGCCGTCGATGTACTTCTTTCCGTTCGAGTCCCAGATGTGGTGTCCGAGGCCCTTCGTGATGATCGGAACGCCCGTGCCGGATTCGACGACCGACTGGCGTGAGAAATGCATCCAGAGGTGGTCCTTGGCCTTCTGCTGCATGGCCGCGTTCTCGGCGTCCGTGTAGACGGTGGGCCCGGCATCCTCCGGCGTAGCGGCGGCATCCGCACCGGTCGCGTCAGCGCTGACGACCGCGGGCGAAGCGGGAACGGATTCGAGCAAGGGTTCTGAGAGTGTCATTTTTTACCGTGTTCCCCAGTTGTAGAACTGTTTGTGGAGTTTGAGATAGACGAATGTTTCAGTGGACCTGACCCCGTCGAGGTTGCGGATCTGGGAGTTGAGCAGGTCGAGGAGCTCATCGTCGTCCTCGCAGACGACCTCGACGAGGATGTCGAAGGAGCCTGCTGTCAGCACGACGTAGTCAACGGCCGGCATCGCGGCGAGCAGTTCCGCCAGTATCCGGGTGTCTCCCGAGGCACGGATGCCGATCATGGCCTGGCGGAAGAAACCGAGCTGCATCGGGTCGGTGACGGCCACGACCTGCATGACCCCGCCATCCGTGAGCTTCTGCACCCGCTGGCGCACGGCGGCCTCGCTGAGTCCGACGGCCTTGCCGATCTCCGCGTACGACCTGCGCCCGTCGACCTGCAGCTGCTCGATGATTTTCTTCGAGACGTCATCGAGGGGTACCGGCTTGCCCGGCGTGGTACGTCCGTTTGCGACCATCCAGCGATTATGCCAGCGAGACCCTCCCCCGGCAAGCGATTCCGCAGCTTTTTACGGCAAATGCTGCGGATTCCATACCTCGGAGGGTTTTGCCGGTGCGTGGGGTCTCCCCGCGCCGCACGGCGGATCCGCGTACTCGGGATACGGTGAAGATCCTAGGAGGACGAAGGGAGTCCCATGGACCCAGAGTGGATGTTCGTGGCCGGCCGCTCCTTCGTCGCCGCGGTCCCGACCGACGCGCCCCGTGGCCTCGTCACGGCGCTCTCGAGCAGGGCCGGAGACGCCAGCGTCTCGGCAGAGGCCCTCGTCGGACTGTTGCCGCTCGGTGGCTCCGATGCACTCGAGTCCTTCGCGCTCGTGATCCGTGCAGCAGCGGATGAGTCCGCCGTGACCGTCGTCGTGCGCGGACAGATCGCCGTCGACGTGTTTTCGGTCGGCGGATCACGACGCTTCACCGACCAGGGCATCCGGCCCTGGAACCTCGCCGATTTCTCCGCAGTGACCGTCGTCGTGATCGGTTCCCCGGACACGGCGGCGCCCGCCGCCGTACCCGCTGGAAGCGGAACCGGGAACGAACAGGGCACAGTGGTCGGCCGGACGGCGCGCTGGTCGCCAGGCGGCCTGGCGGCCGAAACGGACGACACCGCGATGCGCCTGCCGAATGACACGGTGATCCGCAGGCCGGACGACACGGTGATCCGCGGGGCGGACGACACGGTGATCCGCGGGGCGGACGACACGGTGATCCGCAGGGCGGGTGACACCGTGATCCGCGGGGCGGGTGACACCGTGATCCGCCAGCTCGAGGACACCGAGGACACCGAGGACACCGCGACCGGCGCAGCCCTCCGTCCGCCACTCGCCCGGTTCCGGCTGTCCGACGGCCGTGAGTTCCCTCTCGACCGTCCATATCGGCTGGGCAGGCGCCCCGCACAGCCGCGCATCCCCGTCGGGCCGGGCATCACTCTCGTGGCCGTCGTCTCTGCCGGCTCGCTCGTGTCCGCGACCCACGTCGACATCCGACAGGTGGGGGACGTCATCGTCGTCACTGACGCGGGCTCCCGGAACGGCACCATCGTGGTCTCCGCGGACGGGCGCAGGGAGCGGCTCCGTCCCGGCGATTCCCGAACTGTGCCTCCGGGTACGAGAATAGACATCGGGGACGATAACATCATCGAGATCATCCCGGCGAGCGGCACCGAGTCGGCTCCGTATTTCCCAGCACATCGTGGAAGGCACCACCCGTGACCCAGATTGGTCAAGGCTCAGGCGGATTCGAGGTCGCTTTCCCCTCGGTGAAGAAGACGGTCTCGCTCGCGTGGGCCGCACTCACCGACACCGGGCATCGCCGCGAAGTCAATGAAGACAGCCTGATATCCGCGCCGCCCATATTCGCGGTCGCGGACGGCATGGGCGGGCATTCCGCTGGCGACGTCGCGAGCGCGGCCGTCGTGCACCGGCTCGCCGAACTTGCCGGGCGGGACTCGCCGCAGAATGCGGCCATCAACGCGGCGCTCGGCCTCGCGGTCACGGACATGGCGTCCGGAGTCGGCGTGACCGACCTCGGCACCGGGACCACGGTGACGGGAGCCGCACTCACCCTCGTGTCCGGCGCTCCCCAGTGGGTCGTGTTCAACATCGGCGACTCCCGGGTCTACCTGCTCACCTCCGGTGTGCTCGAACAGATCACCATCGACCATTCCGTCGTGCAGGAACTCGTCGACGCGGGCCGGATCACCCGCGACGAAGCGGATGTCCATCCGCACGGCAATATCATCACCCGCGCCGTCGGGTTCCACGAGGCGCCGATCCCCGATTACCGTGTGCTGCCTGTGCACCCGGGGATGCGCCTCCTGATCTGCTCCGACGGGTTGACCAAGGAACTCACCGCATACGGCATCCGGCATTTCCTGATCTCGAACCCGGACCCGGACGACGCCGCGAAGGCGCTCGTCGAGGCCGCGCTCGAGAACGGCGGTCGTGACAACGTGACGGTGATCGTCCTCGACGTCCTCGATATCGAAGACAGCGAAGACAGCGAAGACCGTGAAGAGGACCTGGGAACCGGCGGCCCGTCCGCCTCGCAGGACGCCGACACCGGCCCGCTCGACATCGGCCATCTCGACACGCACTGATTTCGACACCCCCTGAGTTGGGGGAGCAGCATCCCGGACACGTGCGGGGCAACTGCCTAAACTTGAGTGACGCCAGTCGTGATACCCGTTCGATGCGCGTTCACGGACCAGTCCAGGGACCATTGGCGAGAGCGAGACGGGGAGGCCGCGATGCAGCGACGATTACCGTCGACGCCCCCGAACCTGCCGGGGTTCTCCTACCTCCGGGTGCTCGGCTCCGGAGGCTTCGCCGACGTCTTCCTCTACCAGCAGGACCTTCCGCGCCGACAGGTCGCGGTCAAGGTGCTCCTCGCCGAGGTCGTCAACGACCAGGTCCGGCAGCTGTTCCAGGCCGAGGCCAACCTGATGGCCTCGCTGAGCTCGCACCCGTCGATCCTGACCGTTTTCCAGGCCGGCGTCTCGGCCGACGGACGCCCATACCTCGTGATGGAACAGTGCTCTCCGGCGCTCAGCCAGCGCTACCGCACAGAGCCTCTCGGCGTCCCTGAAGTGCTCCAGGTCGGCATCACCATCGCGAACGCCGTCCAGGCCGCGCACCAGGCCGGCATGCTGCACCGGGACCTCAAGCCCTCGAACATCCTCGTCACCCGCTACGGGCATGCCGTTCTCGGCGACTTCGGCATCGCGGCCACGGTGAGCGAGGCCAGAAACGTCGAAGCGGTCGGGCTGTCCATCCCCTGGTCCGCTCCGGAAGTCCTCCTCGACGAGGTCTCCGGCTCCGTCGCCTCCGAGGTCTGGTCCCTCGGCGCCACCCTGTACTCCTTCCTCGCCGGTCATTCGCCGTTCGAGATTCCCGGCGCCGAGAACAGCTCGGCCCAGCTCATCTCCCGCATCAACAAGGCCAGGGTCCCGGCGATCGGCCGCTCGGATGTCCCGGGCAGGCTCGAGCTCATCCTCCAGCGCGCGATGTCCCGGCGTCCGGAGTCGCGCCAGGGCAGCATGCTCGAGCTCATCAGGGAGCTGCAGTCCGTCGAGGCCGAACTGGGCCTCCTCCCCACCCGGCTCGAGGTCGCCGACGAGGACTGGGCCGCTGAGAACGGCGTCGACGACGACGACCGCACCCGCATCTCCGCCGTGAATTCGATCAATGCGTACCAGGAGCCGCGCCGCCGCCGGGTGCATCAGGCGCCACGAGGGCGCCGTTCGGCGGCCGGCGCGCTCGCCGACACCTCCGGCGCGCGCAGCCCCTCTGGGTTCGACGGTTCGGCGGGGACTGCGGGCAGCGCGGGCACGGCCAGGGGCAGGTCCCGCGGCACAGCCAGGGGCTCGGCGCCGGGGGTCTGGCGGCGTTCGGTGCTCGTCTGGGCGCTCGTTGCGGCATCCGTCGTCATCGTCGTTCTCGCCGTCGTTACGGCGTCGGCGCTCTCGCACCAGGCGACGCCAGGGCTGCCGACCGTGAGCAATGTCTCCGGGGAGCTGCGGGACGGCATGGTCGTGTTCGGCTGGGCTGACCCGGGCATCGCCCGGGGGGACAGCTACGTGATCACCCTCCGCACCGGTGAGAGCAGCATCCAGAAGGGCACTGAGTTCAGCGTCGACCCGCACGGACAGGCCAGGGTCTGCGCAAGTGTCGCCGTGAACCGGGACGGGCGCACCGGGGGCGCGAGCGGCGAGAAGTGCGTCGACGCCGGCGGGTCCGTGACCGGAAGCACGCGCGGTGACCTGACCAGAGGCGGCGACGCTTCGTGATCCGTCTCTGGGTCTCCCGCCAGTTCGCTGCGCACCGCTCGGCGTGGGCGACGGCCCTCGGCGGAACGCTCGTCCTGGCCCTCGTCGTGACGACCGCTGTCGTGTCCGGCGGGTACACCGCCCAGCGTCTTGACCTCGGCGATGCCGCCGTCTGGGTCACGAACGAGGCCCGCCAGGCTGTCGGCCGGGCGAACACGGCGGTGATGGAACTAAACACGGTCGTGACGAGCGAGAGTTCCAATCTCGACGTGCTCCAGTCCGGAGCGACGGTCCTCGTGCTCGACACCGGCAACAGCTCCCTCGACATCCTCGACCCGGCCACGGCAACGATCGTGCGCAGCGTTGCACTGCCGCCCCGGGCGCCCGCCGTGTTCCTCGCAGGAACCCGCACCCTGATCGCCTCGAACGGCGAGGTCTGGGAGACCCCGACGAGCCGGCTCGCGAGCTTCGACACGGCGACCGCGCCGACCCTCTCCCTCGGCGCCGGCTCGGTCGTGAGCGTTGACGACACCGGAACCCTGGTCTCATTCACTCCCGCGACGGGCGCCCTCGCCCAGGCGCCCTCCGGAAGCGGAACGGTCACCTCGAGCCAGACGCTCAGCGCGGGGTCGCCGGGCGACGATTATCAGCTGACGAGCGTGAACGGCGCCTGGGCGCTCCTCAACGCGACCTCGCGGCACCTGTTCCTCGATGGCAGGGACGTCGACCTGTCCGGGTTGATCGTCGACGGCGGCGCCCCCGCCCTGCAGCAGCCGAGTCTCTCCGGCTCCCGCGTGCTGATCGCCCACGAGCAGGGGCTCGTCGCCGTCCCGCTCTCCGGCGGCGCCCCGACCGTGCTCGTCAGCGGCCGGAACGGCACAGCGGCGGCCCCGGACACCGCCGGACAGTGCGCCTATGCCGCCTGGTCGGATGGCACGGCCTGGCGCGACTGCGGCGACGCCGGGTCCGGCGGCTCGGCGTCGGGAGCGTCCGGAGGCTCCCGTGGAACGCAGTCCGGCACGACGACGACCCTCACCGGGCTCAACGACAACGCCAGGCTCGCCTTCCGGCGCAACGGCACCGGGCTCGTGCTGAACGATGCGCACAACGGTTCGACGTGGGCGGTCCAGCGTGACAACCAGCTGATCGACAACTGGGCCGACCTGATCGACACGACCCCGGACACCCAGCGCATCGAGACCAACGGCGACGACACCCCTCCGGTCTACGACAAGGTGCAGGCCCCGCCCGTCGCCGTGGACGACTCCTTCGGAGCCCGGCCCGGCCGGATCGTGACCCTCCCCGTGCTTCTCAACGACTCCGATCCGAACGGGGACGTGCTCGTGATCGAATCGGTCACACCGATCGACGCGACCGACGGCCGGCTCGACCTCGTCGGCAACAACCAGCAGGTGCAGCTCACCGTCGCGGAGGCGGCAACCGGTCAGCTTCGCTTCGGCTACACGATCAACGACGGCCGTGGCGGGAGCGCATCCGCAACCGTCACCGTCACTCTCAGGGCGCCGGGGGAGAACTCCGCTCCCCAGCAGGTGCGAACCACCCACGCGACCGTGCGTGCCGGCGGCCGGGTGACAAGCCAGGTGCTCGGCGACTGGATCGACCCCGACGGCGACCCGGTCTACCTCGCCTCAGCGTCCGCCGCGGGCCCCGACCTGCTGAGCTTCACCCCCGCGGGCGCCGTCGTGTTCACGGATGCCGGCACGAACGCCGATGACAAACGGGTCGGCCTGAGCGTCTCCGACGGCCGCCTGCTCGGCACGGGCTCGCTGACCGTCTCCGTGCGCGCGAGCGGCGCCGTGCCGATCGTCGCTGACTCCTTCATCGTGCTCGCGACTGCGGGGGCCGAAGTCTCGGTGTCCCCGCTCGACCACGCCCGCGGCGGGTCGGCGCCGCTGCGGCTTTCGAGCGTCCCCGCCAAGCCGGATGCCACGATCACCCCCGACTTCGCCTCCGGTGCGTTCCGGTTCCTGAGCAGCACCCCGGGGGTCCACGAGATCGAGTACTCGGTCACCGACGGGCAGCTCACCGCGACGGGAAGGGTGCGCGTCGACGTCGCTCCCGCCGCCGACGCCAACAGCACCCCCGTCACCGTTCCCCACACGGCCTTCATCCGAGGCCAGCAGGCCACCCTCGTCGACGTGCTCGCGAGCGACTTCGACCCTGCGAACGGAGTGCTGCTGATCACCGGGACGATGAACGTGCCGGCGTCCAGCGGCATGCGGATCGAGATCCTCGACCAGCGGATCCTCCGGGTCACCCTGACCCGTCCGCTGCCGGACGGCGGGCTCAGTTTCGGGTACCGGATCAGCAACGGGCTCGCCGATGCCGAGGGCACCGTCACTGTCGTCGAAATCCCCGCGCTCGGTCAGAAACAGGCCCCGATCGCCGTTGCGGACACCGCGACCGTCCGGGTCGGCGACACCATCGACATCCCGGTCCTCGCGAACGACGAACAGCCGGACGGTGACTCGCTGACCCTGGACCCCGTCCTCGCCTCCGGCCTGCCCCCGGGCGCAGGCCTGCTCTTCGCCGCGGGAACCGTGCTGCGTTACCTCGCGCCGGCCACCCCCGGCACGTATACCGCGGTGTACCGGGTGAACGCCCCCGACGGCCAGTATGCCAACGCGGAGGTGCGCATCTCGGTGCGCGAAGCCGACCCGAGCACCAACAATCCGCCCGTCCCGAAGACGGTGACCGCGCGGGTGCTCTCCGGCGGCACCGTCGAAGTGTCGATCCCGCTCACCGGGATCGACCCTGACGGCGACTCGGTCCAGCTCGTCGGCCAGGAGACCAACCCGGAGAAGGGATCCGTCACCGCGGACGGGACGGACACGTTCCGGTACCAGGCCGGGGAATACTCCGCAGGAACCGACACGTTCAGCTACGCCGTCGTCGACGCCCTCGGCGCTCGGGCGATCGGCACCGTGCGGATCGGGATCAGCCCGCGCCTCGACGGCGCCCGCAACCCTGTCGCGGCCCCCGACGACGTCGTGGTGCGTCCGGGAAGCACCGTCTCCGTTCACGTGCTCGCCAACGACTCGGACCCCGACGGCGGCCGGCTCACGATCAGCGCCGTCGAACCGAGCGGCACCCCTGCCGACCTCGCGGCCGACCACGGCACGGCCATGATCGCCGGGGACACCATCGCGGTCACGGCTCCCGCGACACCCGGCCGGTTCGGCTTCATCTACGAGATCAGCAACGAGCGCGGCGGCACCAGCTCGACATTCCTCACCGTCGTCGTGCGTGCGGATGCCCCGCGTGCCAGGCCAGAGGCCAGGGACACCCACCTGACCCTCTCCGACGTGCTCGCGGGCGGCACCGTCGACGTCGACGTTCTCGCCAACGTGACCTTCGCCGACGGGCCGGCCCGGGGCCTGGCGCTGAGCGTCCCCGAGTCCTGGGCCGACTCCGCGAGGGTCACAGACGCCAAGCGCGTCCGGGTGACCGTGCACGCCACGAGCCAGATCATCCCGTTCCAGGTCGCGAACCCCGACGACGCGAGCATCACCGCCCTCGCGTTCATCTGGGTGCCGGGGTACACCGACGCCCTGCCGCAACTGCGGAAGGGCGTTCCCGCGCTCACCGTCGCGAGCGGCGCCAACCTCACCATCCCGATCAACGACTACGTCGTCGCCGTCGGCGGCAAGCAGGTGCGCCTCACCGACCGGAGCCTCGTGCACGCCACCCGGTCCAACGGTGCAGACCTCGCCACCTCGGACACGAGCATCGCCTTCACGAGCGCGGACCAGTACTACGGTCCGGCCTCGGTGTCGTTCGTCGTCACGGACGGCACCGGCGCAGGAGACCCGGATGGCCACACGGCCACGATCGTTCTCCCGATCACGGTGACGCCGCAGGCGAACCAGCCGCCGGCCTTCGACGGCGCCGTACTCGACTTCGAACCCGACCAGACCAAGGTCATCGACCTGTCCAAACTGACGTCCTACCCGTACCCGAACGACCAGGCCTCCCTCGTGTACTCGGTGCTCGACCCGAAACCGGTCGGATTCGACTACTCGCTCGATGGCCAGCAGCTGACACTGCACGCCAGGACCACGACGCTGCCGGCCTCGGGTGGGCAGGGCGGCCACGGGTCCATCACGATCGGCGTCTCGGCCGGCGGTACGCCCGGTCGGGCCGGGCGCATCGAGATGAGTGTCGTCGCGTCCACCCGGCCGCTCGCCATCCCGGCGGCGGATGTCGCGATCGCCCCCCGCGGCCAGACGACCGTCGTCGACGTGCTCGCCAACGACGGCGCGGCCAACCCGTTCCCACAGGTCCCGCTCCGGGTCGTCGCCGTGCGCGGACTCGGCGGTGCCGGCATCCCTGCCGGGGTCAGGATCACCCCGAGCGCCGACAACAGCACACTCAGCGTGCAGGTCGCAGCGAACGCCGCTGCGGCGGACACGAACCTCGAGTACGAGGTCGCCGACGCGACGAACGACCCGAACCGGTACGCCTGGGGCACCGTGCGGATCTCGGTTCAGGACCGGCCGGACCCGGTGACGAGCCTCTCCGTGACCGGGTTCTCGGACACCCGTCTCGCGGTCGCCTTCAACCCCGGCGCCGCCAACAACTCCGCCGTCACCGGCTACGAGATCACCCTCGTGAATGCCGTGACGGGCGCAGCGATCAGCACCACCACCTGCCAGGCGACCTCGTGCACGGTCCCGACCGGCGGCAACGGGCGGGCCAACGCTGTCCGCGTCTCTGTCGCAGCGCGCAACGGCCTCGGCCTCGGCGCGACGACCGCGCTCGCCGACACCGTCTGGTCCGATGTCGTGCCGTCGGCGCCCGGAAATCTCGCGGCCGCGCCGCTCAACGGCGGCTTGACGATCAGCTGGGCACCCGTTCCGAACGGTGCGGGTTCCCCGATTACGGACTACCTGGTCACCGTCAACGGCACGGCCCAGCCCGCCGTGAACGCGACGGGTCCTGGCTGCGGGGCCACCCGGTGCTCGCTCACGGTGAACGGCCTCGCCAACGGCGCGTTCGTTCCGGTGAGCGTGAGCGCCCGCAACGAGTCATATCCCGCCCTCTCAGCGTGGACATCCGCTTCGACCCAGGGCACGCCTTACGGTGCGCCGACGGCCGGCGCGGTCTCCGCATCGGCCGGTGCCGCCGGCACCGTCCACGTCGCGTGGGATGCCTTCTCCGGTTCCGGCGACCCCGTCGGCGGATACTTCGTGCAACGCCTCACGAACGGAACGGTGCCGACGGGGAACCAGGCGTGCACGGTCACCTCCCCGGCCCCCGGCACCGTCGTCGTTCCCCACACCGGCGCGAACGTCGCCGAGCTCAGGAACCTCGGAGCAGGCGCCACGAGCGTCGACTTCACCGGACTCACCTCGGACACCGCGTCGTACTCCTTCGTGGTCTGGGCATACAACAGGGCCGGCTGCACCAACAGCCAGGTCACCACCGTTCAGGTGCAGTCGACTCCCGGCGCGGTCACCGACCCGGGAGCCTCGATGGGGATGCACGACACGGCATACGACCTGCAGATCACGCCGGTCAGCCCGGGCGCCGGCGTCACGGGCTATGAAGTCCGGGCCGTCGACGCCGCGACGGGGACCCCCGGCGCGAGCGCGACCTTCACCGCGACCGCCCTGCCACGCCAGCTGCTGACCCCGACGGTCTTCGGCGCACCGTTCAGCTACCAGGTGCGCGCGTGCGACACCTCGGCCACCTGGGGCACGTGTGGGGCCTGGTCCGCGACGATGACGGCACCGGCGGCATCCGTCAGCCTCGCCGTGACCGGCCTGGCCTACGACCCGGCAACCGGCGTCTTCGGCTGGACGAACGGCCCGGACAACGGCGCATACACGACCGGATACAGCTGTTCGGTGCCGACGGACCCGGGTACGGCGCCCGTGGCAGGTGGCCCCACCAGCTGCACTCTCGCCGCTCCCGCAGCAGCAGGCACGGCCCGCCTCGCTGTTTCCGTCGACCTCGGGCTCGGCACGGGCAACCCGGTGTACAACTACGACCGATGAGATCGATGAAACTGTTGAGACTGTTCCCATGAAGACCCGAAAGACACTGAGATGACTATCCCAAGGACCGGCCCGATGAATGCCCCGACGAACTCGACCGAGCAGGCGGCCGCCGCCACGATGACCGCAGGGGAGGCCGCGCAATTCGCCGAGGTCTTCGAACGGCTCGTCTCCGGGGTCGAACGGGTGCTGCTCGGCAAGCACCACGTCATCCGGATGGCTTTCACCGCGCTGCTCAGCGGCGGTCACCTGCTGCTCGAAGACGTGCCTGGCACCGGCAAGACGAGCCTCGCCAGGGCGATCGCGCAGAGCGTCCAGGGCACCAGCAACCGGATCCAGTTCACCCCGGACCTGCTCCCCGGCGACATCACCGGTGTCAGCATCTACGACCAGCGCAACGGCGCCTTCGAATTCCACCGCGGTCCCGTGTTCGCGAACATCGTGCTCGCCGACGAGATCAACCGCGCGAGCCCGAAGACCCAGGCGGCGCTGCTCGAGGTGATGGAGGAGGAGCAGATCACCGCGGACGGTGTGACGCACCCCGTTGCCGAACCGTTCATGGTGATCGCCACCCAGAACCCGATCGAGCAGGCGGGCACCTACCGGCTGCCAGAAGCCCAGCTCGACCGGTTCATCATGAAGGCCTCGATCGGCTATCCCGACCACGCCTCGACGATCCGGATCCTCGAGGGTGCCGGACGGCGTGCGCACGCGGTCGTCATCCCCGCCGTCGTCTCTGCCGCGACGGTCGTCGAACTCGCCGCGCTCGCCAGGACGGTCCACGTCGACCCCTCGATCAACGACTACGTCTCCCGCCTGGTCGACGCGACGCGCACGACCACCGAGGTGCGCCTCGGCGCGAGCGTGCGCGGGGCGCTTGCCCTCATCCGCACAGCGAAGACCCTCGCCGCGGCCAACGGGCGGCACTACGTCATTCCCGACGACGTGAAGCAGCTCGCAGAGGCGGTCCTCGCGCACCGGCTCCTGCTCGATCCGGAGGCCGAGTTCGACGGTGTCACACCCTCGAGCATCGTTGCGCGCATCCTGATCGAGACGCCTCCGCCGGGAGACCGGCAGGCCGCGTGAGCGATCTGGGCGGCGCACGTCCGAACGGCCTCGGCGAGGACACCGCCGACGGTCGTCTCGCCGTGCTGCTCGTGCACTCGGTCCGTGCCGTCCTGGCGACCGGTGCGCTGCTGACGACGACCTGGCGGCTCGCCACTGCCGTCGTCACGGTCCTCGGCTGGAGCGTGCTCGCATCCGCCGCCGTCGCCCTCGCGACCGGCTACCTGCTCGGCTGGACCGAACTCGTGGTGCTCGGCTGGGCTGGACTCGCGCTCGTCCTGGCTTCCTTCGGCTTCCTGTTCGGGCGGACCGCGTACCAGATCCGGCTCAGGGTTCCCGTGGACCGGGTCGTCGTGGGGGAACGGGTTCCCGGTGAACTGATCGTGCGCAACCCGACCGGCCGCCGGCTGCCTGGCGTCGGGGTCGAGGTTCCCGTCGGCCTCGGCCTCGCCGAGTTCGCCATGCCCGGGCTCTCCAGGGGCGCAAGCTTCGAGGACGTCTTCATCGTCCCGACCGTGCGGCGCGGGATCATCCCGATCGGGCCGGTGCGGACGGTGCGCGCGGACCCGGTCGGCCTCGTGCGCCGGGAACTCGTCTGGGCGGAACGTGTCGATCTCTTCGTGCACCCGCGCACCCTCCCGATTCCGAGCATGAGCACAGGGTTCATCCGTGACCTCGAGGGAAACCCCACCCGTGACCTCACCAACCTCGACATGTCCTTCCATGCCCTGCGCGAATACGTGCCGGGGGATGAACGGCGCAGCATCCACTGGAAGAGCACCGCGAAGACCGGCCGCCTCATGGTGCGCCAGTACGAGGAGTCCCGGCGCAGTCACCTTCTGGTCGCACTGAGCCTCGCCGCAGACGACTACGCCGACGACGAGGAATTCGAACTCGCCGTGAGCGTCGCCGGTTCGCTCGGGGTGCGGGCGATCCGCGACGCACGCACGGTGTCCGTCGTCACGAGCACCGTTGCACCCGCCGCAGCCCGCACGGGTGCGGCCGGCCGGGACCAGGTGCAGCACCGGCCGAACCGGGCAGGCACGAAGCGGCGTCCCGCCGCCGAAAGGCTCAGCACCCTGACGATCACCCGCCTGCTCGACGACCTGTGCCGAGTGGATCGCACGGCGGACGCGTTGCCGCTCGGCGCGCTCGCCCAGTCCGCAGCGGATGCCGTCGCCGGTGTTTCCGTCGCCTTCCTCGTGTACGGCTCAACGGTGAGCCTCGCCGAGCTGCGCGCAGCGGCGACGCATTTCCCCGGCGGGGTCGAAGTCGTGGCCGTCGTCTGCGCGACAGAGTCCGTGCCGAGCCTCCGGCGCGTCGCCGAGCTCAGCGTTCTCACCATCGGCTTCCTCGAAGACCTGCAGCAGAGCCTCGCCAAGGGGGTTGCCGCGTGACCGGGAGAGTGCAGCCCCGCGCATCCGCCGCCTTCATCGTCGGGAACACGGCCGCGCTGCTGCTCGCGACGATGGTCGCGGCCGTGACTCTCTGGCCGGTCTACGGGAACCGCGAATTCGTGGTGCTCGTCGTCGTCACCGCGTTGCTCGGTTCCGGCATCGCGATCCTCGGTACGGTGTTCCGCTGGCGGGCGTGGCTGGTCTCGCTCGTCACGATCGCGGTGTATTTCCTGGTCGGCGTGCCGCTTGCGATCCCCGGCGAGGCGACCGGGGGCGTCCTGCCGACCCTCGCCGGGCTCGGGGACCTCGCCGCGGCGACCGCACTGAGCTGGAAGGAGCTCGTCACGATCGTGCTCCCGGTCGGCTCGTACCAGGCCCTGTTGGTTCCGGCCCTCATCCTCGTCCTGTCGAGCACCGTCGCCGGACTCTCGATCGCCCTCAGGGCACGGGTCGGCGAGCTCGGCGCGTTCGGTCCGATCGCGCTCTATGTCGCCGGGATCGGCCTCGGACCGACCGTCGGATTAGCGCCGATCGAGACCGGTCTCGCTCTCTTCGTCGTGCTGCTGTTCTGGCTGCTCTGGCAACGCGCGGCACGCCGGCGGGCGCTCCTCGCCCTCTCCGGTGCCCGGCAGTCCGCGCGCACCCGCGAATCGCGGGCCGGTCGCCGGCTCACCGCGGCCCGCGGGGTGCTCTCGGCCGCGCTGATCGCCGCCCTCGCGATCGGGGTCGGCACCGCGGCGGCCGTGGCCTTCCCTGTGCAGGTGCCCCGGGATGTCGTGCGGGCCCGCGTGCAGCAGCCCTTCGACCCGAATGATTACCCGAGCCCGCTGAGCGAATTCCGCAGTTACCTGCAGCCCGGGCGGTCCGATGCCGTGATGCTGTCGGTGACCGGCCTGCCGGCCGGGGGACGGCTGCGACTCGCGGCCCTCGATTCCTACAACGGAATCGTCTATTCCCTCGACGGCGCAGCGAACTTCTTCACCCGCCTGCCCGACCGGCTCGACCAGAGCGGGGTCTCCGGCGACCCCTCGTCGATCGACGTGACCATCGACGATTACGCGGGCGTCTGGGTCCCGGGTACCGGGCAACTCGAACGCATCCGCTTCAGCGGGGAGACCGGGACGGCCCGGGCCGATGCGTTCTACTACAACGACGGCACGGGGACCGCTGCCGTCCTCGGGGGACTCGCCTCCGGCGACACCTACACGGCCACCGCGGTCGTGCCACGGGTTCCCGGGTCGCTCGCGACGCTGACGCCGGGCACGGCCGCCCTCCCGGCCCTAGAAGCGCTACCCGACTCCGTCGAAGGGGCGCTCGCGGGATACGTTCGCGCCGGGGACCCGCCCGGCGTGCAATTGCAGGCCATGCTGGACGGGCTGAAGGCGAATGGTTACGTGAGTCACGGCATCGGTGAGGACGAGCCGGTGAGCCGGTCTGGCCACGGTCTGGACCGGATCAGTCAGCTTTTCACCGATGAGCCCATGCTCGGGGACGCCGAACAGTACGCCGTCGCGGCCGCGCTGTTGGCGCGGCGGCTGGGGTTCCCGGCCAGGGTCGTCATGGGATTCGCCCCCCAGGCGCTCGGAGCCGCCGACGCGTCGGAAACGCCGGTGATAGTGCACGGGGCCGACGTCTCCGCCTGGATCGAGGTCCAGACGGCAACGGAGGGCTGGGTGACGATCGACCCCACTCCCGCCGTGCGCGACGTGCCGGAGAAGCAGCCGGACCGGCCCCAGATCGTCTCGCGACCGCAGACCGTCGTGCCGCCGCTCGTCCCGAGTGTGACGGAGCAGCGGGATCCCGCCGCTCCGGAGAATGCCGCGGAGACGCCGCCGGCACCGCTGTCGCCGTTGCTGGCGCTGCTCGTCACCGTGCTGACGATCACCGGTTGGACGCTGCTCGCCGCCCTCGTCATCGCCGGCCCGTTCCTCGTCGTGATCCTCGCGAAGGCCCGTCGGCGCAGGCTCCGCCGCGGGAGGGGCTCAACGCTCGACCGGGTGCGCGGCGGCTGGCGCGAATTCGCGGACACCGCGGCGGACTTCGGCATCGATGTGCCGGTCGGCGCGACCCGCCTCGAACTGGCCGAGGCGGTCGGCGGGGAGCCGCCTGTTGCGGCGGCGGTCGCGGTGGACCGGGCTGTTTTCGCGCCCGGACGGCCGAGCGACGGCGTCGCTGACCAGATCTGGAGAATGGTCGAAGACCTGCGGTCCGCGCTCGCCGCGGGACGCACCCGCAGGGACCGGTTCCGAGCCCTCATTTCGCTGCGCTCGTTCGCTCGCTACGCTGGAAGGGCATCCGTTCCACCTGCGAATCGGGGCACGCCGAGCGGGCACCGGGTTTCCACACCCGACCGGGACCGGCGAAAGGAAGGAGTCGTTTCGTGAATTGCCTGATCTGCGGGGCACCGCTGAGCGCGGGCGCCATGTTCTGCGGTGAGTGCGGCAGTTCTACGAAGGCGACCCCGAAGACCCGCAAGCGTCACGACCCGCGTCCGAACGACACGACGATCATCCAGCCGCTGCGACCCCGCCCGACCGTTGTCTCGATTCCGGTGACCACCGCTGCGGCCGGTCCCGGCGTGCTCGGTGAGCCTGGGGCGTCCGGCCCGCCCGTCGCCGTGCCGGCACCCGAAGCCGAAGCCGAAGCCGAAGCCGAAGCCGAAGCCGAAGCGGAAGCCGAGATCGAATCGTCGTCGCCGTTCGCGCCGGGCCGTCGCCTGCACCCCGTTACCCCCACGCGTCCGTCCCGACAGGGCGCGCACACCCACGGTTCCCACGTCGCCCTCACCGGCGGTGGCGCCCCGACAACGGGCGGTGCCTTCGTGCTGCAGTTCAGCACAGGGGAGGACCTCGAAGTGCGCGGCACCGGCCTGATCGGACGCCGGCCGATGCCGCAACCGAGCGAGCACTTCGACCGTCTTGTGCAGATCATCGATCCGGGCATGTCGGTGTCGAAGACCCACCTCGAGTTCGGCCAACATGACGGCGAGCTCTGGGTCAGCGACCGCTTCTCCGGCAACGGCACCATCATCCGCCGCCCCGACGCGACGATGGTGCGGTGCGAGCCCGGCCGCCGCTATCTCGTGCCGCGCGGATCGCGCGTCGAGATCGGTGACCAGTACTTCCAGGTCAGCTGAGACGTCCGGCCAGTCCGGCCTCTCCGGCCTCTCCGGCCTGTCCTCGACGCTCCTCACCACCCGGGCCATCCGGTCCCCGGTGCACGGATGCGGTCGGCCGCCTGTCCTGATCTCGTTCCGGTGCTCTGCTACCCGGGTGACCAACTTCTTCCTCGCCGACGAAACGCTGTCCCTGCCCGCGTCCCCGACGGAACCCGTTCCCGCCGCGTTTCCCCTGATCGCCTCGCTGGCACCCCTCGTGGCGGCCGGCGTGATCTGGCTCGTGACCGGTTCAGCGTTCGTGCTGGTGTTCGCCGTGCTCGGCCCGGTGATCGCCGTGGCGAGCGTGGTCGACGGGCGCCGAGCCGCACGCCGCACCCGCCGCCGCGATGCCGCCGCGCACTCCGCGGCTCTCGCCGAGCTGCGGAACGCGGTCACCGAGCGCCACATCGAGCTGCGGCTGCGGCGCTGGCAGGAGACCTCGTCGGCGGCGCAGCTCCTCGAGACGCCGGACCGGGCATCCCGCTGGAGATCCCGGGCCGGGGGCGCAGTACCCGTGGTGCTGGGATCGGGTAGCACGGCGAGCGGTATCCGTCTCGAGGGAACCGGCTCGGAGCGGGAGCTGCGAGCCTGGGCCGCCACGCTCCTGGACGCACCCGTCACAGCGGATGCCTCTGGCGGCGTCGCGCTCGTCGGGCCCACCGCCCTCGTGCGCGCGTTCGCCCGGGCGCTGCTCGTGCAGCTCGCATTCGCCCTGGCACCCGACCGTTTCGCCCTGGAACCGGTCGTTTCGGATCAACCGGACGACGACTGGGCGTGGACAGGGGCCCTGCCGCACACGACCCGGGCGGGCGGCGTGGCAGACGCGGGTCCCGCGGAGACCGTTGGGCCCGCGGACCGCAGAGGCCCCGGGGAGGCAGCCCGGAAGGTCGTGCTGCTTCGGTTCACCGACATGCCGGTCGCAGGCAACCACGCTCCCACCGTCGAACCGCGACAGGGACACCGGCGGGTGCCGTGGCTGCTGCTGGCCACGGACCTCGTCGACGTGCCGCCCGGTTGCGCGACGGTCGTGCGTCTTCACAGTGCAACCAAGGCCGAGGTGCTCTTCCTTGCGGAATCCGAGCACCCGGGGATCCCCGGGAGCCCGGGGAGCTCCGCGGGTCAGGGGTCTCGTCGGGGGTCGTCCCAGCGCCCGGACTTCCGGCCGGAGTTCGTCACGAGGGAACAGGCGATCGGCTTCGCCCGGCTGCTCCGAGAGCGTGCGGCAACGGCGGGTCTTCTCGGTGGGCATCGTTCGCTGCCCGCCCGGGTGACGCGCGCCGAGCTGGCCGCGATCACCGGGCATCCGCTCGCCGCGGTGGCGGCGGACCGGGGCGGTCTCGCGTGCGCGATCGGTATCGGCGCCGACGGGCCGGTCACGCTCGACCTCGTCGGCCAGGGTCCGCACGCCGTTGTCGGCGGCACCACCGGGAGCGGCAAGAGCGAACTGCTGGTTAGCTGGGTCAGCCAGATCGCCGCGGATCGCTCGCCGGACGAGGTCACCTTCCTGCTCATCGACTTCAAGGGCGGTGCCGCGTTCCGCCCGCTCGCTGTTCTCCCGCACTGTGTCGGGCTGGTCACCGACTTCGACGGGCACCGGGCGGAGCGCGCCCTCGCGAGCCTCGCAGCGGAGCTTCGTCACCGCGAGCGGGTGCTCGCCGCGGCGGGGGCGAGGGACCTCGCCGAATGGCGTTCGCTCGGCGGGCCGGCGTCGCCGGAGAGGCCCGCGTTGCCGCGGCTCGTGATCGTCGTCGACGAGTTCGCGACCATGCTCGCGTCGTTTCCGGAACTGCACGCGCTCTTCGTCGATATTGCGGCCAGGGGACGCTCGCTCGGTGTGCACCTCGTGCTGTGCACGCAGCGCCCCGCCGGAGTTGTGCGGGACGCGCTGCTCGCCAACTGCACGCTCCGGATCTCCCTGCGCGTCAACAACGCGGCGGACAGCCAGGCGGTGCTCGGGACGGATGCCGCGGCCGCCATCGCCGCCGCCGTTCCCGGTCGCTGCCTGATCGCGCTGGGGGATGGCGGCCCAGAGGCCTGCCAGGTCGCCGTCACCTCGGGCGCGGAGATCGAGGCCCTGGCTGCGGTCGCGGGCTCAGCCAGGGACGGAGGAGTCGTGCTGCCCCGGCACCCTCGCCGACCGTGGCTCGATCCGCTCCCCGCCGTGGTGGCCCTCGCCGACCTCGAGGGGCTTCCGGACCTCGGCAGGCCCGATTCGGAGGTCCATGCGCCGGACAGGACCCCGGGCGGCGAACCGGAATTCCGCTTCGGACTGGTCGACGAGCCGGACCGGCAACGGTACGGCGTGGCCCGGTATGGTCCAGGGGACGGCAACATGTTCGTCCTCGGCGGAGCGCGCAGCGGCAAGACCTCGGTGCTCGCCGTTTTCGCGTCCCAGGCACGCGCCGCGCACTCGTGGGTCGGTTGGCCGAATCCCGACGTCGAAGCGGTCTGGGACGCCCTCACCGAGGCGCGCCGCTGGATCGACCGGGGAGGCGCGGGCCGGGTTCGCACCGCTCAGGCCGGTGCAGGCCCGGACCGCCGCGCCCGCTCGAGGCTCCTGTTCCTCGACGATTTCGATTCGGTCTGCGCCCGCTGGGAGCCCGACCACCGGCAGGCGGCGCTCGAATGCCTCGCGAGCCTGCTTCGCGACGGACTGCCGGTCGGACTGCGCGTCGTGGTCACGGCGCAACGCCTCACCGGGCCGCTTCAGAACCTGGCGGCGCTGTGCCAGGAACACCTGTTGCTGCGCCTGCCCGACCGGGCCGAACACCTCGCCGCAGGGGGACAGGCGGCCCAGTTCGACCCAACCCTCCCTCCCGGCGGCGGACACTGGCGTGGCCGGCGCATCCAGGTGCTCGCTCCACAATCTCCTGTCCCGCACACGGCTGCATCCCCGGTCGCCGGCAGACCGGACCGCGCAGTCCCCGGCCCTGACGCGCGCCCGACCGCGACCGTACTCGCTCTCGCAGCGGGCACATCGATCATCCACGTGAGCGGGTCCCCGGCCCGCTCCGCCGCTCACCTTCGAGCGGATGCCGCGCACCCGGACGTTGTGGAGCTGACCGCCGGTGCCGGTGCCGCGAAACCGGAGGCAGTCCTGGCCCGGCATGGCGCGGCGACCGTCTTCATCGGGGATCCCGAGACCTGGCAGGCCAACTGGTCGCTCCTGGCCGCGCTTCGGGTTCATTCACCCATCGTCTTCGACGGCTGCACCCTCGCCGATTACCGCATGCTGACCCGCAGGCGGGATCTCCCGCCACCCCTGGCACCCGGCCGCGGCCATCTCTGGTCCCTGTCGCCCGAAGGCGACCTCAGCAGGGTGGCCTTCGGTGCGGCGTGATTCCGGTCGGGCCTCGGGCGCCACCCGACCAGCGCAAGCGCCCATTTCGAGTGTCAAACGACGCCGAGACCACTGATTTCGTGACAAGTGCGTTACGTAATCGATGATTTGGTCACTCAGCCGTGACTAACGGCCCGCGCTGTGCGAGTATCTAGCAACTCACCCGTCGTCGTGTGGGTGTTCGCTCGCTGAAACGCAAGGAGACCCCAGACATGATGCCGAGGCCGTTGCCCGCCGACCCGATGATCCGCCAGCTCGTCCGCCAGGCCCAGCAGGCCACCCTGGGTCGTCGCACCCTGCTCGCCGGAGCGGGCGCCGGGGCCGCGGCCCTCGCCCTTGCGGCGTGCTCCACCGGTGGAGCGGCCAAGCCCTCCGCGGCCGCCGACGTCTCCGATTCGGACAAAACCATCCGCTGGGACAACTGGGCGCTCTACATCGATGTAGACGACGCCGGCAGCTACCCCACGCTTGCGGCGTTCACCGCCGAAACCGGCATCAAGGTCGCGTACACGGAAGCCGTCGACGACAACAACACCTACTACGGCAAGGTCAAGGACCAACTCGCCCTCGGCAAAGACATCGGCGCCGATGTCGCGTGCCTCACCGACTGGATGGTGGGCCGGCTGATCCGCTTCGGTTACACCCAGGGCCTCGACCACGCGAACATCCCCAACCTGAGCAACCTGCTCCCGTCCCTCAAGGACGTCGACTTCGACCCGGGTCGCGCGATGAGCGTGCCGTGGCAGGGCGGCTTCGCCGGGATCGCCTGGAACAAGGAAAAGCTCCCCAACGGCTTCACCTCGGTCTCCGAGCTGTGGGACCCGAGCCTCAAGGGCCGCATCGGCGTCCTCTCCGAGATGCGGGACACGATGGGCCTGATCATGCTCGACCAGGGCGTCGATATCTCCGGGAAGTGGGGCGACTCCGAATTCGGCGCCGCGATCGACGAGTTCAAGAAGCAGGTCGCCAACGGCCAGGTCCGCAACATCAAGGGCAACTCCTACAAGGAAGACCTCGTCAACGAGGACACCCTCGCCGCCATCGTCTGGTCGGGCGACATCGTGCAGCTCAACGCCGAAAACGGCGACAAGTGGGGCTTCGCCGTGCCCGAGAAGGGCGGAACGCTCTGGAACGACAACTTCATCGTTCCGATCGGGTCCCCGCGCAAGAAGAACGTCGAAAAGCTGATCAACTACTACTACGAGCCAGAGGTCGCCGCAGAGGTCGCCGCGTACGTGAACTACATCACCCCCGTCGCCGGTGCGAAGGAAGCCGCGATGGCGATCGACCCCGAGCTCGCGAACAACCAGCTGATCTTCCCTGACGCCTCGACCCTCGCGAAGGCGCACGTGTTCCGCACCCTCGACGGGACAGAGGAACAGAAGTACGGCGCCGACTTCCAGTCGATCCTGCTGGGAGCCTAGGGTGGCATCCGGCACCTTCGCCGATTCGGGTGCCGACCTCGAACTGGTCGGAATCCAGAAGCGTTTCCCCGGCTTCACGGCCATCGAACACCTCGATCTCTCGATCCCGGCCGGCTCCTTCTTCGCCCTGCTCGGCCCGTCCGGCTGTGGCAAGACCACGACGCTCCGGCTCGTCGCCGGCCTCGAGGAGCCGACCGCCGGCAGCATCCTGATCGGCGGGGCGGATGTCACGCAGCAGAAGGCCTTCCAGCGCCCGGTCAACACGGTGTTCCAGAGCTATGCGCTCTTCCCGCACATGACGGTCCTCGAAAACGTCGCCTTCGGACTCCGCCGCCGGAAGATCGCCGACCCGGTCGGCAAGGCGCACGAGGCGCTCCGGCTCGTCGAGCTCGACCACCTCGCCGCGCGCAAGCCACAGCAGCTGTCCGGCGGGCAGCAGCAGCGGGTCGCCCTCGCCAGGGCGATCGTGAACAAGCCGGCACTCCTGTTGCTCGACGAACCGCTCGGGGCCCTCGACCTCAAGCTGCGCCGCCAGATGCAGCTCGAACTCAAAACCATCCAGGAGGAAGTCGGCCTCACCTTCCTGCATGTCACCCACGACCAGGAGGAGGCCATGACCATGGCCGACACCATCGCGGTGATGAACAAGGGCCGGATCGAACAGATGGGTGCGCCCGAGCTGCTCTACGAGCTGCCGAAGACGGCGTTCGTCGCGAACTTCCTCGGCCAGTCGAACCTCTTCACCGGGCCCGTCATCGGCAGCACGAGCACCTCGATCACCGTCGACATCGCCGGGCACCGGGTACTGGTCCCCGCCGACCGGGCGCACCGCCACGCCGGCGAGGTCACGATCGGCGTCCGGCCGGAGAAGATGTGGCTGCATCGCAAGGCGCCCGTCGAGGCCGCCGACCGCAATGTCATGGGTCCCGGCCGGGTGATCGACGTGTCATTCAGCGGCGTGAGCACCCAGTATCTCGTCGCCGTGCCGTACATCGGCACCCTGATCGTCTTCGCCCAGAACATGGCCTTCGGCCCGGTGGCGGATGTCGGCGACGAGGTCTGGCTCGACTGGCACGTCGAGCACGGCTTCGGCCTCGAAGACGAACCCGTTCCGGGAGCCGGGCCCCGGTTCGCCGCGGACACCGACACCCGGAGCATCGCGGCGCAGCGCCGCGAGTCCCTCGTCACGGAGCTCGAGGAGGCCTAGTGGCGTTCGCGGCCTTCGCCACCACGACTGCGCAGGCAGACCCGGCCCCGCGGCGACGCAGCCGGGTCGCCATCCTGTTGCTGTTGCCCGGCATCCTCTATCTCGTTCTGTTCTTCCTGACCCCGCTCGTCTCGCTCCTGATCACCTCGTTCCAGGCCCCTGCGGAATTCGGGGACATCGGCCAGTACACCTACGCGTTCAACTGGCAGAACTACGTAGACGTCGTCACCGATTACTGGCCGCACATCGTGCGGTCCTTCGCCTTCGCCCTCGCCGCGACGGTGCTCGCCCTGCTGTTCAGCTACCCGCTCGCGTACTTCATCGGTGTGACCGCGCGGCGCTGGCCGCTGCTGCAGAGCCTGATGCTCGTGCTCGTGATCGCCCCGTTCTTCATCAGCTTCCTGCTGCGCACCCTGGCCTGGAAGCAGCTCCTCTCCGACGAGTCCTTCGTCGTGACAAGCCTCAAGGCCGTCTCGCTGCTGGCACCGGATGCCCACCTCACCGGGACCCCGATCGCCGTCATCTTCGGGTTGACCTACAATTTCATCCCGTTCATGACACTTCCGCTCTACACGACTCTGGAGCGGCTCGACCTGCGCTACCTCGAGGCGGCGAGCGACCTGTACGCGCACCCGTTCGAGGTGTTCCGCAAGGTGACGATTCCATTGTCGATGCCAGGGATCGTCGCGGGCACCCTGCTGACCTTCATCCCCGCCGCCGGCGACTATGTCAACGCGAGTCGCGACTTCCTGGGCGGACCGGACAGCCAGATGATCGGCAACGTGATCGAGGCCAACTTCCTGGTCCTGTTGAACTACCCGGCGGCCGCGGCGCTCTCGATCATCCTGATGAGCGTGATTCTCGTGATCGTCGGAATCTACGTCAAGCGCGCGGGCACGGAGGAACTGCTGTGAAGATCTCCCTCGGCAGATGGCTGCTGCCGGTCTACTCCGCCCTCGCCCTGCTGTTCCTGATGGTTCCGATCGCCTACACGTTCGTCTTCTCGTTCAACGATTCGCTGAAGTCGAACATCACCTGGCGCGGGTTCACCTTCGACAAGTGGCTCAACGTCTGCGCCGTGCAGAACGGCGCGGTCTGCGAGGCGTTCGGAAACAGCCTCGTGATCGGCTCGGTCGCGACCGTGCTTGCGACCGTGATGGGCACCATGATCGCGATCGCCATCGTGCGCTACCGGTTCCGGTTCCGCTCGGCGACGAGTCTCCTGCTGTTCCTGCCGATGGCCACCCCCGAGGTCGTGCTCGGCGCGGGACTCGCCGCGCAGTTCCTGTCGCTCGGCGTAGCCAAGGACATGACCACGATCATCCTCGCGCACACGATGTTCTGCATCAGCTTCGTCGTCGTGACCGTCAAGGCCCGCGTCGCGAGCCTCGACCCCGCGCTCGAGGAGGCCGGGCGGGACCTCTACGGCTCGTCGACCCAGGTCTTCCTCAGGGTGACGCTCCCGCTGCTGGTCCCCGGCATCCTCGCCGCCGCCCTGCTGTCCTTTGCGCTGAGCTTCGACGACTTCATCATCACGAACTTCAACTCGGGCGCGGTGACGACCTTCCCGAAGTACATCTACATCTCAGCGGCCCGCGGCATCCCGGCCGAGGCGAACGTGATCGCCTCCGCCGTCTTCATCTTCGCGCTCGTCGTCGTCGTCACCGCGCAGGTGTCCTCCGCGGCACGGGCGAAACGGCTCGCCCGGCAGGGGTAGTGGGTGAGTCGTCAGCGGTAGCTCGCGTGAATGCGCCCGACCGGGTGGCCGCCGCCGTACACGGCGAGGCCGAGGTCGGGAAGCAGCGCCTCGACATCCGTGTGTGCGATCGCGCCGGCGTCGGCGAGCAGGTTGAGAGCCACGAGCGTCGCCGCGCGCAGGCTGCCGTCCAGGATCTTGAGGGCGACCGTCGTTCCGTTCGGGGCGGCCGCGACCATGATGCCTTCAGCGCCGCCCTTCACGAACAGGCCGAGCCGATCGATCACGAGGGTGTCCGACTTGCCGGGGCCCGCGACGACCCAGCCGTTCTGGCGAACGGCCTCGGAGAGGAAGCCGGCTTCGCGGTAGATCGCGAACGGCGAGTTCGACTTGGACGAGGCGATCCGGCCGATACCGCGCGCCAGCCCGGCGAGGGAGAGCGCGTGCACGGGCGCGCCGCAGCCGTCGACACCCGAGGCGGCCGGGCGTTCGCCGGTGAAGCGTTCGACGACATCGAGAATGCGTTTCTGCAGCGGATGCTCCGGCTCGAGATAGCCGGTCAGCGGCCACTCGTTCTGCACGCACGCCACGAGCATCGCCGCGTGCTTGCCCGAGCACTCCATGTAGATGGGGGCCTGGCCGGCGCCGAGGCGCACGAGCGCGTCGCGGGTGGCGTGGTCGATCGGCCAGGCCGGCGGGCAGGCGAGCGCGGTCTCCGGGATTCCGGCCCGGGAGAGCAGGCCGCGCACGAGGTCGGCGTGCCGCTGGGTGCCGGTGTGGCTCGCCGTCGCGATCGCGGCGTCCTCGCCGCGCAGGGTGACGCCGCTCGCCATCACGGCGACGGCCTGGAACGGCTTCATCGATGAGCGAGGGAAGACCGGACTCGTCACGTCGCCGAGGGAGCGGAGCACGGCGCCCTCAGCCGTGAGCACGACGGCGGAACCGGCGTGCCTCGATTCGACGAAGCCGCTGCGTTCGACGACGGCGAGTTCGACGGCATCCGTCACGGCGAAGGTCTGCACGGGGTGCGGGAGCTGGGTGTGCCCGATTGTGTCCGCGAACGACACTAGAGCGCGGCGATCGCGTCGTCGATGACCGAGAGGGCATCGAGGAGCAGGACGTCGGTGACGGCGAGACTCGGCAGGAAGCGGAGCACGTTGCCGTAGGTGCCTGCTGTCAGCAGCAGAACGCCGTGCTGGGCGGCGTATGCGGAGATCGAGTTGACCGCGGCGGCGTTGGCGACCTTGGTCGTCGCCCCGGTGCCCGGCTGCACGAGCTCGATCGCGATCATCGCGCCACGACCACGGATGTCCCCGATGATGTCGTACTTGTCCTGCAGCTTCCCGAGGCCCGCACGAAGGGTCTTCTCGATCCGCTGTCCCTCCGCGAGGAGGTTGTTCGCTTCGATGGCCTGGAAGACGGCGATCGCGGCCGCGCAGGAGACCGGGTTGCCGCCGAAGGTGCCGCCGAGGCCGCCGGTCTGGGAAGCGTCCATGATCTCGGCGCGTCCCGTGACCGCCGCGAGGGGGAAGCCGCCGGCGATGCCCTTGGCCGTCAGTACGAGGTCGGGGACCCAGCCGAAGTGCTCGCTCGCGTAGTATGCGCCGGTGCGGGCCATGCCGCTCTGGATCTCGTCGGCGATCATGACGACGCCGTTGGCGGTGCACCACTCCTGCAGGGCGGTGAAGTACCCCTCTGCGGCGACCATGAAGCCGCCTTCGCCCTGGATCGGTTCGACCACGAGGCAGGCCAGGTCGGACGCGCCGATGACCTTGTCGAGGTAGGCGATCGTGCGTGCCGCGGCATCCGCCCCGCTGAGGCCGTCGTGATAGGGGTAGGAGCTCGGCACGTGGTAGACGTCGCTCGCGAGCGGGCCGTAGCCGGTCGCATACGGCATGGCCTTGTAGTTCATCGCCATCGTGAGCACGGTGCGGCCGTGGTACGCGTGGTCGAGCACGGCGACGGCGCGGCGGCCGGTGAACTTGCGGGCGATCTTCACGCCGTTCTCCACGGCTTCTGCACCCGAGTTGATCAGCACCGACTTCTTGGCGAAATCACCAGGGGTGTGCTCGGCGAGGAGCTCGCAGACGCGCACGTATTCCTCGTACGGCGTGACCGTGAAGAGGGTGTGGATGAAGTCCTCTGCCTGCCCGACCGCGGCGGCGACGACGCTCGCCTCGGTGTGGCCGATCGTCGTGACGCCGATGCCGGCGCCGAGGTCGATGAACTGGTTGCCGTCGACGTCGACGACGATGGCACCGTGGGCCTTCACGATGTACACCGGGAGAGCGGAGCCGACGCCGCCGGACACCGTCGCGAGGCGGCGCTTCTGCAGTTCGACCGAAAGCGGGCCCGGGACGGCCGTGACGATGCGTCGCTCCTGCGTGACCGAGGGAGCAGTGGACGTGGGGGTCGAGGGCGTCAGCGTGTCAGTCATGATGCGTCCAGTTTACCCAGTGTCGTTTCCCGGTTGGGGTAGCGCCCTGAGAGAATCGGGGAATGAAAATCGAGCACCACTACGACGTGCGGGTGGCCTGGACGGGCAACCGCGGAACGGGAACGAGCGACTACCGGGCGTACGGTCGCGACCATGTGGTTTCGGCGGAGGGCAAGCATCCGCTCGAGGGGTCGTCTGACCGAACGTTCCACGGTGATGCCGACCGCTGGAACCCCGAGGAACTACTGCTCGCGGCCCTGAGCCAGTGCCACATGCTGTCCTACCTGCACGTGGCCGCGCGGAACGGTGTCGTCGTGGTCGGCTACACCGACGACGCGACCGGCACGATGGTACAGACGAGGGATGGCGGCGGTCACTTCACCGAGGCTATGCTGCGTCCGCGGGTCACGGTGGCCGATCCCGGCCAGGTGGAGCTCGCTCACTCGCTGCACGCCGAGGCGGCCCGGGAGTGCTTCATCGCAGCTTCCGTGAACTTCCCGGTGCGCCACGAACCCGAAACCGTCGCCGTTCCCTGACCCTCGGGCCAGGGAACGGGCGAGGTTCACACGCCGGAGAGGGCGCGGAGGGTTTCCTCGATGACGGATGCCGCGTCGTCGATGAGTTCCTCGGAGATGACGACGGAGGGCATGATCCGCAGCACGGAGTCCCAGCTGCCGGCATCGAGCACGATCACGCCGTGCGAGGTCGCGTGCTTGAGGATCGCGGTGAGCGCCTCGGGGTACGGCGTGGTCGTTCCGGGGTGCACCAGCTCGACGCCGAACATGGCGCCCTTGCCGCGCACCTCGCCGACGACGGAGAACTTCTCGGCCCAGTCGCCGATGCGGGCCCAGAGGGCCTTCTCGACGCGCCTGGCTTCGCCGAGCAGGTCGTCGCGTTCGATGATCTCGAGCACCTTGAGCGCTGCCGCGGTCGAAACCGGGTTGCCGCCGAAGGTCCCGCCGATGCCGCCGGGCTGGACGGCATCCATGATGTCGGCGCGACCGGTGACGGCGGCGAGCGGGAAGCCGCCCGCGATGCCCTTTGCCGTGGTGACGAGGTCAGGGACGACGCCGTGGTGCTCGATCGCGTACCAGACGCCGGTGCGGGCGATGCCGGCCTGGATCTCGTCGGAGACGAAGACGATGCCGTTCTCGGTGCAGAACTCGCTGATCCGCTTGAAGTAGCCGGGGGCGGGGATGACGATGCCGCCATCGCCCTGGATCGGCTCGACGAAGAACGCCGCGATCTCGGTGGCGCCGATGTGGGTCGTGATGTAGTCGATCGTCTTCTCGGCGGCTTCCTCGCCGGTCAGGCCGTCGCGGTACGGGTAGCTCGTCGGGACGCTGTAGATCTCGCCGGGGAACGGGCCCATGCCGGCGCGTTCCGGCCAGGGCCGGTACGTCATCGTCATGGTCAGGTTGGTGCGGCCGTGGAAGGCATGGTCGAGCGCGACGATGGCGCGGCGCCCGGTGAACTTGCGGGCGATCTTGACCGCGTTCTCGACGGCCTCGGCACCGGTGTTGACCAGGATCGACTTCTTCGGGAAGTCACCGGGGGTGATCTCCGCGAGCTTCTCGGCGACGGCGACGTAGTTCTCGTACGGCGTGACGGTGAAGAGGGTGTGGGTCAGCTTCGCGGCCTGCGCGGCAGCGGCCTCTGCGACCTCGGCGTTCGCGTGCCCGATCGTGGTGACTCCGATGCCGCAGCCCATGTCGATGATCTGGTTGCCGTCGACGTCGACGAGGATCGCGCCGGCTCCGTGGTCCATGTAGATGTTGACGAGCGTGCCGGCTCCGCGGGACACCGAGTTGACCCGGCGTTCCTGCAGTTCAATGGACTTGGGGCCCGGCAGGGCGGTGACGAGTTTACGTTTTTGGGGGACCGAGTACGAAGCAGACATGGGTCCAGCTTAGTTTGCGGCGATTTCCCCGGTGTTTCCGCGCGCCGGTAGCTGCTGAACCCGGCTAGACGCGTTCTCGCGGGAAGACCTTGTCTGCGAGCCCGTGCAGCCCGGGGCGGGGTGATTCGTTGTACCGCCCGGCGAGCTCCTGGCCGGAGAGCTGGTGGATCGCGGCCATGATCTCGTCGGTGGCCTGGCGCCTGGCCCGGCCTGAGGTCGCGGGCCCGTGGCGGCTCACGTCGATCGGTTCGCCGAAGTTCACGGTGATCTTCCGCACCCGCGGGATCCGGGTGCCGACGGGCTGGATCTCCTGGGTGCCGATCAGGCCGACCGGCACGACGACGGCACCCGTCGTGAGGGCGAGCCAGGCGACGCCGGTGCGCCCCTTGTAGAGCCGTCCGTCGAGGGAGCGGGTGCCCTCTGGGTAGATGGCGAAGGCGCTGTCCGACTCGAGGATGCTGCGGCCCGCGTCGAGCGCGTCCTGTGCGGCCTGGCCCGCGCCGCGTTCGATCCCGACAGCACCGATCGACTCGAACCAGGTTCGGGTGAGATAGCCCTTGATTCCCGTCCCGGTGAAGTACGTCGACTTCGCAAGGTACTGCACCCGACGCGGCGTCACGAGCGGGATGACCATGCTGTCGATGAAGGAGAGGTGGTTGCTCGCGATGATGACCCGGCCGGAGCGGGGGATGTTCTCGGTCCCCGTGATGACGGGCCGGAAGATGATCCGGGCGATCGGCGCCATGACGCCGTAACTCAGGTAGTAGACGAATCCGGGACGACGGGTCCTGGGGAGATCCGAGGCGGTCTCCGCGACCTCGTCGGGCTCCTGGATAAGGGGTTCCTGGGGTTCGTCCTTGGCTCCGGTCACTGCTCGACCCTACCGCCGTGACACCCGGTACCACGAAAGCTAGCATGAGGGAATGCGCAGACGAGTAGTAATTCTCGGGTCCACCGGCTCGATCGGAACCCAGGCCCTCGATGTGATCCGGGCGAATCCCACCCGGTTCGAAGTGGTCGGACTCTCGGCAGGCGCCAACCGGGAGATGCTCGCGCAACAGGCCGAGGAATTCCAGGTCGACGACACCGCGCTCGGCGCCGACGAATCCGAACAGCTCGTGACGGATGTCGACGCCGACGTCGTGCTCAACGGCATCACGGGCTCCGTGGGGCTCGGTCCGACCCTCGCGGCGCTCAGGGCCGGGCGCACCCTCGCCCTCGCGAACAAGGAATCCCTCATCGTGGGCGGCGACCTCGTCACGGCGCTCGCCGCACCCGGGCAGATCGTGCCGGTCGACTCTGAGCATTCCGCGATCGCGCAGGCGTTGCGCTCGGGGACGGCACGTGAGGTGTCCCGGCTCGTGCTGACGGCATCCGGTGGCCCGTTCCGGGGCCGCACCCGCGAGGAGATGCGGGCCGTCACCCCCGCCCAGGCGCTCGCGCACCCGACCTGGGACATGGGGCTCGTCGTCACGACGAACTCGTCGACCCTCGTGAACAAGGGCCTCGAGATCATCGAGGCTCACCTGCTTTTCGATGTCGCCTACGAAGACATTGACGTCGCCGTGCACCCGCAGTCGATCGTGCACTCGATGGTCGAGTTCATCGACGGCTCGACGATCGCCCAGGCCTCGCCGCCCGACATGCGCCTGCCGATCTCGCTCGGCCTCGACTGGCCGAACCGGGTCGCCGCCGTCGGTGTTCCCCTCGATTGGACGAAGCCGCAGACCTGGACCTTCGAACCGCTCGACACCGTTGCGTTCCCGGCCGTCGCGCTCGCGAAGCAGGTCGGCCGTGCCGGTGGCACATACCCGGCCGTGTTCAACGCGGCCAATGAGCAGGCCGTCGCCGCGTTCCACGCCGGCAGGATCGGATTCCTCGACATCGTGGACACCATCCAGCGGGTCGTCGAGACCCACGAGCAGGACGGCCCGCTCACCCGGGAGTCCCTCGCGGCAGCAGAGACCTGGGCGCGCGCCGCCGCAGACAAGCTCCTCGCCCGATCTGCATAACCCCCGGCGGCCCGGGGTCAGGCGCGGTAGCTGTCCGCCGTCGTGGTGAGCGCGTCGAGCCACGGGGTGGCGACGACGCCGAGCTCGCGTTCGGTCTCCGCAGAGTCGATGATGAACGGCGACGTGAACTGGTAGCTCGAGGCGTAGACCTCACGCATCAGGGGGTTGGCCAGGCCGATGCTGCGCAGCACCCACTGTGGGTAGCCGGAGACCGAGCCCGCGCAGTCGTAGCGTTCGTTCAGCTCGGCCGCGATCTCCACGCGGCTGGCCGACGCACTCGGCACGTGCCAGATCCGGCCCCAGTCCCCGGCGTAGTCCGCGGCGGCGATCAGGGTCGAAACGATGTCGGGCAGGTAGCTCCAGCTGTGCGGGAGCTCGGGCCTGCCCACGACGCGCGCGGTCTTCGAAGCCAGGATCGCGGTGAAGAAGTCCGTGCCGAGGTGCGCGGTACCGGTCGCTCCCGGCCCGAAGTAGTCGCTCGCGCGCACCTCGACCGCCCGGATCTGCCCGGCCTCGTGCGCCGCACGCACCCGGCGCCACCCCTCCCTGCGAACCAGGCCCTTGCGCTCGGTCGTCGTCTCCGGCGTGTGCTCGGTCATCGCGCCGCGCGGTGTGCCGTAGGGGTAGAGGTTCCCCATCACAACGAGGGAGGCGCCACTCGCCGCGGCGGCTGTGATCGCCGCGCCGATGATCGGCGGCCACTGCGCGGCCCAGTCCGTGTATGGCGGGTTCGTGCAGAGGAAGATCGTCGAGGCCCCTGCCGCCGCGGCGGAGAAAGCGTCCGGGTCGCTCGCGTCGAGTACCAGCGGGGTCGCGCCGGCCGCTGCTGAGCCTGAGCGCGTCGCGATCGTGACGGTGTCCCCGCGCGCCGCGAGCCGTTCGGCGACGGGACGGCCGATCAGGCCGGCCCCGACTACAAGATGGTGAGTCATATGTCCTTCCGGCCCATGACGAGGGTCACCCGTCGCAGTTGTCCTTTTTCGGATTGCACTTGTCCTTCTTACCGTTGCCCTTGTCGTTGCCGCTGTCAACGGAAGGAGCCGGGACCGGGACGGCGGACGGAGGAGCGGAACTGAGCCTGGCCGCCTCCTCGAGCGCGGCGAGGTCTGCGGTCACACTGTCGATCGCAGCCTGGATCTCTGTCGCGCGGGTCCCCGTGACCTGGCCGGTCGCGGCCGCCGTGAGCAGGTCGGCCTGCACGGCGTCGAGGGCGGCAGAGGCGCCCGGGTAGTCGCCTGCCGCAGCGGCCTCCGTCACCGAGAGCACGCCGGACTGCAACTGGGTCGCCGTCGACGGCTGAACGGGGGAGCTGTCGGAGGCGCACCCCGTGAGGGCGGCGGCCACGAGCAGTGCGCCGCCCACGAGCGCGGCGAGGCGGCCGCGGATGCCGTTGGCGCCGGTGCCGGTCCTGGTGCGCATGCCGATGCTCACGGTGCCACGCTTTCCTGGAGCTGTCGCAGGTGGTCGCCGAGGGTTCCGGCGACGTCGGGGTATGCCGTGGTGCTCGTGGACGGACCGGCCGGGGCATCCGCCTGCGCAGCGGGGCGCAGCGTGAAGCCGAGCACGACGATCGTGATCAGGGCGACCGCAGCGACGGCGAGCACGGCGAGACCGGTCCTGCCTGTGAGCACGCGAGGCCAGGCCGTCGACCGGGGTGGGCGAGCGGATGCGGCCGGCGCCCCGGCCGCCTGTCGTGGCTCCCCAGCACCGAAGGAAACCGTCTCGGCAGTGAACCCGGCACTGGCGAAGACGGTGGACTCGCCGGGAAGGACCCGGGTCGGGGTATCCGCCGGCGCGAAGGCGCGTGTCGCCGCATAGGCCGCCGTCGGGTCCAGCGCCTGCGTCGGGGCATCCGCCGCCGGGAGGACGCTCGCCGGGGTGTACGCCTCCGTCGTCGCGCCGGCATCGGGTGACACTGTCGCCTCCGTCGTTCCCGCGATGGTTTCCGCCGCCGCCTCGGACTGCGCCAGCAGTCGCAGCCGCACCGCGGCATCCGCCGGTCTGAGCCGCTCGTCCGGTTCGCGGCGGGTCATGCCGCCGAGCACGTCTGCCCAGGCCCGACCGAAGGTCGGGGAGATCTCCGGGTCGCGCTGCAACCGCGCCATCGCGGACTCGATCGCCGTTCCCGGGTATGCCCGCTCGCCGGTGAGGCATTCGAGCAGCACGAGACCGAGCGAGTAGACGTCGCTCGGCGCTCCGATCGTCGTGCCGAGCGCCTGTTCGGGGCTGAGATAGCCGGCCGTGCCGAGGAAGGTGCCGGTCGCCGTGAGGCGGGTCGCGTCGACGAGGCGGGCGATGCCGAAGTCGGCGAGCTTGGCGTGCGACGCGCGTCCGGGGAACCCGGAGGCGGCGAGCAGCACGTTCGCCGGCTTGATGTCGCGGTGGATGATCCCGCGTTCGTGCACGTAGTGCAGCGCTTCGGCGAGGTCTGCGCCGAGCGTTGCGACCTCCGAGCGCGGCATCGGGCCGGCGGCGATCCTCGTTCGGAGGTCGGTTCCGTCGACGAGCTCCATCACGATGAAGGTGCGCGCGGTCCCGTCGACGACCGCGGTGCCTGCGTCGAAGAGCGTGACGAGGGCGAAGTGGTTGAGGCTCGCCAGCACGGCGACTTCGCCGCTCTGCCGTTCCGAACCCGCGTCGTCCGTCGTGTCGAGCCGGAAGAGCTTGACCGCGACGGTGCGTCCGAGGGCGAGGTCGGTCGCCTCATAGACGACGGCCATCCCGCCGACGCCGATCAGGCGGTCGATCCGGAAGCGGTCAGCGAGGCTGACGCCGATGAGGCCGTCAACGGGGCGGGGACCGCCGGAGGAAAGCGAAGGCAGGGGAAACTCCATTCGGGTTCGGTACCCCCCAAGCAAACCACACCCCGCATAGCGAACCGCCAGCGGCCTGTCAGCTTCGGGTGGGTAATCTACGACTGTGGAAACCGTGCTGCTGTACATATTGGGCGTCGTGATCGTCGTCGTCGGACTCGCCCTGTCCATCGGCCTGCACGAAATCGGCCACCTGCTGCCGGCGAAGGCGTTCGGCGTCAAGGTCACCCAGTACATGATCGGCTTCGGCCCCACGCTCTGGTCGCGCCGCAAGGGCGAGACGGAATACGGCGTGAAGGCCATTCCCCTCGGTGGCTATATCTCGATGATCGGCATGTTCCCGCCCGCGAAACCCGGGGAGAAGCCGCACCCGAACAGCACGGGCTTCTTCAACCAGCTTGTGCAGGAAGGCGCTCCTGCCCAGGACCCGACAGCCCAGGACCCGAGCGCGAAGAAGCCGGGGGCCCTGACGAGCCTTGTCGAAGATGCCCGGCAGTCGAGCGCCGACACGATCGGCGCCGGCGAGGAACACCGCGCCTTCTACCGCCTGGCGGTGTGGAAGCGCATCATCATCATGCTCGGCGGGCCCACCATGAACCTGCTGATCGCGGTCGTGCTCTTCGCGGTCCTCCTGATGGGCTTCGGCACCGCGCAGGCGAGCACAACGGTCGGCAGTGTGTCCGCGTGCGTGCTCCCCGCGACGAGCACCCAGACGACCTGTGCCGCGACCGACGAGAAGTCCCCGGGCGCGGCGGCGGGCCTGCAGCCCGGCGATCGCCTCGTGAGCATCGGTGGCACCGCGATCACGAGCTGGGACCAGTCGACCGGGATCATCCGCAGCTCGCCCGGCACCCCGCTCGCCGTCGTCGTCGACCGCGCCGGAACCGACGTGACTCTCACGATCACCCCCAAACTGACCGAACGGTACGTTCTCGACGCCGCGGGGAAGGTCACCACGGATGCCGACGGTAAGGCCATCACGCAGGAAGTCGGCTTCGTCGGCATCGGCCCGGCAGGCGAACTCGTCCAGCAGCCCGCCACGGCCGTGCTGCCCGCCGTCGGCGACAACGTCGGCGCCGTCGTGCACATGATCCTGAACCTCCCGCAGCGGATGGTCGACATCGTCAACGCCGCGTTCGGTCCCGGCGAGCGCGACCCGAACGGTCCGATCAGCGTCGTCGGGGTCGGCCGCGTCGCCGGCGAGATCGCGAGCATCAACACCATCCCCGTCGCGAGCAAGGCCGCGAGCCTGATCGGCCTGCTCGCCTCCCTCAACGTTGCCCTCTTCGTGTTCAACCTGATCCCGCTGATGCCGCTCGACGGAGGCCACGTCGCCGGCGCACTCTGGGAGGGCCTGCGCCGCCGGGTCGCGAAGCTCTTCAAGCGCAAGGATCCCGGCCCCGTCGACATGGCCAGGCTGATGCCGATCACCTTCGCGGTCGTCATCCTGCTCGGCGGCATGAGCCTCCTGCTCATCTACGCCGACATCGTCAAGCCGATCAACCTCTTCGGCTGAGCCCGGCACCTTTCCGGTCGAGAGTGACCTTTCCGCGGGTCACTCCCGACCGGAACGGTCACACACAGGGGCCGCCCAGGGCCTGAACGCGCACGGGCACGTACTCCCGGGGGCGGATGCCGCGGGTCGTTCCGGCACGTAGCATCGGAATATGCCGCCACACTGGGATACCGACGCGCCGTGGTTCGACCATGAGCGCTCTCTTCCCGGCGGCCCAGGCAGCCGGATGCCCCGCGCGGGCCGCGTGCTCTTCCCCGCGATCTTCTCGTTCCTGGTCCAGGTGCCCGCCACCGTGCTGCTCGCCCGCTACGGCCGCGACTTCGGCCATGCCGGCCACGACCTCGGTGGTGAGCTCGGCGCGCCCCGGCCCGGCTGGTTCCTCGCGGTCGCCCTCGCCCTGATCGGCCCGATCGCCCTCCTCGGCGCACGCCGTTTCCCTGGCCCTGTCGCAGCCGTGTGCGCTGCGGCGGCCGGCGCGCTCATCCTGCTCCGCCCGGACGTCGGCCTGCCCTACGTCGCCCTGGGTTTCGCGATCGTGCTCGGGATCGTGCGCGGCGCGCGGGTCTGGGTCTACGCATCCGTCGCCCTGGCCTGGACGGCGACGATCGCGCTCGCCGGGACGCTCGGAGTGCCGCTTCAGCCCGCCCGTGTCGCGCTCACGACCGTCGCCCTCGCCGTGCTCTGCGCGATCGGAGAGACGGTACGCACCCGGCGCGAGCAGATGCGCGAGCTGCGCCGCCGAGCGGATGCCCGCCGCCAGTCCGCGGAACAGCGCGAGCGGGTGCGCATCGCGCGCGAACTCCACGACGTGCTCGCACATTCGCTGTCCCTGATCAACGTGCAGGCCGGAGTCGGGCTGCACCTCATCGACAGCCAGCCCGCCAAGGCGGCAGAGGCCCTCGCGAACATCAAGCTCACGAGCAAGAACGCGCTCGACGAGGTGCGCACGGTGCTCGGCATCCTGCGCGCGGACGCCGAGGGGGAGACCGGTGAGCGTGCCGGGGGAGCCGTGCCGCTCACCCCCGAGCCCGACCTGTCCCGGCTTCCCGCCCTGATCGACTCGTACAGCGCCCAGGGGCTGCACGTCTGGCTGGTCGGGCAACTGGCGCCCGTGACGGAGGCCACGACCGCCGCCACCCAGCTCGCGCTCTACCGGATCTGCCAGGAGGCACTCACCAACGTGCTGAGGCACTCGCAGACGCTCTCCGCGACCGTCCGGCTCGAGCTCGACGACGGTGACGCCGTGCTCACCGTGACCGACGAGGGCTCGACAGAGCCGCTCGACCCGGCCATCGTTCCCGGCGGCGGCCTGCTCGGTATGCGCGAACGTGCGGAACTCCTCGGCGGGAGCCTGCGGGTCGAACGACCCTCGCCGGGCGGGTTCCTCGTCGAGGCGCGCCTGCCCCTGCGGAGGAGCCGGTGATCCGCGTCGTGATCGCAGACGACCAGCAGCTGATCCGGGCCGGCTTCCGTTCGCTGCTCGAGTCCGAACCGGATCTCGAGGTCGTCGCAGACGCCGCGACGGGGACGGAAGCCGTCGAGCAGGTCACCCGGCTCCGGCCAGACGTCGTGCTGATGGACATCCGGATGCCCGGCGGCGACGGCCTCTGGGCGACAGAGCAGATCGTCGGCAACCCCGAGCTCGGGGGAACGCACATCGTGATCGTGACGACCTTCGAGCTTGACGAGTACGTCGTCCAGGCGATCCGGGCGGGCGCGAGCGGCTTCCTCGTCAAGGACACCGAACCGACCGAACTGATCCGGGCCGTGCGCGTCGCGGCGGCGGGGGACGCGCTGCTTTCGCCCGGCGTGACCCGGCGACTGCTCACCCGGCTCGAGACCGGGCTGCGGCGCCCGAGCGATCCGGCGGCGCTGGCCGTGCTCACGGACCGGGAGCGCGAGGTGCTCGCGCTCGTCGGCCGGGGGCTCACGAACACCGAAATCGGCGTTCGGCTATTCCTGAGCCCGCTCACCGCGAAGACGCACGTGTCGCCGATCATGTCGAAGCTCGCCGCGCGCGACCGTGTGCAACTCGTGATCCTTGCCTACGAGACGGGCCTCGTCAGCGACGGCTGGTGACCTGCACCCCGGGGAGTAGTCCAAGTGCCTCCTCCGGGCCGATGCCCCGGCGAGCGGGGCCGGAAAGAATCGGATCATCGGTTCTTCCCCACCGAGGCCCCGCAGGGGGTCCTCACACAGATTGGACTCACCATGCTTTCGACAGCGGTTCTCACCGGGTTCGCCACCCATATGGGCTACGGCCCCGGCTGGGGCGGCGGGCCGGTCTGGTTGTTCTTCCTGATCCCCTTCTTCGGCCTGCTCCTCGTGGTCGCCCTGTTCGCGATCCTCGGCAGGCGCTGGCGTCGTCACGGCGGACCCGGATTCTCCGGCCACCCCGGCTGGCAGGCGTGGCAGGCGGCCCAGGCCGGGCAGGCCGACGGCACCCGCAGCGCCGAGAAGACCCTCGCCGAGCGCTTCGCCCAGGGCGACATCGACGAGGTCGAGTATCGGGCCCGCCTCGAGGTGCTCCGCGCCAACCGCGCGGACCCCACTCCCGGCGCCCCACTCCCGCCCCAGTAGCGGCGCGACCGGTTCCCGGCTCCTCCGGGCGAGCGCGCCACTTGCGCCGCTTTGCTGCAGGCACGCCTGTCGCGTAGCGGCGGAGCCGGCGCGCAACGGCCGGCCCGGTGCGGAAATCGCCTGGGCCGGGCATCCGCCCAGTCAGGGCACCTAAGATATTCGCGTGGCTGCAATCAATTTGGGAATGCCCAAAGTACCTGAAATCCTCGCTCCCCGGCGCAAGAGCCGGCAGATCAAGGTCGGCAAGGTCCTCGTCGGCGGTGACGCCCGTGTGAGCGTCCAGTCGATGACGACGACCCCGACCACCAACATCAACGGCACCCTGCAGCAGATCGCCGAACTCACGGCGAGCGGATGCGATATCGTGCGTGTCGCCGTCCCGAGCCGTGACGACGCAGAGGCCCTGCCGATCATCGCGAAGAAGAGCCAGATCCCCGTGATCGCGGACATCCACTTCCAGCCGAGTTACGTGTTCGCGGCGATCGACGCGGGCTGCGCCGGCGTGCGGGTCAACCCGGGCAACATCCGCAAGTTCGACGACCAGGTCGGCAAGATCGCGGCGGCGGCCAAGGCCGCCGGCGTCTCGATCCGGATCGGCGTCAACGCCGGCTCCCTCGAGCCGAGCATCATGCAGAAGTACGGCAAGGCCACCCCTGAGGCGCTCGTCGAGAGCGCCGTCTGGGAGGCGAGCCTCTTCGAGGAACACGACTTCCACGACTTCAAGATCTCGGTCAAGCACAACGACCCCGTGATCATGGTCAAGGCGTACCGCCTCCTCGCCGAGCGCGGCGACTGGCCCCTGCACCTGGGTGTCACCGAGGCCGGCCCCTCCTTCCAGGGCACCATCAAGAGCGCGACGGCCTTCGGCATCCTGCTCGGCGAGGGCATCGGCGACACCATCCGCGTGTCGCTCAGCGCCCCTCCCGCCGAAGAGGTCAAGGTCGGCCTGCAGATCCTCCAGTCGCTCAACCTCCGCGAACGCAAGCTCGAGATCGTCTCCTGCCCGAGTTGCGGCCGCGCCCAGGTGGATGTCTACAAGCTCGCGAACGACGTCACCGACGGCCTCGAGGGCATGACCGTTCCTTTGCGCGTCGCCGTGATGGGCTGCGTCGTCAACGGACCGGGCGAGGCCCGCGACGCCGACCTCGGCGTCGCATCCGGCAACGGCAAGGGCCAGATCTTCGTGCGCGGCGAGGTCATCAAGACCGTGCCGGAGTCCGAGATCGTCGCGACCCTGATCGAGGAGGCCAACCGCCTCGCCGCAGAGATGCCGCCGTCCGAGGACTCCCTCGGCGCCCCCGTGGTCACCATCTCGCGGTAGCGCGACCCGCCGCAACCGCCGCATTCCCGCGGAAACTGTTGCCGTTGCGGACAACTGAGCCTGCTCTGCCGGCCACGGTTGTCCGCAACGGCAACAGTCGTGTCCGGCGCGCGCCGTAAAGTAGGGGGGTGCCTACACGTCTGTCGTCTTATTTCCTCCGTACCCTTCGCGAAGACCCCTCGGATGCCGAGGTCACCAGTCACCGACTCCTCGTCCGGGCCGGTTACATCCGCCGCCAGGCCCCCGGCATCTTCGCCTGGCTCCCGATCGGCCTCCGCGTCAAGAACAAGATCGAGACCATCGTCCGCGAGGAGATGGCCGAGGCCGGCGCCTTCGAGGTGCACTTCCCCGCCCTGCTCCCGCGCGAACCCTACGAGGTCACCGGCCGCTGGGACGAGTACGGCGAGGGCCTCTTCCGCCTCCAGGACCGCAAGGGAAGCGACCTCCTGCTCGCGCCGACCCACGAGGAGGTCTTCACGCTGCTCGTCAAGGACCTCTACAACAGCTACAAGGACCTGCCCCTGTCGATCTACCAGATCCAGGACAAGTACCGCGACGAGGCCCGTCCCCGCGCCGGCCTCCTCCGCGGCCGCGAGTTCACGATGAAGGACGCGTACTCCTTCGACTACACCGACGCCGGCCTCGACCTGAGCTACCAGGCCCAGCGCGACGCCTACGAGCGCATCTTCACCCGTCTCGGCCTCGAGTACGTCATGGTCAAGGCGGATGCCGGCGCGATGGGCGGATCCCGGAGCGAAGAGTTCCTGCACCCCACCCCCATCGGCGAAGACACCTTCGTGCGTTCGGCCGGCGGGTACGCAGCCAACGTCGAGGCATTCACGACCCTGGTCCCTCCCGTCATCGACTGGACGGCGCTTCCGGCCGCCGAGGTGCACGACACCCCGGACACCCCTACCATCCAGACCCTCGTCGACAGCGCGAACGCGAACCACCCGCGCACCGACGGCAGGGAGTGGACCGCAGCGGACACCCTCAAGAACATCGTGCTCGCCCTGACCAACCTCGACGGCACCCGCGACCTCGTCATCGTCGGCGTTCCGGGTGACCGCGACGTCGACCTCAAGCGCGCCGAGGTCGCCTTCGCCCCCGCAGAGGTCGAAGCGGCGAACGCAGGCGACCTCGCCAAGCACCCGGGTCTCGTCACGGGCTACATCGGACCGTGGGCCCTGGCCGGTGCAGTGCTCGGCGAGAAATCGGCCACCGGCATCCGTTATCTCGTCGACCCCCGCGTCGTCGACGGCACCGCGTGGATCACCGGAGCGAACGAGAACGGTCGTCACGTCTTCGGCCTCGTCGCCGGGCGCGACTTCGCCGCCGACGGAACCGCGGAGGTCGCGAACGTTCGCGCCGGCGACCCGGCGCCCGACGGCTCCGGCCCTGTCGAGCTTGCCCGCGGCGTCGAGATCGGCCACGTCTTCCAGCTCGGCCGGAAGTACGCCGAAGCGCTCGGACTCAAGGTTCTCGACGAGAACGGAAAGCTCGTCACGGTCACGATGGGTTCGTACGGGATCGGGGTCACCCGCATCCTCGCCCTCCTCGCGGAGCTCAACAACGATCCGAAGGGCCTGATCTGGCCGGTGTCGGTCGCCCCGTTCGACGTGCACGTGATCGCGGCAGGGCGCGACGAGATCGTCTTCGAGACCGCGGCCGCGGTGGCCGCGACCCTCGAGGCGACCGGGCGGGAGGTCATCTACGACGACCGCCGCAAGGTCTCGCCCGGCGTCAAGTTCGGCGACGCCGAACTGATCGGGGTCCCGCAGATCGTGATCGTCGGACGCGGAGCCGTCGACGGCATCGTCGAGCTCTGGGACCGCAGCTCGGGAGAGCGCATCCAGTGCGCTGTGGACAACCTCGGGGCGCACTTCGCCTGAGAACCGCCCAGAAAGTCCGTCTGGAACAGGCGCCCGTCCCCTTCGGGGTGACGGGCGCCTGTTCCGTCGGGTACCGTAGATACCAGCCCGCTGCGCAGTTTCGCGGCGGCAGAATCTGAATAGAGGAGGCCGGCCATGGACATCGACCTCAGCGTGTTGCGGCAGTTGGAGCGCGAGAAAGAGATTCCCTTCGAGGAACTCGTGCAGATCATCGAGCAGGCGATCTTGACGGCATACGTCAAGCACACCCACCAGGGTG
Organism: Cryobacterium sp. MDB1-18-1; assembly: GCF_004402735.1. Lineage (NCBI taxonomy): Bacteria > Bacillati > Actinomycetota > Actinomycetes > Micrococcales > Microbacteriaceae > Cryobacterium > Cryobacterium sp. MDB1-18-1. Next base: position 2,083 of record NZ_SOFR01000065.1, on the reverse strand, counting down.
AGACAACGAAGCAGGCCGTCGAAGAAGAGCCGGAAGCGCGTGTCGTCCTCGACCGCAAGTCCGGCCATGTCGACATTTTTGTACCAGAGCTCGACGACGACGGCAACGTCATCGGCGAAGCGATCAACAACCCGACCGACTTCGGCCGGATCGCGGCCTTCGCCGCGAAGCAGGTCATCAACCAGCGTCTCCGCGACCTGGCCGATGACGCGGTGCTCGGAGAATTCAAGGGACGCGAGGGCGAGATCGTCGCCGGCGTCATCCAGCAGGGCCCGAACCCGCGGATGATCCACGTCGACCTCGGCACGATCGAAGCGATCCTTCCGCCGGAAGAACAGGTCCCCGGCGAGACCTACGTGCACGGAGCCCGGATCCGGGTCTACGTCACGGCCGTCGGCAAGGGCCTCAAGGGGCCGCAGATCACCGTGTCGCGCACCCACCCGTCCCTCGTCCGGCGCCTGTTCGCCCTCGAGGTCCCCGAGATCGCGAGCGGTGTCGTCGAGATCGTCTCCCTCGCCCGCGAGGCCGGCCACCGCACCAAGATGGCCGTGCGCGCGACCGAGCCCGGCGTCAACGCCAAGGGCGCCTGCATCGGCGAACTGGGCCAGCGCGTCCGGGCCGTGACGGCTGAGCTCAACAACGAGAAGATCGACATCGTCGACTACTCGCCGGACCTCGCGACGTTCGTCGCGAGCGCCCTGTCGCCGGCTAAGGTGACGAGCGCCTACGTGATCGACCAGTCGATCAAGGCCGTTCGCGCCCTCGTTCCCGACTACCAGCTCTCGCTCGCGATCGGCAAGGAGGGCCAGAATGCCCGTCTGGCCGCCAAGCTGACGGGTGCCAAAATCGACATCCAGCCGGACAGCATCCTGGAGGACACGGAATAGGGGGTACGATGGAACCCGTTAGAACGTGCATTGGATGCCGTTCGCGCGGTCCGCGTGCCTCTTTACAGAGGTTCGTAGCCCGAGACTCGGAACTCGTGGTGGATCAAACCGCCACTCTGCCCGGTCGAGGCGCGTGGCTGCATCCCAGCATCGAATGCTTCCAAGACGCACTGCGGCGACGCGCTTTCGGGCGTGCCCTTCGCGTGACCAGTCCTCTGGACGCGAAACAACTAGAGAACAGGCTGAACTGGCTAATGGACAACTAATGAGCGGCTCGAAATGAGACCCGTCCGTTACTAACGGTCTGCCCCTTTCCGGGTGCAGACCCGGAATTGGAGAATTGTGGCTGCGAAACCACGCGTACATGAGATCGCTAGCGAGCTCAATGTCGACAGCAAGGTAGCCCTTGCGAAACTGAAAGAGATGGGCGAGTTCGTCAAGGGCCCGTCCAGCAGTGTTGAACCCCCGGTAGCCCGTCGTCTGCGCGCGGCTCTGCTGGCCGACGCCGCTTCCGGCGCCGGAACCACTGCCCCGTCAACCACCCCGGGTGCCGGCGCAACGCCGGGTGCCCCCACAGGCGTCAAGCCCGGCGCGCGGCCCTCACCGGCCCGCCTCGCGGTCAAGCCGGGTGCACGCCCGAGTGCGGCTCCTGCCGCGCCCGTCGAGGCCCCCGCAGCGGATGCCGCACCGCATCCCGTCGCGCCCCTCACCGTCGCAGAGCGCCAGACGGTCGCCGTCGAAAAGGCCGCAGCCGCTGAGAAGTCCGCGAGCATCGAGAAGGCTGCCGAACAGGCTGCCGCAGCAGACCCGACCGCCCCGAAGACGGCCACCCCGGCGGCCAAGTCCGACCGTGGTCCGTCCACGGGCGCCAAGCCCGGCGCGAGCGTTCCGCGCCCGCCGTCGGCACGTCCGGGCAACAACCCCTTCGCCAGCAACCAGGGCATGGGCAAGACCCCCACGCCGCGTCCGGGCAACAACCCGTTCGCGAGCGCACAGGGCATGGGCCAGCGCCCGCCGTCCTCGACGGCCCCGAGCAACATCCCCCGTCCCGCCGCACCCCGCCCCGGCGCACCGCGTCCGGGCGGACCCGGCCAGGCTCCGCGCCCGACCGGTTTCGGCCAGCGTCCCGGCGCGTTCCAGCGTCCGGGCGGCGCCGGAGCCGGCGGAGCACGTCCCGCCTTCCAGCGCCCCGGTGG
>NZ_SOFR01000026.1:0-163081 GCF_004402735.1 Cryobacterium sp. MDB1-18-1 | reverse complement strand
GATCAGGTCCGTCGTCACCGGGACACCCGCCCCGGCCAAATCCTCCGTCTCCGGGGTGATCAGCCCGGCCGCAGAGGCGACCAGGGCCCGCTCCGCCGTGAGCAGGTCATCCGGCGCCACCCGGTGACTGATCACCTGCAGCCCCGCCACGATCAACTCCGCCGTCTCCACCCCGATCTCCCCCGCTGCCAGGGCGGCCCCGACCGTCGGGAACAAGGGCGGTAACCAGCTGCTCCCGCCGCACGGCCGCGGCAACACCGCGTCGCCGAGCTTCGTGCGCCGCTTCACCTCCCGGGCCGACACCCGCGTCACCCGGGTGAGGACATCCCACGGGCCCGTGCAGCCCATCCGCCAGGCCAGACCCTCCCGGCCGAGCACCCGGGCCCTCCGGTCCACATCCGTCGCCGTGCTCACCCGGGCCGCATCCACCGTCCGCCCGATCGCCTCCACGGTGCTCAGCGCCGTCACCGCTTCTCTGTCGCCGAGCAGCCCCAGCGGGATCGCCGCCAGGGCGTCTGCGAGAACCGCCTGGGCTTCGGCGAGCCTTGCGACAGCATCCGCATACACCGACGGCACCGACCCCGCCAGACCTTCAGCACCCTCGAAACCTTCGGCACCCATGGTGGGCTGATCACCCGCGGCCACTGAATCGTGGGCCTGCGGGGTGTGTGACTGGGGATCTGAAGCTCCTGCCATACCCCGATTCTACCCCGAATCGAAGACAAAGACGAGACTTACTCACATAATTTTGCGCTTCATATTTCCACTTTCACACCTGAAGACGGTTGATTCTCCTGCCCGTGGTACCGAATTCAGGAGATCCGCCCGGGCGGGCAATACCGGCCCGCGGACCAGTGCGGACGCCCCCACCCGGCCGCAAGCATCTCCTGAATTCGACACACTCAGGCGACCCCACGCGGCCCCAGGCGGCCGCGTGGTCCTGACCAGAGATTCGTGGGGCATCCATGAAGACCCGGCTCACCGGCGAAAGCACGGGCCGGTCACCCGAAAGCACGCGGCACCCTCGCTCTCGTGAACGGAGGGTGACGCGTGCGGCAGTGGAGCGGTGGGGCTAGCCGATGCCGAGGATGTCGATGACGAAGACGAGGGTGGAGCCGGCCGGGATGGTTCCCTGCGCTGCGTCTCCGTAGCCCTTCGCGGGCGGGACAACGGTGAGGATCTGCGAGCCCACGGTCTGTCCGATGATCGCGGTCGCGAAGCCAGGGACGACGCCGCCCTGGGTCTTCGAGCCGTCGACGGCGAGGAGCTGTGCCGGCGCGCCCTTCGTCCAGCTGGAGTCGAAGAGCTTCTTCTCCGCCCAGAGGACGCCGGTGTAGTGCACGGTGACCGTGTCGCCCTCCTTGACGGTGTCGCCGGTGCCCTTCTTCAGGACGGCGACCTGAAGGTCGGCCGGCGGCGTGCCGCCCGGGATCGTGATCCCGGGGGTGCCGTTGGCGTCGAGCACGACGGCGGGAAGGCCGTTGACCGGAGTCTGGTCGGCACCGTTCGCCCGGAGCAGGTAGGTCTTCACAACGTCGATCACGAAGACCAGGGAGTCCGTCGCGGCGATCCCGAGGGTGGAGTTGCCGCCCTGGGGTCCGAACGCGTCGTCCGGGGAGACGACGACGGCGATGCGCGAGCCGGCCTGCGCGCAGGCGAGCCCGTCGGTGATGCCCTTGATGGTCTGGTCGTTGAGGGTGAGCACGTTCGCGCTCGTGCTGTCGTACTTGCTGACCTGGATCGGTGAGCCCGTCGTCCCGTTGTAGACGTTCAGTTCGATCTTCGCCTGCTGGCCGGTGACAAGCCTGTCGCCGGAGCCGGGGACGATGACCCTGCCCTGGGTCGTCCCCGTCATGAGCGGGGTCGGGAAGTCGACCTTCGGAACGGCGCCGAGGTTGTCGCTGACCGTGACGAGCTTCGAGGCGGCGCCATCGCTGATCGGTGCGACGCAGCTCGACGCGGCATCCGCACTGCTGCTGCACCCGGTGAGGGCGGCAAGCAGCAGGCCGGCAGTCGCAATGAGGGCAGAAGCTCTACGCACAGGATCTCATTTCAGTGTGGGACGTTCAGCGTGCGGCGCCCTCTGGCGCCCACAGTCGGGAGGCCGAACACGGCCGGAGCCTATCCTAACCGGCGTCGGCTGCGGTGTCGGTCGCGGCGTCGGCTGCGGTGTCGGCCGTGGTCTCGGTCGTTCGGGGCAGGTCGAGGGGCGCAGCGACGATGGCCGGGCCCCGACCGTCGAGGCCTCTGGCCTTGGAGGTGGCTGCGCCGGCCTCCGCGATCCGGACCCGCTTGCGCATGACCTTTCCGCTCACACTGCGTTCGCCGAGTGCGCCAGGGGTCCAAGCCTCGACATCCGCATCCGAGAAGTCGGTCTTGGAGGGCCGGCGCTTGAGCTCGGGCAGGATCGTGTCGGGGGCGAGACGCCGTGCCGTGATCAGGAACCCGGTGTGCCCGATCATGCGGTGGTCCGGGCGGACCGCGAGACCCTCGACGTGCCAGCCGCGCACCATGGTCTCGTTCGAATCCGGGTTCGTGTAGAACCCGGTTCCACGGATGGCCTCGGCCACCCGGGAGAGCTGGGTCACGGTCGCGACGTAGCAGAGGAGCACGCCGCCGGGCTTGAGGGCGGCCGAGACGGCCTCGAGGCATTCCCAGGGGGCGAGCATGTCGAGCACAACCCGGTCGGCCGTCTGATCCGGGACCGCGGACGGCAGTGCGTCCGCAAGGTCGCCGAGGGTGATCGTCCAGTTCGTGGGGTCGGCACCGAGGAACGTGGCGACGTTGTCCCTCGCGACGTCGGCGAACTCGGCCCGGCGTTCGAAGGAGGCGAGGTGGCCGGCCGGCCCGATCGCGCGGAGCAGCCAGAGGGACAGCGCTCCGGAGCCCACCCCGGCTTCGACGACCGTCGCACCGGGGAAGATGTCCGCCTGGGCGAGGATCTGGGCCGCATCCTTGGGGTAGATGATCGCGGCTCCCCGCGGCATCGACATCACGAAGTCGTTGAGCAGCGGGCGCAGCGCGAGGTGCTCGACCCCGACGTTGTTCACGACGACGGATGCATCGGGCAGGCCGATGATGTCGTCGTGCGCGAGGATTCCCCTGTGGGTGTGGAAGACCTTGCCCGGCTCGAGCGTGATGGTGTTGAGCTTGTTCTTGGGGCCGGTGAGCTGCACGCGATCGCCGACCCGGAAGGGCCCGCTGCTCTGGATGACCTGGGTGTATTCGCCGTTCGGGGTGATGCCGTTGCCGGCGCTCATGGTGCCGGTTTCGCTCATGTTGTCGGTGTCGCTCATGCGTGGATGTCGTCCTCGGTCGGATGCGAGCCGGAACCGGGCCGCGCGGGTACCTCGGCGACGGCAGCGCGCCGCTCGGCAAAGACAGTGTGGACGCCGGCCAGCGTGCGTCCGTGCAGGGTCGGCCACAGTTCGTACCGGGCGCTCGCTTCGATCTCGACCATGTGCGGGACCGCGATGACAACGGCGCCGGAGGCGACGGCCGCCGCAATGCCGGGCAGGGAGTCCTCGACGGCAACACAGTCGGCGGGGGTGACACCCAGCAACCGGGCGGCCGAGAGATAGGCCTCAGGGTGCGGTTTGCTCTGGAGGACCATGTCACCGGCGACGATCGCATCGAATGCGGCGAATCCGACCTGGTCGGACACCTGCTGCGCCATCCGGTGTTCCGACATGGTCACGAGGGCCATCGGGATGCCCGCGGCCTTGACCTCCGTCATCAGCTCGAGGGCGCCGGGGCGCCAGGGTGCACCGAACTCACTGAGGAGGCCCTGGACCCGCGTGGTCAGACGGTCGACGATCACTTCGGCGTCGAGGCGGACACCGCGATCCTGCAGGATGGCCGCGGAGCCCAGCAGGCCGCTTCCGACCAGAAGCATGCAATCACTGTGCGTCCAGACACCGCCGAAGCTCTCGACGAGCTCGGTTTCGGCACGCATCCAGTACGGTTCCGAGTCGACGATCGTGCCGTCCATATCCCACAGCACGGCCGCGGGCAGGGGCGAAAGAGGACGGAACGGGTTCACAGGGTCCAAGTGTAAGGGGCACCGCTTATCCTTGACTGACGGTGCTTTTCCGGGCGCCCCGGCAGATCGAGGTTTCACGCAGTGACAGATGGCAATGGATTCCTGGGCGGACGCCTCCTCGTGGTGGCGTTTGCAGGCTGGAACGACGCGGGTGAGGCCGCGACCGGTGCCGTTGGCATCCTCAGGGACCTCCTCGACGTGTCCTCCCTCTTCGAGGTGGACCCCGAGGTCTACTTCGACTACCAGTTCAACCGGCCGACGATCTCCACGGATGACGAGGGTCACCGCCAGCTCGAATGGCCCGGCGCGACCCTGTTCGGTCCTGCAGAGCCTGGCGTCGTCGGGGAGCCCCTCGCTGACGACGCACAGCTGCGCGTGAGCGGCAGCAATGCGGGCAACATCTACCTCCTGCTCGGCACAGAGCCGAGCCGCAGCTGGAAGGGATTCACCGCAGAGGTGCTCGACGCGGCCCTCGCTGCGGACATCGGCGGAATCGTCTTCCTCGGCGCCATGCTCGCGGACGTTCCGCACACGCGCCCCATCTCCATTTTTGTCTCGAGCGAGAACCCCGAGGTGCGCAGCGAGCTGCAGATCGAGCGCAGCAGCTACGAGGGTCCCGTCGGGATCCTGAGCGTGCTCTCGCACGCGGCAGAGCTCGTCGGCATCCCGACCCTCTCGATCTGGGCGTCCGTCCCCCACTACGTGCACAACGCGCCGTCGCCGAAGGCGATGCTCGCCCTGATCGACAAGCTCGAGGAGATCATCGACGTGGTCATCCCGCGCGGCGACCTCGTCACCGAGGCCGAGGAATGGCAGACCGGCATCGACACCCTCGCGGCAGACGACGAGGAGATGGCGGCGTACATCAACCAGCTCGAGCAGGCCAGGGACACAGTCGACTCGCCGGAGGCGAGCGGCGAGGCGATCGCCCAGGAGTTTGAGAAGTACCTCCGTAAGCGCGGCGACGGCCGCGACGGCCAGTCCGGGCGCGCGGACGGGCGTCCGGGTCCTGACGTGCCGCGTCAGCCGTAGCCCTCGGCCGACCTAGAGGGTGATGCCCAGCAGGGCGTCGATGGCCAGGGCCACCAGTTCCGGCGCAGCCGTGCCCGCTTCTGCGGCGGCGTCCAGGATCCGCAGCGCGGCCGGGGTGTCGAGGTCGTTGACGAGCGCTGCGCGCAGCGCGACGATGACCTCGTCCGCGTTCGCGACGGCATCCGTGTTGACGTCGTCGACCAGGTCTTCGTCCACCGTGCCATCGGCGGCGGTCGTGTCTCCGGTGGCACGACCGAAGGCCCTCGTCCAGGCCTCGAGGCGCGCCTCGGCGGCGGAGAGCGAGTCGGTGGTCCATTCCCAGTCGCTGCGATAGTGCTGCGCGAGCAGGGCCAGGCGGATGGCCCGGGGGTCGGTGCCCCCGGCGCGTAGCGCCGAAACGAGCACGAGGTTGCCGAGCGACTTGCTCATCTTCTCGCCCTGGTATGCGACCATGCCGGTGTGGCTGTACACGCCGGCGAGCGGATGCCCCGAGAGGGCGGCCGCATGGCCGGCGCTCATGTCGTGGTGCGGGAAGATCAGGTCCGAGCCGCCGCCCTGAACGGTGAAGTCCGTGCCGAGTTCGGTGAGGGCGATCACGGAACATTCGATGTGCCAGCCGGGACGGCCGGCGCCGACGCGCGAGTCCCAGGCCGGTTCGCCCACCCGGGCGGCACGCCAGAGCAGCGGGTCGAGCGCGTCGCGCTTTCCCGCACGGTCGGGATCGCCGCCACGCTGGGCGAACAGAGTCAGCATCTGCTCGCGGTCGAGGTTGCTCTCGTCGCCGAGCCGCCAGGGCGCCACCCGCTCTGCGGCGGCGATATCGAAGTAGATGTCGGAGCCCGCAGCCTCCGCCGGACCTGCGGTGTCCGAGAGCTCGGCGGCATCGACGGCAACGGCGTATGCGAGGCCGTCGTCCCAGAGCTGGGCGACCGCGTCGGCGACCTCTTCGATGACCTCGGTCACGGCGACGTAGTTGTCCGGAGGGATGATGCCGAGGGCTTCCATGTCCGTGCGGAACAGGTCGACCTGGGACGCAGCGAGGTCGCGCCAGTCGACGCCGGTGGCCGTCGCCCGCTCCAGGAGCGGGTCGTCGACATCCGTCACGTTCTGTGCGTAGTGCACGCGGTAGCCGGCATCGAGCCACACCCGCTGGAGGGTGTCGAAGGCGAGGTAGGTGTTCGCGTGGCCGATATGCGTCGCGTCATACGGCGTGATCCCGCAGACGTAGAGCCGGGCGACGTCGACCGGTTCCGCGAGCACGAGTGCTTCCGTCGCCGTGTCGTACAGGTGCGGTGCTTCGGAGTTTCCGGGGAGGACGGGGATGTCGGGGTGTCGCCAGGCGCGCATTCCAGGGCCCCTAAGCCGCGATGGTGTTGGTCGCGAGCAGGGCCATCAGAGCGAAGCCGAGCACGATGCGGTAGATGACGAAGGGCAGGAAGCTGCGCTTGGAGATGTAGTTCATGAAGAATCCGATGACGAACAAGGCGACGACGAAGGCGACGACGGTCGCGACCGCGGTCTCGGCCGGGCCGAAGATCTCCGGGGTGCAGTTGGTGGCGCCCTCGAGGCAGGGGTGCGCGATGGCCTTGTACATCTCGTAGAAGCCGCTGCCGAGCACAGCCGGGATGGCGAGGAGGAATGCGTAACGGGCGGCGGCGCGGCGCTCGTAGCCCATGAACAGGCCGGCCGTGATCGTTCCGCCGGAACGGGAGACGCCAGGGATCAGCGCGAGCGCCTGGGCGAAGCCGTAGATGACGCCGTGCGTGACCGTGATGTCCTTCAGGCGGCGCCGGTGGGCCCCGACCGCATCGGCGACACCGAGCAGCACGCCGAAGACGATGAGCACGGTCGCCGTGATCCACAGGTTGCGGAGGGTGGACTCGATCTGGTTCTGGAAGACCAGGCCGAGCACGATGATCGGGAGCGATCCGAAGATGATGAGCCAGCCCATCCGCGCGTCGGGATCACTGCGCGGGATCTTGCCGAACAGGGACTTGACCCAGTGCGTCACGATGCGCGAGATGTCCCGCCAGAAGAACAGCACGACGGCCGCCTCCGTGCCGATCTGGATGATCGCGGTGAACCGGGCGCCCGGGTCCCCGCCCATGCCGAGGAGTTCGCCGACGATGCGGATGTGGGCGCTGGACGAAACCGGGAGGAACTCGGTCAGACCCTGCACGAGTCCCAGGATGATGGCGTTGAGGAAGTTCACCGGAGCTCGCTTTGCTAGTAGGTCGACAACAGGTCGGTAAGGACCCGCCTGCCAAAGACTAGCGCGTCGAGCGGAACCCGCTCGTCGACCCCGTGGAACATTCCGGGGAAGTCCAGCTCAGCCGGAAGGCGCAGCGGGGCGAACCCGTACCCGCGGATTCCAAGCTTGGACAGGGCTTTGTTGTCGGTGCCCGCTGACAGGAGATAGGGAAGCACGGGGGCGCCCGGGTCGTGCCGGTGCAGGCTGCCGACCACGGCGTCGACGAGCGGGCCGCCGAAGTCGGTCTCCAGGCCGATGTCGCGGTGCATCACGACGATCTCGATGTCCGGGCCGACGAGGCTCGCAACTTCGGCGAGCACCGCGTCCTCCTCGCCGGGCAGAGTGCGGATGTCGATGAGCGCCTCGGCGAGGTCGGGGATCACGTTGTGCTTGTACCCGGCCTTGAGCAGCGTCGGGTTGGTCGTGGTGCGGAGGCTGGCCTGGATGAACCCGGACGCTGTTCCCGTCGCGAGCGCGAGTTCGTCCGGGCCGACGCGCTGCGGATCGACGTCGAGGATCCGGGCGATCTCGGCGAGCAGCTGGGTCGTGGTGTCGGTCAGCCGGATCGGCCACTCCCGGCGGCCGATCGCCGCGACGGCCGTTGCGAGCTTGGTGACGGCGTTGTTCCGGATGCGCCTCGAGCCGTGGGCGGCGTCGCCGCGGGCGACGAGCTTGATCCAGATCAGGGCCTTCTCCCCCGTCTGCAGCAGGTAGGCGCGCTGGCCGCCGAGCGTGATCGAGTACCCGCCGACCTCGCTGATCGCCTCGGTGGCGCCTGCGAAGAGCTCCGGGCGGGTGTCGACGAGGTAGTGCGAGCCGAGCACTCCCCCGGCCTCTTCGTCGGCGAAGAACGCCACGATGAGGTCACGGGCCGGTGCCTCGCCCGCGCCGAGGATGTCGCCCAGTGCCGCGAGGATCATCGCATCCATGTTCTTCATGTCGACGGCACCCCGGCCCCAGAGTAGGCCGTCCTTGATGACACCGGCGAAAGGGTCGACCGACCAGGTCTCCGGGTCGGCGGGGACGACGTCGAGGTGGCCGTGCACGACCAGGGCGCCCGCGTCGCGGTTCCGGCCGGGCACGCGCACGACGACACTCGTGCGCCCCGGCTCCGAGTCGAAGAGCTCCGGCGCGAGGCCGAGGCCCCTGAGGTGCTCGGCGACGTACTCCGCGGCATCCGTTTCACCGTTGGAACGGCCCTCGCCGTAGTTCGTGGTGTCGAACCGGATCAGGTCGCGGGCGAGTTCCGCGGTCAGATCGAGGGGTGTTGCCGGATCGGTGTCGTCTGCCCAGGAAGCCATGACTTCACGCTATCGGTTGTCGCTGCGGGGAGCTGTCCCGGGGGTTCACGGACTGTCATGTGCGGGTGTGCGGTCGGGTTGTGCGGGAAGGCCTCGAAATCCGTGCTAGATTATTGACTCGTCAGCCGGTCACCGGCTGGCCAGCACCAGCCCGGGTGGCGGAATGGCAGACGCGCTAGCTTGAGGTGCTAGTGCCCTTATGGGCGTGGGGGTTCAAGTCCCCCCTCGGGCACAGAATGAAGATCCGGTAGTCCAGGTTCTTCGCTGTGAGAAGAAATAGGTCGAGACATCCAACGGATGTCCGGCCTATTTCTTTGCCCGGATCGGATACTCAGCGCTCCTTGCGATATGTGCAGCCTGCAGTTTGCTGACAGTGGCCCAAGGATTCGTTCCGATACGTTCCTGATCGTGCCGCCCGAGTCCTGAAGAACGGCTGACGTGCCTGCCCACCCGCTGTGCCCCGGGAACGGGAATGGTCGCGCCATGCGGCGGTCATTGGACGGTGGCAGTGAGCCTGCTGAGGTTGTCCAGGACCTGCGTGCCAAGCGGACGTTGCAGCCACTCGTCGAGCAGAACCTCCCGGGAGTGGCTCCGGTAGTCGTCCTGAATCCTGCGCAGCGCGTCGACGAAACGTCTCCCCCGGACCAGCAGCGAGATTTCGAAGTTGAGGCTGAACGAGCGCATGTCCATATTGCTCGACCCGATCACCGCGACTTCATCGTCGACGGTGAAATGCTTGGCATGCAGGACGACCGGTTTCTCGTACAGGAAGATGCGCACTCCCGCCCGCAACAGGGTCTCGTAGTACGAGCGTTGTGCGTGGTATACGAGGGCCTGGTCGGCGACTTCGCAGGCGTACAGGTGCACCGTTACTCCCCGTTCCGCGGCCGTCGTGATCGCGTAGAGCATGGAGTCGTCGGGGACGAAGTAGGGGCTGGCGATGACGAGTCGTTCCTGGGCCGAGTAGAGCAGGGCGTTGAAGACCCGCAGGTTATTCTCGCCTTCGAACCCGGGCCCACTCGGAACGACCTGGCAGTCGAGGGTGTCCTCGGTGGTCACGGAATAGATCGGGTCTGCCTCACGGGTGAGGAGATCTTCCGTCTCGGAGTACCAGTCGGTGATGAAGACCGCGTTGACGCCCGCGACGACGGGGCCTTCCAGTCGCACCATCAGATCCTTCCACCGCAGGTTCCGTTTGATGTTTCCCCTGGTGTTGTAGCTGGGGTCGACCATGTTCTGCGAGCCCATGAATCCGACGATTCCGTCGATCACGAGCACCTTGCGGTGGTTTCGCAGGTCCGGGCGCCGCCATTGCGTTCTGAAAGGATGGAAGGGGAGCATTTCGTGGGAATCGATGCCGACGTTCCTCAGCCAACGGCGGGTCGCCCGGCCCTGCGGGCTCCGGATCGTCGAGATGTGGTCGTACAGAACCCTGACGATCACACCCCGTTCATGGGCTGCGAGGAGGGCGTCGAAAAACGGCATCGTCGTCCGGTCTCGGCTGAGAATGTAGAACTCCACGTGCACGTACCGTTCGGCCCGCATCACTTCCTCGGTCATCGCGGCGATCGACTCCTCGTAGTCGGGCAGAAGCACAGCGTCGTTTCCGCCGACGAGCGGCATGGCGCCCAACGTGTGGTTCAGTTCGACGACGGATTCGAACCATTGGGGCCAGGTCTCCGTCTTGGAGACCTGGTCGAGGCCGGCGGTCGTACCGAGGATGTAGTCGTTGATGTCCTGTTGCTTCTCGCGCCGTGCCTTCGGGAGCCTGCTGCTGCCGAAGAGGCTGAAGAGCACCGCTCCCGGGATCGGCGCAATGAAGATCGCCATCAGCCAGGCCATCGCCGCCGTGGGACGGCGGTTCGGCGGAATCCTGATGACCGCCCCGACGCGGATGGCCATCTCGAGGACGAGGACCGCGATCGGCAGGGCCTTGGGCAGTTTTCGCAGGTTCACTCTGGAAGTCCGATCTGACGTGCGGCCGCGCGGATTCACGTGTCCCCACCTTAGTTGGGCCGCCGGTACCCCGGGAGGTAAGCTCGCCTTCACCCACGATCACCGCATGAGCATGGTGACCGGTCGGTGCCCATCAAACGATCCTTTGGCTGGAGTCATGGCCGGTAGTTCAACCGAACGCTCGGATGCAGCGCCCGGCGCGCGTCCTGAACGTGCGGCAACGTCGGGTGCACGCCGCGTCTCCCGCCGGTGGCCGCTGATCAGTGGCCTCGCAGCCGTCGCCCTGGCGTGTGCGCTGGGCGCTCTGATCGCAACGCGTGATCATGGGCTGCCGTTGCCCATCGATGTGGAATGGATGCGGGAACTGGTTGAGAATCGCGAACCCCTCTGGCAGGTCCTTGCACTGACGATGGACTTCCTCGGAGGAGGCGTGGTGGCGACCCTCGTCGTGCCGGCCCTCGTCGCCGTCGCGCTGCTTGTGGCACGACGTCCCTGGGCGGCGGCTTACTACCTGGTCGCGACCATCGTCACCGGAGCAGCCGTCCAACTCCTGAAACAATTCTTCGGGCGCGCACGCCCGGAAAATTTCCTGACGAACCTCGATTTCGGATCTTTCCCATCTGGCCACGTTGCGAATGCCGCGACGATGGCCGCAGTCATTGCGATTCTCCTGCCACGGATCTGGGTTGTGGTCGCCGGGACCGTTTACACGGCCCTCATGATGATCAGTCGCACCTATCTCGGTGCACACTGGCTCACCGATACCCTGGGCGCCCTGCTGCTCGGAATCGGCGTCGCGATTGTCACGTGGGCGCCGCTCGCCGCCAAGCTCGACGGTGAACGCGCGCTCGCCAAGGAACGCAGGTCACGATCAGCGAAAGGAATTGCCCCGTGAATCCTCCCCGCACCAACGGCCAGCGGTCTTCCCTGCACGGCATGCGCACCAGATTCATCGCAGAGGAACGCGTGCTGGAGCCCGCCTCTCGCCGGCGATTCTATGTGACGTCGATTGTTCTGGTCGGCTTCGGCGTCGTCTGTTTCACGGCAATCCTCGCCTCCGTCCTGCAGCACAACGGACTCACCGTGGTGGACGCGCCTGTGCAGGACTGGCTCTTCGGTATGCGCTCGCCAACCCTGACCGCGATCATGATCGGACTGGCGATCGTTTTCGGGCCCGTCGCACTTCCCATCCTTCTTCTCGTCGTGTGCGTGGTCTGGGGCATCATAGGTAAGCACGGCCGACGTCCACTCATCCTGGCATCGGCCATGTTGGTCGGAGTCCTCTTGGGGCAGGTGATCGGACATGCGGTGGACCGCCATCGACCGCCGACCGATCTCATGCTCTTCGGCCCCGATCCCTCCTTCTCCTTCCCGTCCGGACACGTCCTGGGCGCATCAGACTTCGTCCTGTTGACCGCGTACCTCGTGTTCTCACGTCGTCGAAGCATCCGTGGAGCAATGGCAGGCTTCGGCTTCGCGCTCCTGTGCATCGTCGCCGCGGCGGTCAGTCGCGTTTATCTGGGCTACCACTGGGCAACGGATGTCATGGCATCCGTATCACTTTCCCTGGTCATTCTGGGCAGCGTGATCGCCTACGACACGTGGCGAAGCCTTCGGGCTTCCGGGGAGCTCCAGATCACGATCCCGCACTCTGCGGAATGACCTGAACCCGCGTGAACCTCAGATGTCAGAGCCGGGCGCGCCAGGCCCTGACGAAGCAGTACAGCCCATAGGCGATCAGACCCGCACCAAGAGCAGACAAGATAGGCCCGCCGTACGGAAGAGCGACGAGGGACCTCAGCGCCCCGTCCAGGCCGGTCGACTGGCTCGGGTCCACGGTGATGGCCGCAACCACGATGAGGACCGCCACGACGGCCAACACGATTCCCTTGGCGACGTAGCCGACGATTCCCAAAGCGAGGACAAACTTTCCAGCCGACCCGCTCGGCACCGAGATATCTGCCGTGAACTTCTGCAACGCACCCTTGCGCACGAAGTAGACCCCGATGGCCAGCACGAGAAGACCCCCGGCCAGGAGGACGATCACGCCTCCTGGCGCCGCAAGAAGCGATGCGCTGGCATCACGGGTACTGCCGGCGGAACTCGTCGCTCCCCCCTGCGCAAAGGTGAAAGCGGTCCCCGCAAGAAGGAAGTAGACAACCGCCTTGCCGACTTCAGTGACGCGCCGGGACCACTGACGTTTGGGGTCTGCGCCGCGCATCAGGAACGCTCCCAAAAGCAGCCAGAGCCCGAGGGCAGCCAGTCCCGCGACCACAACCCACAGAACGAATACTCCGCCCGGGCTCGTCGCGAGCTGCCCGAGAGCACCGGACTGATCTGCACTACCGCTTCCGGCACCAACCGCGATGGCGATGGCTATCGCGGCGATGAGGATGTGCAACAAGCCGTTGACGGCGAAGCCCAGGCGGGCAAGCATCTGCAAAGTGCGGCTGTTCTTTGCTGTGCTGGCAACGCTGGCCGCTGAGTTACTGATCACGGCCTCAGCATAGGACGACATCGGTGGTCCGGACTATCCTTCTTCCCTAACGAACTTCCCCAACGAATCAGGGAGTCCACCAGGGCCGCAGGGGCAGGCTCCCGAGGCCGTCCCCGTCCGACGGCTTCACCGCAAGGACCTGGTGCAGCTGGATTCCCCCCGTCTCGAACGCGAGCCGTGAGCCGGCCATGTACAGGCCCCAGACCTTCGCGGTCTGCAGTCCGACCTCGGCGACGGCCTCATCCCAGTGCTCGACGAGGTTGGTGCACCAGTCGCGCAGGGTCAGGGCGTAGTGCTGCCGCAGGTTCTCCTCGTGAAGCACCTCCAGGCCGGTGTCCTGTGCGGCGCTGATGATGCGGCCGGAGCCGGTGAGCTCGCCGTCGGGGAAGACATACCGGTCGATGAACCCGCGGGTGGACGCTTCGGAATGGTTGTCCGGGCGGGTGATGCAGTGGTTGAGCAGGAGCCCGCCCTGGCGCAGGCGGGACTGCAGGAACTCGAAGTACGCGGGATAGTTGCGCACGCCGATGTGCTCGAGCAGCCCGATCGACGACACGGCGTCGAAGCCGGTCTCGGCGATGTCGCGGTAGTCGCCGAACCGGACTTCGGCCAGACCGGCGAGGCCTTCCTCGGCGATCGCACGCTGCGCCCAGCCGGCCTGCTGTTCCGACAGGGTCACTCCGGTGGCCCTCACGCCGCGGCGGGCCGCGTAACGCACCATGCCGCCCCAGCCGCAGCCGACGTCGAGCAGCCGGTCGCCCGGCTTCAGCCGCAGCTTCTCGAACACCAGCCGGTACTTGTTCTCCTGAGCCTCGTCGAGGGAGGCGTCCGGGCGCGGGTAGCACGCGCACGTGTAGGTCATCGACGGCCCGAGCACCCACTCGTAGAAGGTGTTCGACACGTCGTAGTGGTGGTGGATCGCCTCGGCGTCCCTGCTCTTGCTGTGCCGTAGTCCCCCGGCGATCCGGCGCCAGCGCGGCGGTGCTTCCAGTTCCGGCGGTTTGATCGGGCGCAGGTGGCCGACTCCGATCGAGCGGATGATGGTGGCCATCACCCGGGGCGACGGCAGCGTGAAGACCAGGTCGCCGGTGAGCGCTCTGAGGAGCTCGTACGGGTCGCCGGGGTGCACCCCGTGGATCTCGAGGTCACCGGCGATATAGGCGCGGGCCAGGCCCAGGTCGCCGCGGCCGGTCGCCAGGTAGGTCGTGCCCCGCGGCGTTCTCAGCTCCAGCCCGAGCGGTGCCTCCGGCGGGCCGGCCGAACTCCCGTCGTAGGCGGTGAAACGGAGCGGGAGCCGACCGCCGGCCAGGATTTCGAGGATCCCGGCGAGGGCGAGCTTCCCCTCCGGCTCCGACGTGCGAGCCCCTTCCGTGGCTTCCGAGGATCGCTGCTGGAATGTGGTCATCGTCGTAACACCGCCTTTGCGTAGAGATCGAGGAGACGCGAATCGGGGTCGTATCGGTCCTTGACGCTCCGATAGACGTCTCCGCCATAGAGTCCGTCGAACTTCTCCGGAGAGTAGTACGAGTCCGAGTACAGCGACTTGTGCCCGTCGAACTCGCCGACCGCATCCTCGATCCGACGGTTCGTCTCCCCCTCGGTCGACCCCACCGGCACCGTCGACCAGAACCCGACGTTGACATACGTCTGTCGCGGCCGGATCGGGTACAGCGGCCAGCCGCCGTCGTCACGCAGCCGCAGCGGGCAGAGCCAGATCGGTTCGATCGGCACAGTGGCCAGAAACCACTCCAGGAACTCCGCACAGCGCTCGATCGGTATCTCGACGTCCTGCACGACACGTTCCCGGCGTGGACGATTCCGCAGCCACTCGAGGCGATCCCCGATCTGGAATCGCTGTTCGTAGCGCATCAGCTTCCCGTAGAAGCTGCTGCGCCGAAGCGTTCGGGGCCAGAGCCTGCGGACGAGCGGACGCTGTGCGCCGAATGCCGCCGAGCACCAGAACCAGTCCGTGTCCCACCGCCACAGGTAGTCGTGGATCGTGAGCCGGTCGACCGTGGTGCCGGCGTCGTGCTGGATGGACCGGTAGTAGATCTTCTGCCCGGTGTAATCGCTCACCGGGCCGGACGCGGCGGTCTGGGCGCCCACGCAGAGGTAGCCTTCGTCGGCGCTGAACACCACGCCGTCGAGGTAGTCGACGCGGTCGCCGTCCAGGTCACCGGTCGCGACGATGCGGTCCATCGCCGCGATGAGGTCGGGGAGCGAGTGGAACCGCAGGTGCCGGATCTCGACGAAGGGGTCAACCTGCTCCAGCTCAATGCGCAGGCGCACCGCGTACCCGAGCGTGCCGTAGGAGTTCGGGAAAGCGCGGAAGAGGTCCTCGTGCTCAGCCGGCGACGCCGTGATGACGTCGCCCGTTCCGGTGAGAATGTCCAGCTCCAGCACCGACTCGTGCGGAAGGCCGTTGCGGAAGGACGTCGATTCGATGCCGAGGCCCGTGACCGCACCGCCGAGGGTGATCGTCTTCAGCTGTGGGACCACGAGCGGAGCCAACCCGAGCGGCAAGGTCGCGGCGAGGAGGTCCTCATAGGTGCACATGCCGGCCACGTCGGCCGTCCGCGCTTCGGTATCGACCGCGATGACGCCCGTCAATCCCGACGTGTCGAGGCCCGGGGCGTCCGACTTCGCGCGTGACCGGAACAGGTTCGAGGCGTGCTTCGCGAGCCGGACGGAGGCCGTCGGCGGGACCGCCCGATAGCTCGCGAGCAGCCGCTCGACGCCGGCGGCGTGAATGGTGTGTGCGTCGATCGAGGGAGTGGACACCCACCCAAGCTAGTCCTCGATCGCCCAGCCCGCACGCATCGCCGTTACGAGAGATCGAGACTGGACCTGGCGAAACGAGCGGAGAGGAACCGGCCGTTGATCAGGAGACCTTCGGCATCATCACGGACGGCCGCGTCGTACATCTCGGTGACGGCCGTCTCGAGAACGGTCAACTGAGCGGCCAGTGCCGTGTCAGGCGTGGTGCCGTCGGCGAAGACGTGATTGTGCGCCCACTCGGCAGGGAGCGCAAGATACGTGCGCAGAGTCTCGGGGAGATACGAGGTCGCCGTTCGCCTGGCCGTCATCTCGGCTTCCAGGTTGCCCGCCAGCCTCGGCAGTGTCTCCAGCAGCAGCCCGGTGATCCGACGGACGGCCGTCACGGCTTCCGGCGGGAGACGGGACTCCACCCGCGCCGGAAGGCTTCTCAGATCGACGTCGAGGGTCGCATCGGCAACCCGTACGTCCGACCCTGTCGACTCGATGCCGAGGGTGTGGAGTGCGTGCGCCGCCGCGGAAGCCTCGCCCGCGGCATCCCCCGCCACGGCGGCGATACGGCCGGCGAAGACGCTGAGCCATTCGCCGAGGGTCAGGGTCCGCCGTGAGATCACGACGCCGCCGGAAGCCTTCTGGGCCTGGGCGAGGAACCGGGGTCCCGCGAGGTGAGTGAGGGTCAGGGTCTCACCGTTCGCCCCAAGTCGAATCTCACGGATGGACCCGGACTTGCCGGCCAGGCGGTCTGCCAGCGAGCGGTTCCGTTCCACCGTCAGGACACTCGCGGCCACCGGTGCGGACAGCGCACGTATGGCTCCGTCGGCGAGGCCGGCCAGAAACGCCTGGGGGTCGGCCGTGGCTTGCTCGAGGGTCACCAGCGGCCACCGTCCGTCAGGGGAAGCACGAGGCCCGGAGTGGCGATGACGTGATCCTCGCGCAGTTCGCGGACCGCGCTTCCGATCGCGAAGAATTCCGTGGTGTGGCCGCCCCACCGGTGCGGCAGCGACAAGAGTTGCACTCCGACGATGCCGTCAGCCGCGAGGGTTTCGGCCTCCGTCTGCATTCTCCCCATGGCCAGTTCGCGAGCGTCGTACAGCGCCTCCGTGAACTGGGTGATCTCGATGTTCGCTCCCAGGCTGCTGAGGGCGGCTATCGTTCCCCGGTGGGCGATGTGATAGACGCAGGTTCCCATCACGAGGCCGAGCGGTGCGTAGCCCGACTGGATCAAGGTCCAGAAGTCCTGGCCGGAGAGGTCCGAGGTGAACGGAAGACCCTTGTTGTTGCGCCAGGTACCGCTCGCCGGGGCGTGGTCTGCCACGACGGCTGTTCCGATGGCCACGAATTCGGCAAGGTTGTTGCCGTAGTCCTTGAACTCGATCTCGAGCCGAACGCCCACGATGCCGTCTGCGCCCAGGGCGTCGGCCTCCGCCTCCATGCGCGTCATCGCGAGTTCCCGAGCGTGGTACATCGCGGCACTGAGCTTGTCGAGCTCCATGTTCTGGCCCCAGCGTCGCGTCTGGATCCCGACGTGGTAGACGCTCGAACCGAGCACGAGTCCCACCGGGCGGAATCCGGCTTGCCGCACCAGGAGGAACTCGTTGACGGACAGGTCGGACGTGAACAGATGCTTCTTGCCGTCGGCCAGGCGCGCCCGGGCGCTCGCCGAGAGGGAGACGCCGGAGAATGGGTCCGTCATGGGGTGGTCGTCCGTTCGCTCGTCGTGGGTGCTGGGGAGATCATCGTTCAGGCGTTCGTGGGCGTTGCGGGGAATCGCGCAGGGGCATCACGGTCAGGGGCGGAGGAACGGCCGACCGGTTCCGCGCGCGCGGCAACGCCACCAGGGTGGTGCCGACGACGACGAATTCGGCGTGCAGGTCTCGCGCATCCGAGCCGCCGCACGCGGTGTCGAACTCGGACAGCGTGGTGTCGGTCACGACGAGATCTGCCGCACCCGTGTGCGTGACCCGGCGCGCGAGCCGCTCCCTGGCTTCGCGCCGCGCCGCCTGGACCAGCCTGGTCATCCCGGTCACTTCGCCGTTTATCCAACTGGTGCGCTGCTGCTGGAGCTGCCAATCCTCATGCTTCGTCGACACGGACATCCCGAGCACGACACTGTGCGGGAGATATCCGGCCAGGAGAGCCGCGGCGCAGTCTTCTCCGCTCAGGTTGGTGTACCAGGGGTCGGCCGCGGATCCGGGAGAAGGCACGAGAGAGGAATCCGTGGAGCGCACGGCCGTACCGAGGGCGCTGAATTCCCAGGCCGTGCCCTCGACGCGGGTGCGACGGATGCGAATGTCAACGACTCCGTGCGCCCCGAGTGCCTGCGCTTCGACGCGCATCCGCTTGAGTGCGCCATACCAGCCGCGTTCGTATGCGCCGACGTAGGGGGCGAAGCTGCCCCAGGTGGACCCGCCGCCTGAGGTCGTCACGGGCGAAACCTGGCCTATCGACGATCTCCCCATCTTCGCCCCCGACGTCCACCAGGCACAACCGCTGCCCTTCCACCCGAGGTTCATGACGGCGCAGCCGAAGACTTCGCCGACGGCGGTCAGCCCGACGCTCTGGATGCTCGCCGCCGCGGCGACCGAGAGCAGCGACCCCGCTGTTCGACTGGCCTTTTGTCCAGCGATGCGGGCATGCGCAGCAGGCGGCAGTCCCCCCGTCCATTCATCCACGTGCTCATATAAGCACCCCGGACCCGGATAGCCAGGCACTTCCGCGGTCGGACACGGTTTATTTCCCGGTGACGCAGAACGCCCGGTGCGCCGGAGACTCTCTCGGGCGCACCGGGCGAATGCCGGCCGGGGTGACTACAGGGTGGCGCGCACCTGCACGACGGCGCTGTCAGGGGCGTACGGCACGGTGCGGCCTTGGATGGCCACTCCGTCGACCTCGAGGCTTGCGCGCGACCCCTCCCTGCCCGAGTTGGCAACGGTGATGACGTAGGTCGCACCGCGGGCCCGGCGAGTGACGGTGAATTCAGCGACGTCCGGTCCGAGCTGCGGGTCGACGACGAGGCCGTCGTAGTCGGTGCGCACGCCCAGGAGGTACTGGGAGACCGTCACGAAGTTCCACGCGGCTGTGCCGGTGAGCCAGGAGTTCTTGGCCTCGCCGTGCCGGGAGGCCTCCTTGCCGGCGATCATCTGCGCGTACACGTACGGTTCGAGGCGGTGCACCTCGGAGATCTCCTCACGGTAGGCCGGCGTGATCTTGCGGTAGTGGTCGAAGGCCTTGGCGCCGCGGCCGAGAACCGTCTCGCCGATGATGACCCACGGGTTGTTGTGGCAGAAGATTCCGCCGTTCTCCTTGTAGCCCGGCGGGTACGTCGAGACCTCGCCGAGTTCGATGCGGTAGCTCTTGTACGCCGGGTATTGCAGTACGAGTCCGTGTGCGGAGCCGAGCAGGCGGTCCACGGAGTCGAGGGCTCGGAACGCGGGGCTTGTAGCGGACGGGGTTCCGTCCGCGTTGTGCTCGACGCCGACGCCGGCGAGGACCGCGAAGCCCTGCGGCTCGATCCAGATCTGGCCCTCGGTGTCTTCGTGGGTGCCGACCTTGTTGCCGTAGAAGTCGTAAGCGCGCAGGAACCACTCGCCGTCCCAGCCGTCGGAGAGCAGCACCTGGCTCATGGTCGCAGCGGCCTTGCGGGCGCGGTCGGCCTGCTGGGTGTCGCCGCCGCGCTCGGCGATGGTCGCGTACTGTCCGGCAGCGAGCACGAACTGGGCCGCGATGAATGTCGACTCCGCGACGCCGCCTGCCTGGTTCTCCGTGGTCTGGAAAGACTCGCCCGGCGTCGTCGAGAAGCAGTTCAGGTTCAGGCAGTCGTTCCAGTCGGCGCGCCCGATCAGGGGCAGGCCGTGCGGGCCGAGGTTGTTGAGGGTGAACTCGAAGGAGCGCGTGAGGTGGGTGTAGAGCGTCTGCGCGAGCGCGTCGTTGTTGTCGAACGGCACGACCTCGTCGAGGATGCTGAAGTCCCCGGTCTCCTTGAGGTAGGCATCCACCCCGATGATCAGCCAGGCCGGGTCGTCGTTGAAGCCGCTCCCGAGCTCGTCGTTGCCGCGCTTGGTGAGCGGCTGGTACTGGTGGTAGGCCGAGCCGTCCGGAAGCTGGGTGGCGGCGATGTCGAGGATGCGTTCGCGGGCGCGGTCGGGGATCAGGTGTACGAAGCCGAGCAGGTCCTGGGTCGAGTCTCGGAAGCCCATCCCGCGCCCGATTCCGGTCTCGAAGTAGGAGGCCGAGCGGGACATGTTGAATGTGACCATGCACTGGTACTGGTTCCAGATGTTGACCATCCGGTTGAGCTTGTCGTCCGGCGAGGTCACGGTGTACGCGGAGAGCAGGGTGGTCCAGTACTCCCCCAGGGCCTCGAACGCGGCATCCGCCTTCTCGGTCGTGTCGAGCCGGGCGAGAAGTTCGTGCGCCCGTGTCTTGTTGATGACCTGCTTGGCATCGTCGGCCCACTTGCCCTGGCCGTTCTCCTCCGTGTTCTCGACATAGCCGACGACGAACACGAGCTCGCGGGTCTCGCCGGGCTGCAGGGTCGAGTCGACCTGGTGCGAACCGATCGGGTACCAGCCGGACGCCATCGAGTTCTGCGCCGTGCCGGCGTTCGGGACCTTCGCCTCGGCCAGGGTCTCATAGAGCCCGACGAAGGTCTCCCTGTCGGTGTCGAACCCGGCGATCTCGGCGTTCACCGAGTACACGGCGTAGTGGTCGCGACGCTCGCGGTATTCGGTCTTGTGGTAGATCGTGCTGCCCTCGACCTCGACCTCGGCGAGGGAGAGGTTGCGCTGGTAGTTGGTCTGGTCGTCCTGGGCGTTCCAGAGGCAGAACTCGAGGTACGAGAAGAGGGAGAAGGTCTTGACGTGGTCCGAGGTGTTGGTGATCGTCACCTTCTGCACCTCGGCCGTCTCGCCGAGGGGTACGAAGTACAGGGTGGAGACGCGCAGGCCGCCGCGCTCGCCGGTGATCCGGGTGTACCCCATGCCGTGGCGGGTCTCGAAGAAGTCGAGGTCCTTCTTCATCGGCAGCCAGCTCGGCGTCCAGACGTCGCCGCCGTCGTTGATGAAGAAATATCGTCCGCCGGAGTCGGTGGGAATGTCGTTGTAGCGATACCGCGTCAGGCGACGCATCTTCGCGTCCTTATAGAACGTGTACCCGCCGGCCGTGTGAGAAATCAGGGAAAAGAAATCTTCGCTGCCCAGGTAGTTGATCCACGGGTATGGCGTGAGCGGGGTCTCGATCACGTATTCCCTGGCCTCGTCGTCGAAATGACCGAACCTCATGTGTGCACCTTTGCGATATGCGGAGGACCGGATAGCGACGGGATCCGAAAATATCGGAATCCATCGATGCACCAGACCCAAACCTGTGTGAGAGCGCTCTCATTGGCGCCCACGGCTACCCTAGCAAAGGTAGACCCCGGGGTGCCACACCGCACGCCCACCGGATGCATACCCCGCCGGCTCCACTCTGCTGTGGCACGCTGGGACCATGGATCTGGAGGTGTCACCCGCGCTCACGATTCCCGCATCGGAACTCGGCTGGCGGTTCTCGCGGTCGCCGGGGCCTGGCGGGCAGCACGTGAACACCTCGGATAGCCGCGTCGAACTGTCCTGGAGCGTCGCCCTGTCGCCGTCCCTGTCCGACGACCAGCGGGCAAGGCTCCTGGCGCGACTCGACCGGCGACTCGTCGGCGGGGTGATCACGGTCGCAGCGTCGGAGCAGCGCTCCCAGCTCCGGAACCGCGAGATCGCCCTGGCCAAGCTCGCCGAACTCGTGTCCGCGGCCCTGGCCCCGGATGCCGCTCGCCGCCGGGCGACCAAACCGACCAGGGGTTCGAACCGTCGGCGCCTCGCGGCCAAGGAACAGCGTTCGTCGACGAAACAGCAGCGCCGGAGGCCGTCGGAGGACTAGCGCCGGCCAGCGGGAGGTCCCGTACGCTGGTCGGATGAAGCCGATCCGTCCCGCCGTGCCCGCCGATGTTCCCGAGATCCTTCGGCTGGTCGTCGAACTCGCCGAATACGAACGCGAACCCGACGCGGTCGCGGCGACGGAGGAGGGATTCCTCGCCGCCCTCTTCGGCGACGAGCCCGCGGTCCACGCGTTCGTCATCGACGGCGAGGAGGCCGGTACCCTGGCCGGGATGGCCGTGTGGTTCCTGACCTTCTCGACCTGGGAGGGCGTGCACGGCATCCATCTCGAGGACCTGTACGTACGGCCGGCCCACCGGGGCGGCGGGTATGGAACCGCACTCCTCACCAGCCTCGCGGCACTGTGCGTCGAGCGCGGGTACGCGCGCCTGGAATGGGATGTCCTCGACTGGAACGCGCCCGCGATCGGCTTCTACGAGTCTCTCGCCGCCCGGCCCCTCGACGGCTGGACGACGTACCGTCTCGACGGCGCAGCGTTGCGGCGCGCCTGAGCCCGCGCATCCGCTTCACCGGCCCGGTCCCGGACGTCGACTAGACTCGGTCCAGACTTCCGGTCGCTGATAACTTCAGCGAACGGACGAGCGCTGGTTGAGACAGTGCAGGAAGGCCCCCGGATTCGTCCTGGGGCCTTCTCTTTTGCCTCGGCTCGGACTTCTTATTCTGGAATGGGAATGCGGAACCGTCGGCGCCGATTACATCCCTCGTACCGAAATGACGACGGAGGCCGCATGAGCACGACTGAAGTAGGTTTCCGATCCGCGCGCGGCCCGATCCTGATCGCCCTGATGCTGACGACGGGGCTCGTGGCGATCGACGCGACGATCCTCGCCACAGCGGTGCCGACGATCGTCGGCGACCTCGGCGGATTCGCCCAGTTTCCGTGGCTGTTCTCGATCTACCTGCTCGCGCAGGCCGTCTCCGTGCCGGTCTACGCGAAACTCTCGGACACGCTCGGCCGGAAACCGATCGTGATGATCGGCATCGGACTGTTCCTGCTCGGGTCCGTGCTCTGCGGCCTGGCCTGGAGCATGCCTGCGCTGATCGCATTCCGGGCGATCCAGGGCCTCGGCGCCGGCGCCGTGCAGCCGATGGCGATCACGATCGCCGGGGACATCTACACCGTCGTCGAACGGGCCAAGGTGCAGGGCTACCTCGCAAGCGTCTGGGCGATCTCCTCGGTGGTGGGACCGAGCCTCGGCGGGATCTTCTCGCAGTTCCTGTCCTGGCGCTGGATCTTCTTCGTGAACATCCCGCTGTGCCTCATCGCTGCCTGGATGCTGCAACGCACCTTCCACGAGACCGTGACGGCCCGCCGGCACCGCGTCGACTACCTCGGCGCCGTCCTCCTGACGACGGCACTCACTCTTCTGATCCTCGCGGTCCTCGAGGGTGGTCAGGCCTGGGCCTGGGATTCCGTGCCGAGCATCGCGGCCTTCGCGACCGGGGCCGTGCTCCTCGTCCTGTTCGGGTTGGCGGAGCGTCGTGCCGCAGAACCGGTGCTGCCGCTCTGGGCGTTCAGCAGGCGCCTGCTGCTCAGTACCGCGTTGATCTCGGTCGGCGTCGGCGCGATCCTGATCGGGCTGACCTCCTTCGTTCCGACCTACCTCGAAGGCGTGCTCGGCACGCCGCCGCTCGTCGCCGGACTCGCTCTCGCCGCCCTCACGGTCGGCTGGCCCATCTCCGCGGCGCTGTCCGGCCGGTTCTACCTCAGGATCGGCTTCCGGAACACGGCGCTGATCGGCGTGTCCATCGTCCTGTTCGGCGCCCTGCTCCTCGCGGGGACGGCCGGCACTCCGATGGTGGTGGTGACCGCGCTGAGCTGCTTCGTCGTGGGCCTCGGCCTCGGCCTCGTCGCAACACCCACGCTCATCGCGGCGCAGTCGAGCGTCGAATGGGACGAGCGCGGCGTCGTGACCGGCGCGAACCTGTTCTCCCGGTCCATCGGCAGTGCCGTCGGTGTCGCGATCTTCGGCGCAGTGGCGAACGGGATCATCGGCTCGTCGGCATCGGGCGTGCGGGATGCCGCGAGCGTTCAGGCGGCATCCGTCGCCGTCTTCGTCGCGGTCGCCATCACCGCCGCGCTGACCGTGGTCGCCGCGGTGTCGATGCCCCGGCGCGCCCGGGCCTGAGGCCGATCCGGTCAGGGGGTCTCGTCGACGATTCCGATGAAGCGGGTGCCGACACCGTCGACCTCTGTACGGCTGAGACCGGCGGCAGGCTCCGGCAGTTCGTCTGCGCCATGGTCGTCACACGTGAGGTACGTGAAGGCCGGCCACCACTTCTTCGGGCGGGCCGCCTCCGAGAAACCGCAGACGTCGCAGCGGAGCTCGACCCAGACCGGTTTCTTGCCCGTGCGGTTGGCCCGCGACTGCACCAGCCAGTCCGGCGGGTTGTTCTCAATCTCGGCCAGTTCCGCTTCGGTCAGGCGCGAGGGAAGGTCGTGTCGCTGCGCCATCTCGAGCGGAATATCCAGTCGCAAGGCGGCCATTCGTCTCGTAATCATCGTGTTCAAGGATAATCGCCGCCGGCCGGGTCTGGTCCGCCGACATCACCCGGGACGGTACCCCGGACGACATCCCCGACACCACCGCGGTATCCGGCGTCAATTCGGTGCTGAGGAACGTGCCAGCAGGCCTTTCGTGCGCGTAGGCTGATCCCTGCACTACGCGACCTCCAGACCAGTAAGGGCCCCTCGTATGCCTCACTCCTCGACGGAGGCCGGCTCCACCGCGGTTCCCCGACCCGTCACCACCCGGCGGGACCGTCTTTCGCACTGGCTCCTTCAGGACAGTGAGCGCCCGCACCAGGGTCCGCACGCCCGCACAGCGGAGAAGACGCACAGCTGGTGGCGCGTCATGTGCCTCACCGGCGTCGACTACTTCTCCACGCTCGGCTACCAGCCGGCCATCGCCGCGCTCGCGGCCGGCCTGCTCTCCCCCTTTGCAACGATCGTCCTCGTCCTGCTGACCCTGCTCGGCGCGCTCCCCGTGTATCGCAGGGTCGCCCGCGAGAGCTTCAACGGCTCCGGGTCCATCCACATGCTCGAACACCTCCTGCCCTGGTGGGCGGGCAAGCTCTTCGTCCTGGCCCTGCTCGGCTTTGCGGCCACCGACTTCATGATCACGATCACCCTCTCCGCGGCGGATGCCACGGCACACGCCATCGAGAATCCCTTCGCCCCCGAATGGTTCCACGGCAACGAGATCGGCATCACCCTCGCCCTGATCTCGCTCCTCGCGATCGTGTTCCTCAAGGGTTTCAAGGAAGCGATCGGCATCGCCGTCGTGCTCGTCGGCGTCTACCTCGCGCTCAACCTCGTGGTCGTGTTCGTCTCCCTGGCGCAGATCGCGAGCCGGCCGGTGATGATCACCGACTGGTGGAGCGCGCTCAACGCCCAGCACGGTGATCCGCTGATCATGGTCGGGATCGCCCTCATCGTCTTCCCGAAGCTCGCCCTCGGCCTCTCCGGCTTCGAGACCGGCGTCGCCGTGATGCCGCAGATCACCGGCGACCCGACGGACACACCCGAGCGTCCCGCAGGGCGCATCCGCGGCGCCGGCCGCCTGCTGACGACGGCCGCCGTGATCATGAGCGGCTTCCTGATCCTGACGAGCTTCATGACGACGTTCCTGATCCCCCAGGCCGAATTCCAGCCGGGCGGGCAGGCCAATGGGCGCGCGCTCGCGTACCTCGCACACGAGTTCCTCGGCCCGGTGTTCGGAACCGTGTACGACGTCAGCACCATCTGCATCCTCTGGTTCGCCGGGGCGTCCGCCATGGCCGGACTCCTCAACCTCGTGCCCCGGTACCTGCCGCGCTACGGCATGGCACCGCAGTGGGCTCGCGCCGTGCGGCCGCTCGTTCTCGTCTTCACCGCGATCGCGTTCATCATCACCGTCGTCTTCCAGGCCAGCGTCGACGCCCAGGGCGGCGCATACGCGACAGGCGTTCTCGTGCTGATCACGTCGGCGTCCGCCGCTGTGACCCTGTCCGCCCGCAGGCAGGGCCAGCGCAAGCGGACGATCGGCTTCGGAGCCATTTCCCTCGTCTTCGCGTACACGACCGTCCTCAACGTCATCGAACGCCCGGACGGCCTGCGCATCGCCGGGCTGTTCATCGCCGGGATCCTGCTCATCTCGCTGATCTCCCGGGTACGCCGGTCCTTCCAGCTTCGGGCGACATCCGTGGCCCTCGACGAGAGGGCCCTCGCTTTCGTGAAAGCGGATGCCGCCGACGGCGCAGTCCGGGTCATCGCGAACGAACCGGACGACGGCAGCGAACACGAGTACCGGCACAAGGACCGCGACGAGCGCCGGTACTCGCACATTCCCCGCGACTCGCAGACCATCTTCCTCGAGGTGCACGGCACCGACTCCTCCGAGTTCGAGGAGGACCTCCTCGTTCGCGGCGTCGTCAAGCACGGCTACCGGGTCCTCGAGGTCTACAGCGGCAACATCCCCAACACCCTGGCTTCCGTGCTCCTCGAAATTCGCGACGTGACCGGCATCGTCCCCACGATCTACTTCGAGTGGACAGAGGGCAGCCCGATCTCCAACATGGCCAGGTTCCTGTTCTTCGGAAACGGCGAGGTCGCCCCGGTGACCCGCGAGGTGCTCCGCGTCGCCGAGCGCGACGTCAAGCGCCGTCCGGCGGTGCACGTGAGCTGACCGCTGCCCAGGCCTCGCTCCGTACCGGGAGGGCAGGACACGGGTATGGTCTGCTGCATGAACGCTAGCGCAATGCCGCCGGAACGTCCACCGGTCCAGCCCCGAACGCCGGTGCCGCCCCAGCCGGCCGTGCCCCCGCAGCCGGATCGGCGCCGCGGAGGGCGGGCAGGCCTCATCGTCGCCGTCGTTGTGCTCGGCGTCGTCATCCTGGCCGGGGCCGCACTGCTCATCCTTCTTCTGACCGGCGGCGCGGTCGGCACGCCCGTCCATCTCGCAGCGGATGCCGAGGCCGGGTCGAGCGTGGCTGTCCGGGTTCCGAACTCCGCCATCCGCTTCGAACCCAGCCCCGATTCGCAGGTGCACGTGCGGGCAGACGGCAGTTCGCTCGGCGCCACGCCGACGCTGGCGATCACAACGGCGAACGGCGTGACCGAGGTCACCGGCGGGTGCCCGAGCCAGTGGCTCGGCTTCTGCTCCCTGAACATGACGGTGGCCCTCCCTGCGGCACTCTCCCTCACCGCGGACGGGGTGAACGGGCAGATCGAGGCGTCGGCACTCACCGGCGCGCTGAGGCTGACGACCACGAACGGAGCCGTCGAGACGACGGGTACGCTCGGCCGGGTGGAGGTCCACACCACCAACGGCGCGATCAGGGTGCGCGATGCCGGTTCCCGCCGCGTGGTCGCCACGACCACGAACGGAGCCGTCGAGGTCGATTTCCGGGATGCCCCTGAGGCCGTCGAGGCCCGCAGCACCAACGGTTCGATCACGGTGCGCATGCCGGCAGCCGGACTCTCCTACCTCGTCGACGCGCGGACGACGAACGGGAACGTCGACACAGGCTCCGTCCCGAGCGATCCCTCCGCACGGCGCACGATCATCGCCCAGACCACCAACGGTGATGTGCGCGTCACGACCGGCTGACGCCCGTCGACGGGCGGCCGCGCACCGGGCGGGCCGTGCACCGGGCGGGCCATGCACCGAGCGGCCCATGAAACAATGGAGCCATGCCAGACAGCCTCCCTCCCCTCGGCCTCCTCCTCGACGTCGACGGGCCGATCGCCAGTCCGGTCACCCGAACGATCCGGCGCGACAGCATCATCGCCGACCTGATCACGCTCGCGGCCGCGAACGTGCCGATCGCCTTCATCACCGGCCGGTCGGCGCTCTTCATTCGCGAGCAGGTCATCACGCCCCTCCTCGCGGCCGGCCTCCCGGAGACCATGCGCATGTACGGTGTCTGCGAGAAGGGCGCCGTCTGGTTCCCGATCACCGCAGCGGGAATGGGCGACGTTGTTGTCGACCCGAGCGTCGCACTGCCTGCGGCCGCCGTCGACGCGATCCGTTCGCTCGTGCACGACCGTTTCGCCGACACCATGTTCTTCGATGAGACCAAGCAGGCCATGGTCTCGGTCGAACAACGCACGGATGCCGCAGACTCCGACTACGCGGCGGCCGCTGCCGACTTCAACGAGGCCTCATTCGCGATCCTCACGGGCCTCGGGCTCGGGGTCCGCTTCGGTGACCGGGTCTCCCCGGACGCGTCGGGTGCTGTGCCGTTCCGGATCGATCCCACGATCATCTCGACGGACATCGAATCCGTCACCCTCGACAAAGACCACGGCGCCGAACGCGCCCTCGCCTTCTTCGCCGAGACCGGCCCGCTCCCCCGGGTGTGGCGCTCCGTCGGCGACTCACGCAGCGACTACCTGATGGCCGACCACCTGCACACCGCCGGGTACGAGGTCGCCCACGTGGATGTGCGCCCGTCCGACGGGGTCCTCGAGCGACCGTACCCCGTGATCATCGAGGGTGACCTGATCCACGACGCCGCCGGCGCGAACTTCCTGGCCTACTGGGTCGACACACTCGGCCTGCGCTAGACCCGGGCCGAGTGGCGCGGGCCGCTAGTCGGTGACGAAGCGGATGCCGTCCTGCAGGCGGCTGCGCAGGTCGAACACCTTCTCGAAGCTGCCCCGATCCATCCCCGGCAGCCCCTCGCGCAACAGGCCGACGAGCCGCGACCGCGGAATGATGACGACCGTGGGACGCCGGCCGCGGCCGGGTACCGCAAGCGGGTCGGACAGGGCGTCGTCGGGGAGCACGACGACGAGGGCGGTGAAGCGCACGCCAAGGGCGCGCGAGAGCGCCCGCGCGGCATCCTCGAATTCATGAACGGGACGGTCCTCCGGCCGGAGGGTCTCCGCGAGGAGCTCGCCGCGCCGGAGTTCGACGGAGGCGCCCCAGTCCTCGGAGAGGATTGCGAACAGCCCGGCGGGGCCGAGGACGACATGGTCGATCGGGTCGGGGTGGGAGCCCGCGAGCACGTCGTGCCAGGCCGTGTAGCCGATGCCGAGCAGGGACACGAGGTGTGCCGTCGATTCCTGGGCGAGGGCGCGGGCCAGGCAGTGCCGGATCTCGCGGGGCGCGGAGCGGACGAGCTGGGGCGCGTACGGATCGTCGATGACGGTCCCGCGGCCGACCCACTCGCGCAGGAGCTCGAGGTACCGTTGCCGGGCGTGGCCCCCCGGGTGTCCGTACATCCGCGCACGCGGACCTGTCGCCGCCGACGAAGCGCGCGCCGAGCCTGCGGACGAACCGGAACCGGACGAACCGGAGGCGGAGCCGGTGTGCACGGTCCCGTGCTCGTTGTCCGGGTACCGGCGCCTGTCGTAATCGGCCCGGCTCTCGGGATTGCCGATCCGTTCCCACGCCACCTGGACGGCCTGGAAGTCGGCGGCGCGACCCCCGACATCCGGGTGGGTGAGACGCAGCCTCTTGCGGTAGGCGCGTCGCAATTCCTCGCTGGTCGCCTCAGGGCTCACGCCCAGCACCTCATAGGGTGATGCCGCCGCCGGGCTCTCTGACATCCTCGCGGTCTCTTTCGTTCGATCGTGTGCGGCAAGCCGCCGTCCGGGGTCTGACCTGTGTCAGACGTTCTCTTCACCTTATCGACCGTTTCTGTCATCTCGCCCCACCCGAGCCGCTCACGGGATCCTGACGGATCTGTGGGACGATCGGCCCATGAAGACCTGGGAACGCCTGACGGTGCGTCGCTCGAGCACCCGCCTGATCGTGATGGCCGTGATCGGCCTTGCCGCCGGGGTGGTGGCGTCGATCGGGGGCGACTGGGTGCTCGCCCCGATCGTGGGCTGGGCAGCGGCCTGCGTGACGTTCATCGCCTGGGTCTGGATCGTGATCGGGCCGATGGACGCCGCGACGACCGCGACGCATGCGACCCGTGAGGACCCGTCCCGGGGCGTGTCCGACCTGCTCGTGCTCCTGATCAGCCTCGCGAGCCTCGGCGCGCTCGGCCTTCTGCTCGTCGAAACGCATTCCACGACGGGAGCAGCGCAGGTCGTGCTGGCCCTGTTGTCCGTGCTGAGCGTCGTGCTGTCCTGGACGCTTCTGCACACCTTGTTCACCCTCCGCTATGCCCGGCTCTACTACGAGGGGGCGGATGGCGGGATCGAATTCAACCAGACAGCGCCGCCGAGCTACGGGGACTTCGCCTATCTCGCATTCACCCTCGGCATGACGTTCCAGGTGTCGGACACCAACCTGAAGACACACATCATCCGGATGACGGCGCTGCGCCACGGCCTGCTGTCCTACCTCTTCGGATCCGTGATCCTTGCGACGATGATCAACCTCGTCGCCGGGCTGCTGCACTGAGCCCGGCTTCGGGTCAGGCGCTGGGCCGGACGTTCAGCCGGCGAACGCGCGCACGGGCAGGCCGGTGACCCCGGCATCCACCCGGAACAACGATCCGGCGAGTGCCTCTTCCCCGTCGTCGAGGCCTTCCCGTGACGTCGTGATGAAAAGCTCGTCCAGGTTCGGTCCGCCGAAGGTGCACGCGGTGACGCGGCTTGCGGCGACCTCGACGACCTCGTCCAGGCGGCCATCCTGCGTGTAGCGATGCACGGCGCTCCCGCCGTAGAGTGCCACCCAGACCCCGCCGTCGCTGTCGACGGTGAGACCGTCGGGAAAGCCGGACTCCGCCGGGATCTCGACAAAACTGCGCAGGCCCGTCAGGCCAGTCTCTGCACTGTAGTCGAACACCGCGACCCGGCCCGTCGCGGTGTCGTTGTAGTAGGCGAGGGAGCCGTCCGGGCTCCAGTCCAGCCCGTTGGAGATGGTGAGGCCGGTCAGGACGACCTCGACCGAGCCGTCCGGGTCGAGGCGGCGGAGGGAACCGGCGCCCGGGTACTGGTCGAACGCCATCGAACCGCAGTAGAACCGGCCGTCCGGGTCGCAGCCGCCCTCGTTGAGTCTCAGGAGCGGATCGCTCCAGAGCTCCCCGAGTTCGGTGATCGTCCCTTCGGCATCCTCGAGGGCGAAACCGCGCTGCAGGGCCAGGACGGCGCCGCCCGCGCGGCGCGGCCGCACGGTCACGACCATGCTGCCGACGTGCCTGCGATGCACGGTGTCACCGTCCAGCGAGAGGATGTCTCCCGCGAACATGTCGAGCCAGCGCAGGCCGCCCCAGGACGGGGACCATACGGGGCCCTCACCGTGGAAGGCGAGGGGATCGGTACGCTGTTCGGCCTGCACGGGGTTGCTCAGTCGCGCAGGATCTGGACGGGAATCGCCACGGCGAGGGCCACGCAGAGGATCCCGCCGAAGAAGATGGGCAACTGGCCCGCGGTGACCGTGAAGGCGAACCCGAAGAGCCACAGTCCGAAGACGAACACGGCCATCGCGACGATGAAGGCGACAATTTTCATAGGGGTCCTTTCGACACCGGCCCGGCCGTTCCGTGCCATGACGAGCGTAGCCGCTCAGGCGACCGGTTCGATGAGTTCGGGCCCGTCGCCGATGAGGGGCGCAACCTCGTGGAACCGCAAACCCTCCACGGATTCCGCGGAGGCGGCCACGGCCGCGTCCACGAACTCCTGGTCGCCGACCGTGTGCGGGTCGAGCCACTGGTCCCAGGTCTCCTCCGGGAGCACGACGGGCATCCGCTCGTGAAGGCCCCGGAGACGGCCACTCGACTCCTGGGTGAGGATCGTGGCGCTCAGCACCCATCGCGCCGGGTCGTCTTCCGTGAGGGCAGGGTTGCGCCACCACGCGTAGAGACCGGCGAGGGCCAGGGGCAGCCCATCGTCCGAGTGCACGAAGTACGGGGTCTTGACGGTGCCTTCGGTGTGCCATTCGTAGTAACCGGTGGCGGGCACGAGAGCACGCCGCGATGCGAGGGAGGGCTGGAAGGTGGGCTTCTCCCCCACCGTCTCCGACCGGGCGTTGAACGTCGGGAACTTCGACACGAGCGCCGACGCGAAGGAGGGAACGAGCGACCAGCGCGCAGACTCGATCCTGCGCACGACGGCGCCTGATTTCGCCGACTCGAGCACGATCGGAATCCGCTCGGTTGGCTTGATGTTCCACGACGGTTCCGGGAGGTCCTCGCCCTCATGCTCGACGTCGAACATCGCGGCGAGGTCCGGCGCCGTGTCCGTGATGATGAATCGACCACACATGGTCTCAGGCTAGCGCGGCCCACCGACAACCCTCTCCCCGGGCATCGGCCGTGCATCCGCCCGCCCCGGATCGTCTTGACTTAATCGAATGTCTGTTCGAATATGGTGGGGTGTCCAGTCTCCCCGTCCCCCGCAGCGGACCCGACCCGCGAGAACTCGCGGCCGGGTTGCAGGCGCGCATCCGCGGGATGGAATCCACTCGGGCGGGACTCGAAAGCCGCCAGGCGGCAACGGGATTCGCCGGCCTCCTGCCGGGCGGCGCGCTCAGGCCTGGGTCGGTCTACACCGTGGACGGCTCCGTCTCCCTCATTCTCGCGCTCCTCGCCGGGCCGTCCCAGGCCGGGTCCTGGTGCGGGATCATCGGGCTGCCCGACCTCGGCCCCGAAGCGGCGACGAGCCTCGGTATCGACCTCACGCGCCTCGTCCTGGTCCCTGCGCCGGGCGACCAGTGGCTCACCGTCACGGCGGCCCTCGCGGACGTTCTCCCCGTCGTCGCGGTGCGACCGACGCGGCGGGTCTCGGAGGCGGAGGCCTCCCGGCTCGCCGCCCGGCTCCGGCAACGCGGGTGCACACTCCTCGTCGCCGGCGATTGGCCGCAGGCCGAGGCGAGGCTCTCCGTGCGCTCAAGCACCTGGACCGGGCTCGGCGACGGTCACGGTCACCTCACGGGACGCGAGGTGACCGTCGCGGCGTCCGCGCGCTCCGGCGCACCCCGCACCGCACGGATGTCGCTCGCCGGCGGCCCGGCGGAGGCAGAGTCCGTCGACCCGCCCCGCCTCGGTATCCCCTTCGGCGCGCACCGGTACAGCGAGGCGGTCTGACAATGACAGCACTCACCGGTACGACAGTGGGGCACCCGCACGGACCCGAGCGCACCCTGGTGCTCTGGTGCCCCGACTGGCCCGTGACGGCGGCCAGGGTGCGCGCCGGGCTCCCGGAGGACGTGCCCCTCGCGCTCGTCGACCGCGGCATCGTATTTGCCTGCTCGCCGGCGGCCCGCACGACGGGCGTGCGGAGAGGACTCGCCGCCCGCGAGGCCCAGTTCCGCTGCCCGGAGCTCGTCGTGCTCGGCTACGACCGCGTACTCGACGACCGGGCCTTCGAACCCGTCATCGAGCGGCTCGAGGACACGACACCCGGCGTGCAGGTCCTGCGTCCCGGACTCTGCGCCATCCGCTCCCGCGGGCCTGCCCGGTTCTACGGCACCGAAGAGGCGGCCGCGGACGCCCTCGTCGCGTGCGTCGCGGGGCTCGGGATCCCCGGCGCCCGGGTCGGCATCGCGGACGGCGCCTTCGCCGCGGAACAGGTCGCCAGGGACCAGGCCCCCACCCCGGTCAGGGTGGTTCTCCCCGGGGGGTCAGCGGCCTTTCTCGCCGTCCGCCCGGTCACGACCCTCGTCGACGCCGGGCTCATCGACAGGGACCTCGCGACACTGCTGCGCCGCCTGGGCGTGCACACGCTGAGGGACTTCGCGGCGCTCCCCGCCGACCGGGTGCGGCACCGGTTCGGAGCGGCAGCGGCCCGCGCCCACCGGATCGCAGGGGCGGCGGACGATGGCCGAGTCGTTCCCCGGGTCCCTCCCCGCCACCGGGAGGTGGCCTTCGACTGGGAACCTCCCCTCGACAGGGTCGACCAGGTCACCTTCGCCATCCGGGCGGGACTCGACGCCTTCGTCGGCGACCTCGCCGCCTCGCGCCTGGTCTGCACCGAAGTCACGATCGAGGTGTGCACCGAGGCCGCGGCGGGGGCAGGAGCCGTGCACACGCGTTCGTGGCGGCATCCGCGTTGGTTCACCGGCGCGGACATCGCCGACCGGGTGCGGTGGCAACTGCAGGGGGCCGGCCCCGGTGCGAGCGAGCTCGAAGCCGCCATCACCCGGGTGCGGATCATCCCCGAACGCGTGGACTCGACAGCCGATCACGAGCAGGGTCTCTGGGACTCCGGGCCAGACGAGCGGATCCACCACGCGCTCACCCGGGTCCAGGGCCTGCTCGGGCACGACGGGGTGCTCACCGCAATCAGTGCGGGCGGCCGGCTACTCAGGGACCGCCGGGTGCTCGTTCCCTGGGGCGACGCCGTCCCCGTCGTCCCCGCCCAGCCGGCCTCGGCACGCGAACGCACGGCCACGGCGCCCTGGCCTGGCAGCCTCCCCGGGCTCTCCCCCGCGACCGTTTTCCTGGAATCGCCGTCGGTCCTGCTCCACGCCACGGACGGCGCTGCCGTCGGCGTCGACGAGCGGGGCATCCTCTCCGGGACTCCTGCCGCCTTCTCTCAAACCGGGCGAACCGACGACCTGTCCCCTGTCACGGCCTGGGCCGGACCCTGGCCGCTCGTCGAACGCTGGTGGGATCCCGCCAGGGCGCACCACGGCCATCGCCTCCAGCTCGTGGACGGATCGGGCGCGGCCTGGCTGCTCCTGCTCGAGTCCGCCCGCTGGGTTGCGGAGGCCCGGTATGACTGACGACGGAACCACTGGGAACGGTATGGCTGAGAACGGTATGGCTGACAACGGTATGACTCAGAACGGAACCGACTGATGGGCTGGAGCAATCCCCCGATCCCGTGGTCCGAACTCGAGCGCGCCCTCTCCGACCGGCGCCGCCCCGGCGGTCCGCCCGCGGGAGCCGACGGCGGCGACAGCCCGGCGTGGTCGGGCAGGCGCAGGCCATACCGCCCGGCGGAGCCCGCCGTTGCGGCCGGCTCAACCACGCGGGCTGCCCTCGTGCCGTACGCCGAACTGCACGCGCACTCCAACTTCAGCTTCCTCGACGGCGCGAGTTCGCCGGAGGCCCTGCTCGAGGAGGCCTCGAGGCTCGGACTCTCCGCTCTCGCCCTGGCCGACCATGACGGGCTCTACGGCGCCGTGCGCCTCGCCGAGACGGCCGAGAGCTTTCCCAACCTGGCCACCATCTTCGGAGCAGAGCTGTCCCTCGGCCTCGGCGAGCCGCAGGCCGGCGTTCCCGACCCGGTCGGCTCCCACCTGCTCGTTCTCGCCCGCGGCCAGGCCGGCTACCATCGGCTCGCCGCCGCCCTCACGAGCGCCCATCTCGCGGGAGGCGAGAAGGGCCGTCCGGTCTACGACATCGAGGATCTCGCAGCCCAGGCCGACGGCACCTGGGCCGTGCTGACCGGATGCCGCAAGGGCGCCGTGCGCCGGGCTCTCGTCACAGGGGGGCCTGCTGCTGCGGCGAGGGAACTGGCCGGACTCGTGCGCCTCTTCGGCAGGGACAACGTCTTCGTGGAACTGTACGACCACGGCTACCCCGCGGACAGCGCCGGCAACGACGCCCTCGCGGGCCTCGCCGCTGACGCGGGCCTGCCGGTGCTCGCCACGAACGCCGTGCATTACGCAACGCCGGCAGGTTCCCGGCTCGCCTCCGCGCTCGCCGCCGTGCGCGCCCAGCGCAGCCTCGACCAGATGGACGGCTGGCTCCCCGGCTCCGACGGAGCGCACCTGCGCGGCGGCGCCGAAATGGCCGCCCGGTTCGCGCGCTATCCCGGCGCGGTCGCGAACACCGTTCCGCTCGCCGCCGAACTCGCCTTCTCGCTACGCCGGGCGCGCCCCCGCCTTCCCCGCCAGGATGTCCCTGCGGGGCACACACCGATGACCTGGTTGCGGTCCCTGGTCACGGACGGCGTCGCCGAGAAGTACCCGGGAGCTTCTCCGTCGGTGCTCGAACGCATCGAGAAGGAACTCGCGGTCATCGAGGCCAAGGACTTCCCCGGCTACTTCCTGATCGTGCACGACATCGTCCGGTTCGCGCGCAGCCGCGGCATCCTCTGTCAGGGCCGCGGCTCTGCGGCGAACTCGGCCGTCTGCTTCGTGCTCGGCATCACCGCGGTCGACTCCATCTTCTACCGGCTCCCCTTCGAACGCTTCCTGTCGAGCCTTCGCGACGAGGAGCCGGACATCGACGTCGACTTCGACTCCGACCGGCGCGAGGAGGTCATCCAATACGTCTACGGCCGTTACGGCAGGCTCAACGCGGCCCAGGTAGCGAACGTCATCACCTACCGGCCGAAGGTCGCCGTGCGCGACATGTCCAAGGCGCTCGGCTTCAGCACGGGCCAGCAGGACGCCTGGTCCAAGCAGGTCGAGCGCTGGAGCGAATCCGTCTCGAGTCCGGAACACGACATCCCCCCGCTCGTGACCGACCTCGCCGAGCAGCTGCTCGGCTCCCCCAGGCACCTCGGCATCCACTCCGGCGGCATGGTCCTGACCGACCGCCCCGTCGGCGAGGTCTGCCCGATCGAGCCGGCCAGGATGGACAACCGGACAGTGCTGCAGTGGGACAAGGACGACTGCGCCTGGATGGGCCTGGTGAAGTTCGACCTGCTCGGACTCGGCATGCTCGCGGCCATCCAGTACACCTTCGACCTCACCGCAGAACACCTCGGCGAGACCTGGACCCTCGCGACCATCCCCCGCGAGGAAGCCGGCGTCTACGACCAGCTCTGCCGGGCGGACTCCGTCGGAGTCTTCCAGGTCGAGAGCCGCGCCCAGATGGGCACCCTGCCCCGCCTCCAGCCGCGCCGCTTCTACGACCTCGTCGTCGAGATCGCCCTGATCCGGCCGGGGCCCATCCAGGGCGGCGCCGTGCATCCCTACATCCGGCGCAAGCTCGGCCAGGAACCGGTGACGTACCTGCACCCGAAACTCGAGCCCGTGCTCGAACGCACACTCGGCATCCCGCTCTTCCAGGAGCAACTCATGCAGATGGCCATGGCCGTCGGCGGGTGCTCCGGCGAGGACGCCGACCTGCTCCGTCGCGCGATGGGATCCAAGCGCGGCATCGAGAAGATCTCCACCCTCCGCGACCGGCTCTACGCCGGGATGGCGTCGAACGGCATCACCGGGGACGTGGCCGACACGATCTACGCCAAGATCGAGGCCTTCGCCAACTTCGGCTTCGCGGAGAGCCACTCGATCAGCTTCGCCCTGCTCGTGTACGCGAGCGCCTGGTTGCGCCTGCACTACCCCGGCGCCTTCCTGGCCGCCCTCCTCCGCGCCCAGCCGATGGGCTTCTATTCTCCGCAGTCGCTCGTCGCGGACGCCCGCCGCCACGGCGTCACCGTGCTCCGTCCGGACATCCTCCGATCGGGCGCCGACGCGGGCCTCGAAACCACCGACGGTCCCCCGACAGTTCGCCGTTCGGTGTGCCTGTGCCCAGAGCAGCCTCCGGTGCCGCCCTTCGACCGAGCTGTTCCGCCGGACTGGGCAGACCACCGCAGGGACGGCGACTTCGCGGTGCGCCTCGGCCTGGCCGAGGTCTCCGGCATCGGCGGCGACCTGGCGGGCCGCATCGTCGCAGAGCGCGGCCTCAACGGGCCGTACCTGTCGATGGCGGATGCCGCGGGGCGGGTCGGCCTGAACACGGAACAGCTCGAGGCGCTCGCCGCCGCCGGTGCTTTCTCCGGTCTCGGGCTCGAACCGCGGACCGCGCTGTGGACGGCCGGAGAGGCGGCGACCGAACGACCGAACCACCTCAGCGGAACCGCCGTCACCGTGCAGCCGCCTCTGCTCGACCTGCTCAGCCCCGTCGAACAGGTCGTCTATGATCTCTGGGCAACCGGCATCTCCCCGGACGACCATCCGATCAGCCACGCGCGCGCGGGCCTGGCCGCACGCGGTGCCCTTCCGATCGACCGGCTTCCCGCCGCCGAGTCCGGACGCCGGATCCAGGTCGGCGGCGTCGTCACCCACCGGCAGCGCCCGTCGACCGCCGGCGGGGTGACCTTCCTCAATATCGAGGATGAAACCGGGACTCTCAACGTCATCGCCGGAATCGGCGTCTGGAACCGCTACCGAAGAATCGCGAGGGAATCGCCCGCGCTCGTGGTGCGCGGCATCCTGGAGCGTTCCCCGGAGGGCGTCACGAATCTCCTCGCCGACAAATTCGAAACCCTCACCCTCGCGGCGCCGACGACCTCCCGGGATTTCCGCTGAGAGAGCCGTCCCTCTCCCGTGGGTCTTCGGCTAACGTCGAACGGGTGAATGACGATCGATACGGACAGGACGCCCTGAGGCCGGGCTGGCGCGAGGTGGGACGGAAGGTCATCCCGACCCACGACGCCGTCCGCGACCTCGTCGTCGAAGAAGTCGCCACGGGGTTCTGCGGCGCCATCGTGCGCCTCGAGAAGCAGATCGTGACCCTCGAGGACCGGCACGGCGCGCTCCGGCTCTTTCCCCTCGGCTCAGCGTTCCTGATCGACGGGGAGCCCGTCCGACTCGTCGTGCCCGCCAGGGCGGCCCAGCAACGCGCCCGGACGGCATCCGGTTCCCTGGCCATGGCCGCGACCCGCGCGCGGGTCGCCCGCGGCAGCCGGATCTTCGTCGAGGGTCGGCACGACGCCGAACTCGTCGAGAAGGTCTGGGGCGCCGACCTCCGGATCGAGGGCGTCGTCGTCGAATACCTCGAGGGAGTCGACAACCTCGAGGAACTCCTCACCGAATTCAGCCCGGGACCAGGCAGGAAGGTCGGCGTGCTCGTCGACCACCTCGTACCAGGGTCCAAGGAGAGCCGGATCGCCGAGAACGTCGCTCGCGGCCCGCACGGGCGGAGCGTCCTCGTGGTCGGGCACCCCTACGTCGACGTCTGGCAGGCCGTCAAACCCGAGCGACTCGGGATGAAGGACTGGCCGACGATCCCCCGCACGGTCGAGTGGAAACACGGGATCTGCGAGCACCTGGGCTGGCCGCACGAGGACCAGGCCGACATCGCCAGGGCCTGGCAACGCATCCTGGGCCGGGTCCGGTCGTATGCCGACCTCGAGGCCGCATTCCTCGGCAGGGTCGAACAGCTCATCGACTTCGCGACCGTCGATTGACAGGTGGGCTGAATACCGCCCCTGTTCGGGCGAAATATTCATAAAACGTAACGGTTATGACTCGAATTCGCCCCAAATCCGGTTCTTACCGAGCGAAGTGGTCTAGTCTTGTCCCAGTAGTTGTAGTGCTTGCACGTCTTAAAACGCACGGACTTCGGTCCATGCGGCGTATTCCTTTCGGAAGCGGACGACGAATACCGCGACGAACGGCCCCGACAGTCGGGGTCGGTCTAACACTCCTGGAGGAGTTTCAAAAATGGCAACAGGTACCGTGAAATGGTTCAACGCTGAAAAGGGCTTCGGATTCATTGCTCCCGACGACGGAAGCGCCGACGTGTTCGCGCACTACTCCGCGATCGCTTCCAATGGCTACAAGTCCCTCGACGAGAACCAGAAGGTCGAGTTCGAGGTAACCCAGGGCCCCAAGGGTCCCCAGGCCGAGAACATCCGCGCCCTCTGATTCTGCTCAGTGCTGAATCAGCACACTGCTTGAACTGCGTCTGACCGAGGTCATTCGCCCAGAGAGCTCCAGTAATGCCCCCGCTTCGGCGGGGGCATTACTTCGTTAAGCCGAAGCTTTTCTCGCCGCCGCCCTAGTCTGCGCGGCCGTCTCCGACGAAACGCTCGACCCGCCGGTCCGGCACCAGCCAGATGAGTGCGGCGATCGCGAAAACGCCCATGGACACGAGCGGCTGCACCAGGGCGAGCAGAATCCCGGCCAGGTAGATGAAGGGCGAGCCCTTGCCCTTCCAGTCCCGTCCGAGGGCCGTGGCGAGGGCTCCGTCGGCGCCCTGGTAACGGATCAGGGTCCGCTGCAGGATGTAGAACGCCACGGCGGCCAGGAGCAGCGTGAACCCGTAGACCATGACCGGGACCTCGGCGAAGCCGGACTCGTCGCTCCACCTCGTAGCGAAGGGGAACAGGGAGAGCCAGAACAAGAGGTGCAGGTTCGCCCAGAGGATGCCGCCGTTCACGCCGGAGGCGAGGCGCAGCAAGTGGTGGTGGTTGTTCCAGTAGATCCCGATGTAGAGGAAACTCAGCAGGTAACTGAACAGCGTGGGCAGGATGGTCACGAGCCCCTGCCAGGTCGGTTCCTCCGGGACCCGGATCTCGAGCACCATGATCGTGATGATGATGGCGAGCACGCCATCGCTGAACGCTTCGAGCCTGTTCTTGGTCATGTGCCTCCGGTCCCTGTCGTCCGTTCAGGTGCGCTGAGGGCATCATCCCAGATTCCGTTCGCCCTGTCAGGAGCCGGATTTCGCACAACCTGTCCGGCCGTCGGTGGCAGACTCAGGGTATGAGTGAGCGCACCCTGATCCTGCTGCGGCACGCCAAGTCCGACTGGTCCGGCGAGGTCTCCGACCTCGAGCGCCCGCTCGCCGAACGGGGACTGCGCCAGGCGCCGCTCGCCGGAGCGTGGCTCGCCCGCAATATCGGGCACGTCGATCTCGCGGTCGTCTCCCCCGCGCACCGCGCTCGCAGCACCTGGGAAATCGCCGAGGGTGAACTGACGGAATCGCCGCCGACCGTGGTCGACAGCCGCGGCTATGCGGCATCCGCCGACGAACTGCTCGACGTCGTCAGGGAGCTTCCCGACGAGGACCACACGGTCGTTCTCGTCGTGCACAATCCCGGGATCACCGGCCTCGCCGAACTCCTCACCGGAACGTGGATACCGATGCCGACCAGCACCCTCGCCGTGCTGGGCTTGGCCGGACCGTGGTCTGACGCCGGCAGGCGACCGGCCGAGATCCTGGCGACCGGGCGCCCGCCGGAAGACTTTCCGCACCGTCACCGCGCTCAGTGAGGGGACGGTCGTCGACTAGTT
The DNA here is from genome assembly GCF_004402735.1 of Cryobacterium sp. MDB1-18-1. Lineage (NCBI taxonomy): Bacteria > Bacillati > Actinomycetota > Actinomycetes > Micrococcales > Microbacteriaceae > Cryobacterium > Cryobacterium sp. MDB1-18-1. Next base: position 122,494 of record NZ_SOFR01000026.1, on the reverse strand, counting down.
GACGAGGTCCTGCCAGCCGTCACCGTCGACGTACTCGAAGATGAGGTTGGTCTCGGTGTGCGCGACAGCAGGATGCTCGGCGAGATGTTCGAGCACGAAGTCACGCAGCGCGGACGCGTTCGCCGCCGCGACGTGCAGGAGGTAGTCGTCGGCCCCCGCGGTGTGGAAGAGACCGATGACGCCGGGCCAGTGCGGAGCGGCATTACGGAAGTCGTCGATCTGCACCCGGGCGTGTTTGACGAGCCGCACGGAAATGAGCGCCTGCAGGGAGGCTCCGAGGGCTGCGAGGTCGATGTTCGCCCGGTACCCGCGGATGTGGCCCAGCTGCTGGAGCCGGCGCAACCGGAGCGACACGGTTGACTCGGCGACACCGATCTCGGCAGCCAGTGCGGCGCCGGAGGCTCGCGCGTTGACCGAGAGGGCCTTCAGCAATGCCCGGTCGACCCTGTCGATTTCGGCTTTCTTCGGTTCCATCAGTCACACTCTTTCGTCCCTAAGAGCTTATGCGACGAATCATTCCTTGACGCAAGGGTCTGCGCCTGGACCGGGTAACGATCGAGGATCGATCGCGCGAGGCGGTGGCTTCAGCTGCGGCCGAGGCGGCGACGCAGCAAGTCGATCCGGTTCTGCAGCTGGGTCACGCTCGCCTGGGCAACTGCGGGTCCCCCGCAGACCCGCCGTAGTTCGGCGTGTACGATCCCGTGCGGCTCATTCGCGAGTTTCGACCACATGCCCACGAGACTCGCGAGCAAGGTCCGCTGTTCCTTGAGGGTGCGGTAAAGCGGCGGCGATTCCTCGGGGGCGATCTCGCCCGTGACCGGGTTCTTTCGCCGGTCGGTCGACCGTTTGGCCTGGCGGGACTGCCGTTGCCGGAGCAGCTCAGAAACCTGTTCCGGCTCGAGGAGTCCGGGGATGCCGATGAAGTCGAATTCCTCGTCCGTTCCCGGTTCGGCGAGTTGGCCGAACTCGTCGCCGTCGAACATGACCATGTCGAAGGTCGCCTGGGAGTCGATCGCCTGCCAGGTGAACTCGTCCTCGCCGAGTCCGTCCGACCCCTTCTCGTCCCGGTTCGCCGCGGCGACCATCGCGTCTTCGGGGTTGTACATCCCGTCGTCGCCGTCGTCCCTGTTGCTCCGGTCGAGCGCGTGGTCGCGTTCGAGTTCGAGGGCGTTGGCGAGGCTCAGCAGGCTCGGCACGTTGGGCAGGAAGATCGAGGCCGTCTCGCCGCGCCGTCTGGCGCGCACGAAGCGGCCGATGGCCTGCGCGAAGAACAGGGGTGTCGATGCGCTCGTCGCGTAGACGCCGACGGCGAGCCGGGGAACGTCGACACCCTCTGACACCATCCGGACGGCGACCATCCAACGCCGGGTGTTCTTCGAGAACTCGTCGATCCGGTCGCTCGACTCCTTCTCGTCAGAAAGCACGACGGTCACCGGTTCCCCGGAGATCTCCTCGAGGATGGTGGCATACGCGCGTGCGGCTGACTGGTCCGTTGCGATGACGAGGCCGCCGGCGTCCGGGATGCCGTGCCGGACCTGGGTGAGGCGCGAGTCAGCGGCGCGCAGCACGGCGGGGATCCACTGCCCGGTCGGCTCGAGCGCCGTACGCCAGGCCTGGCTCGTGATGTCCTTGGTGTTGCCCTCGCCGAGTTTGGCTTCCATCTCGTCGCCGGCACGCGTGCGCCACTTCATGTGCCCGGCGTAGACCATGAACATGACCGGGCGCACGACGCCGTCGGCAAGGGCGCGACCGTAGCCGTAGTTGTAGTCACTCTGCGAGAGACGGATGCCGTGCTCGTCCGGCAGGTAGCTGACGAAGGGGATGGGCGAGGTGTCTGACCGGAACGGGGTCCCGGTCAGGGAGAGGCGGCGGGTCGCCGGTTCGAAGGCCTCCCGGATCGCATCGCCCCAGCTGAGGGCGTCGCCCCCGTGGTGCACCTCGTCGAGGATGACGAGGGTGCGGCTGGACTGGGTGAGCTCGCGGTGCAGGGCGGCCCGGCTGGCGACCTGAGCGTACGTGACGGCGACACCGTGGAAGTGGTTGCCGTAACGCCCGTCCGCGTTCTTGAACGAGGGGTCGAGGCGGATGCCCGCGCGAGCGGCGGCATCCGCCCACTGGCGCTTGAGGTGTTCGGTCGGGGCTACGACGGTGATGCGGTCGATCAGGTGCCGCGCACGAAGCTCGGACGCGAGCCGGAGTGCGAACGTGGTCTTGCCTGCTCCCGGTGTCGCGGCGGCGAGGAAGTCACGGGGCTGGTGCACGAAATAGGCGGCCAGGGCCTCTTCCTGCCAGGCGCGCAGCTTGGTCGCGGTACCCCAGGCGGCCCGGCCGGGGAACGACGGGGACAGGTGTTCGGCTGCACTCGTTCCCTGGTTCGGTTCGAACGCTGCTGAGGTAGTCACTTCAATAGAACCTAGCAAGGTGAACCGACAGTTTCGTGCAAACGAGGAGAATGGACTGATGACAACGCCATTGCATCCCTGGTCGCGGTACGTAGCCGTCGGCGATTCCTTCACGGAGGGTGTCGGGGATCCCGAGCCCGCGTGCCCGGGAGGGTTCCGCGGCTGGTCAGACCGCGTCGCCGAGGTACTCAGCCAGGGCTCGACGGACTTCGCGTATGCGAATCTCGCCGTGCGCGGCAAACTGATCCGGCAGGTCATGGACGAGCAGCTGGAGCAGGCCCTCGACGTGCACCCGGACCTGATCACCTTCTCGGCAGGCGGCAACGACGTGATCCGGCCGGGGTCAGACCCCGACGAGATCGCCGCCCGGTGCGATGAGGCCGTGCGCCTGCTCAGCCGCGACGGAGCCACGATCGTGCTGTTCACGGGCGCCGATGTCGGGTTCGCCCCGGTCTTCCGCGGGATCCGCGGCAAGATCGCGATCTACAACGAGAACATCCGTGCCGTCGCTGCGCGCTACGACTGCGTCGTCGCCGACCTGTGGGCCCTCACCGAGATCCAGGACGCACGGATGTGGGCGCCCGACCGGCTGCACCTGAACGCCCTCGGACATCACACCGTCGCCCGGATGGTGCTTGACGTGCTCAACGTGCCCAACAGTCTCGAACCCTCCGAGCCCGAGCCGTTGCCCGCGCAGACCTGGCGCCAGGCGCGCAGCGAGGACATGGTCTGGGCGCGGGAGTATCTCGTGCCGTGGGTGCTGCGCCGCATCAGGCACCAGTCGTCCGGGGACCACGTGCTGCCCAAACGCCCGGAGGCCGGGCCGTTCCGCCAGGCCGTCAAGTAGCCCAGCTCTTCACACAGCGCAGAGGCGTCAGCGGGACGCGAGCAGTTCGCCAGGGTGCGTGAAGCGCCAGCCGGGTCCGGGATCGCTGAGTGTGCCGTCCAGCACCAGGGGCACACTGATCTTCTGGGTGCCGACCACGAAGTCGAGAGACCCGACGGCGTCTCCGTCCGAGCCGACCCCGACCGAACGGGCCGTTGCGACGCCCGTGACGGCCGTGTCAGACCAGACGAGGGCGGATGCCTTCTCGGCGGCCACGACCGAACCGTTCTGCCCCCAGACGCTCGCGTACGTTCCATAGGACGCACCGGCTTCGGTCAGGGTGACCTCACGGAAGCCGGGTTTGACGCTCTCGATGAGCCGCCCGATGTCGGCGTCGAGGGTGTCGTGGGTGGTCCCGCCGAGCAGGACCCCGACGAGGGTCACGGTCGTGTCTCCGACGGTGAAGTCCGCGGAGAAGAGCAGGCACGCGCCGGCTTCGTCCGTCGTCCCGGTCTTGATGCCGTCGACACCGTGCTCGCCGAGCATCTCGTTGGTGTTGGTCACCGTCCCGATCGTCGGCAGCGTGGCCGTCTTCTCCGAGACGATCGAGGCGAGCGCCGGGTTCTTCAGCACGAGTTTGCCGATCTCGACGAGGTCGGCCGGCGTGCTGGCGCTCAGCGGCGAAATCCCGCTCGTGTCCGCGATCGTGGTCCCGGTCAGGCCATGGTCGGTGAGCCAGGCCCTGGCGACCTTCAGATACGCGTCGACAGAACCGAACGCCCAGTTCGCGAGGGTGATGCTGTAGTTGTTCGCGGAGGGCAGCAGCATGCCCTCGAGGGCCTGGCGCTGGCTCAGCACCATCCCGGACACGACGGGGGCGACCGAGCCGTCCTGGGCGAGCACGTCGTAGTAGATCTGCACATCGGCGTCGGTGAACTTCACGTCGGGGCCGGCCTCGGTGGCCGCGAGCGGCTTCGCCTCGAGCAGCACGAGGGAGGTGACCATCTTGGTGATGCTCGCGATCGGCACGGCGGACTGGCTGCCGCTGGAGCCGAGCACCCCGTCGTAGCCCACGGCGCCGATCGCGCCCTCCCCGATTCCCGGCCATTTCATTGCCGTCGCCGGCTGGGTGAGCGCGGCAGGCTGCGTGAGCGTCGCTGACGACGCTGGAAGTGCTGCGGCACTCGTTGTCGCGAAGTAGCCCCCGAGGAGGATCACGACGAGCAGGCCCCCGAGGACCGCGAATCGGCGACGCAGGATGGTGGAACGACTCGCGGAAGGCATCCGCTCACTTTACCGATCCACGGATAGGGAAACGCTGGACACCGCGGCGCGGCGCAGTCCCGGTCAGCGCAGCGCGTACAGTGCGACCGCGCTCGCGGATGCGACGTTGAGCGAGTCGACGCCGTGCAGCATCGGGATCGTGACGACCGTGTCCGCGACAGAGAGCGCCTGCCTGCTGAGCCCGTCGCCCTCGGCGCCGAGCACGATCGCGAGCCGCTCCGGCGGGTCGATCGCGAAGTCGTCGAGGCTCACCGCGTTGTCCGCGAGGGCGAGTGCTGCGAGGTGGAAGCCGGCTTCGTGCAGCAGAGGAACGGCTTCGTCCCACTCGGGGAGCCGGGTCCAGGGCACCTGAAGCACCGTGCCCATGCTCACGCGCACGCTGCGCCGGTAGAGCGGGTCGGCGCAGCGCGGGGTGATCAGAACGGCGTCGGCGCCGAGTCCGGCGACCGAGCGGAAGATAGCGCCGACGTTGGTGTGGTCGACGATGTCCTCGAGGATCACGATCCGGCGGGCGCCCCTGACCAGATCGGACACCGGCGCGAGCACGGGTCGGTGCATCGCGGCGAGTGCCCCCCTGTGCAGGTTGTACCCGGTCAGTTCTTCGAGCACGGATGCCGCGCCGACGTAGATCGGCACGTCCGGCCAGTCGGCGAGCAGTTCGAGGGCGTCGGGCAGCCACTGCTCCTGCAGGAGCACCGAGCGGGGGCGATGTCCGGCCTCGAGGGCGCGCGCGATGACCTTGGTCGACTCGGCGATGTACAGGCCGCCCGCCGGTTCGGACTTCCGCCGGAGCGCGACATCCGTGAGCTGGGAGTAGTCGGCAAGACCGGGAAGGTCGAGGGAGTCGATGTGGATGATCTGCACGGTGATTTGCCTTTCGAAGGAGAACACGTCCAGACTGCCAGTTGTCTCACCCGGTCACGTACTCGAGGTCACGTACCCGTGTTCTGTAACAAGGACGAAAACTGGCCAGCTTAGACTCGGAGTGGACAGGACGGAGCGTTATGACCACCGAGACGATTCCCGTCGCGGGCGAGGTTTCGGCCGACACCCTTGACACGGTCGCCGAACTCCTGCGCGGAAAGCGTGCTGCGGTGCTGACCGGCGCCGGGCTCAGCACGGATTCGGGCATCCCCGACTATCGGGGGAAGGGCGCGCCGGTCCGCACCCCGATGAACTATCAGACCTTCATCGACGACCCCCGGGCCCGGGTCAGGTACTGGGCGGGCAGCCACCTCGGCTGGCGTCGGTTCCGCGCAGCTGAGCCGAACCTCGGGCACCGTTCGCTCGTCGCCCTCGAGGCCCATGGTGTCATCTCCGGCGTGATCACCCAGAACGTCGACGGGCTGCACACCAGGGCCGGTTCCCGCCACGTCGTCGACCTGCATGGCTCGATGGATCTCGTCGTCTGCCTCGGCTGCGGCCAGGCCTTCGACAGGGAGAGCATCGCGGCCCGCCTCGAAGCCGACAACCCGTCCCTGCGGCGGCCGGACTCCGCCCGTCTCGCACCGGACGGTGACGCCGACGTCACCGACCTCACGGGCTTCGTCATCCCCGCGTGCACAGTCTGCGGCGGGATGCTCAAACCCAACGTGGTCTTCTTCGGCGAGCTCGTGCCGACGGTCAAGTTCGTCGAGGCCACCGCCCTCGTCGCCGGGGCCCAGGCGCTCATCGTCGCCGGATCGTCTCTCGCGGTGAATTCGGGCATCCGACTGCTCGAACAGGCCCGCCGGCGCAAACTGCCGATTATCGTCATCAATCGGGGCGTGACCAAGGGAGACGCGCGCGCACTGGTTAAGCTGGAAGCCGGCACCTCCGAGGTGCTGGCCGGGCTCGCCGAACGCCTCACGGGGTAGAGGAGGTCCTGGTCGCCAGACGGGACAGCGCCAGACAGGACAGCGCAGACAGGGGCCACGCGAGACCATGCACCGGTTGCAGACCAGGCTTTCGATCGTCCGACACGGCCAGACCGACTGGAACCTCGCCACCCGGATCCAGGGCCGCACCGACATCCCACTGAACTCGACGGGACGGGCCCAGGCCGCCGAGACCGGCCTGCGGCTCCTCAAGCGCAGCCGCGCGGGGTTGGCGCCCAGCCTCGACGGCGGCCTGACCGAGAGCTCCGCCGCCTGGGAGAAGATCGTCTCGAGCCCGCTCGACCGGGCCGCGGAAACCGCCCGCATCATCGCGGGGGAACTCGGCCTGCCGCGGCCGGAGATCATCGACGACCTCACCGAGCGTCACCACGGCCACATCGAGGGCCTCACGTTCGCAGAACGGCAGCGCCAGTTCCCGAACGGGATGCCGGTGCCCGGCCTCGAGTCGCGCCAACAGGTCCTCGACAGGGTGCTTCCGGCCCTCGGCCGCGTGGCCGAGGAGTTCCCGGGTGACGCGGTACTCGTGGTCTGCCACGGCGGCGTGATCGGAACCCTGATCCGCTACCTGACCGCCGGCGTGCGCCCGCACCCCGACGAGATCATCGCCAACGGATCCGTCCACGACTTCCTCTGGACCGACGGCCGGCTCGAGCTCGAGCACTTCGACGCGACGATCCGCGGTTTAGCGGAGAACACGCACTACTCGGGCTGAGCGGTCTCCCGGATCGCGCGGAGCAGGATCTGCGCGGAGTCCGCCCAGTTGTACCGGGCGGCCTGGTCGATGGCGAGCCCTGAGCGCTTCGCCCACTCCCCCGGTTCGTCGAGCTGGTGCACGGCAGCCGCGAGCCCCCCGGCGTCGCGCGGTTCGAAGTAGAGCGCGGCCTCACCGCCGATCTCCCGGAAGATCGGAATGTCGCTCACGACGACCGGGATCCCGAGGCTCATCGCTTCGACGAGGGGGATCCCGAAGCCCTCGTCGAGGGACGCGGTCACCAGGGCCGTCGCCGAATCGAGCAGGGACACGTACTCCGCGTCGGAGACGCCGTCGTGGAAAACGATCCGCGCTCCGGGGGCGAGCCCCTGCAGGCGGGCCTTCTCCGTGTCACCGATCCGGCTGAGCAGGTGCAGGTCATGGCCGGAAAGGTCAGCGAGGGCGCGCACGAGCGTGTCGACGTTCTTGTACGGCATGAACGAGCCCATGTAGACGAGGCTGCCCGTTGCCGGCCCGGTGCGACGCACGCCCGTCCCTGCGCCTGCCGCCTCGCCGAGGGCACCGGCGGCGTTGGGGACGACCGTGATGGGCTTGCGGGTGAGGCGGTGCTTCAGCATGAGTGCCCGTGTCGTCTCGGAGACCGTGACGACGCCGTCAGCGCGGTTCAGCAGCATCCGCTGGGGCCACCAGGACAGGTGGTAGAACCGCCAGAGCAGCCGGATGAAGGCGGGCAGGTCGCGCGGGGGTGTGCGGTTGCGATAGTAGATCAGGTCGTGGACGGTGAGCAGCAGTCTGTAGTTGCGGCCCCAAGAACCCATGGTCTGCATCGGGCTGAAGACGACGTCGGGGTGCAGCCGGTTGACGCGGAGGCCGACGAGGGGCTCGCGGATGCTCGTGGGCGCGTTCACGAGCTGCCACGGGAGCGCGGGGAGCATCGCGAGTTGCCTGTGGTCGCTGATGAGCATCGTCACGGCGTGCAGCCGGCTCAGCTCGGTGACGAGTTCGGAGGTGTAGCGGCTGATGCCGTCGTGCCGGTCGAACCGGGTGTAGCGGCAGTCGAAAACGATCCTCATGCTGTCAGCTCGATCCTGCTTGGGCCGATCATGCCGGGGCCGATCATGCCGACGCCGCCTCGTCGAGGAAGCGGCGCAGCTGTTCTGCCGCTTCGGCGGGAACTTCGTAGTGGATGAGGTGCCCGACGTTGGGGATGACATAGAGACGGGCGTCCGGGAACAGCGCGCGCAGCCGGTACTGGGCCTCGACGGGGGTGATGTCGTCCTTGTCCGCCGCGATCAGCAGGGTGCGTTGCGGAATGCGCGCGGCGAATTCACTCACGTCGCTTCCGACGGACGCGCGGAAGGCTTCGAGCACGACCCGGCGATCGGAGAAGGCGGAGAAATACCGGTCGTGCTGGTTGTGGATCCAGCGGCGCAGGGCGGGGTCACGGGTCTTGGCCATCGCGATGCTCATCACCCGCACGATGACGCGGTTGCGGAGCAGGGCGAAGCCGAGCCGCTCCGGTAGGGCGGCCGCTGACCAGTAGTAGAACACCGCGAGGCGGGTGAGGATTCCGCGGGGACCGGACAGGGCCGGCGCCGCGATCGGGTTGACGAGCACGACGACATCCGCGGGCAGTCCGCCCGCGACGGCGGAGGCCACGATGATCGAGCCGAACGAGTGCCCGAGGATCACGGTGCGCCCGGTCGGGGCGACCGCCGAGACGAAGCCCCTGAGCCACTCCGAGTAGCCGGGCACGTCGTGTCCCAGGGTCGTGAGCGCCGCCGATTCGCCGAAGCCGGGCAGGTCTGGCGAGAGGATGCGATACCCCGCGAGCTGGGCGACGACGGGCTCGAGGCCGTGGTGGTCGCCGCGGAAGCCGTGCACCATCACGATCGTCGTCGTCGCTGCGGGATCCCCGTACTCCCAGTAGCGGGTGTCGGTCCCGAGCACCGGGACGGTGTGAACGCTCACCGGGATCCGGGCGAGCTGGGCGTCGTATGGCGAAGGAACAATCATCCCCTCCAGTTTACGCAGGACGCGCGCGACGGAGCGGCGTCGACGCCCGGGGATGTCGGCGGTCGGCCCTAGGCTGGCCCCATGAGCAACTGGAGTGACACCCTCGCCGTCTTCGACCTCGAAACGACCGGAATCGACGTGGAGACGAGTCGCATCGTCTCGGCGACGGTGGCCGTGATCGATGTCTCAGGGGCCGTCGTCGAGCGCATCGACTGGCTGCTCGACCCCGGCATCGAGATCCCCGAGCAGGCGACCAACGTGCACGGCATCACGACGGCCCAGGCCGTTGCGAACGGGCGCGCCGCCGGCGAAGGTGTCACCGAGATCGTCGCGACCATCCGGGAACTGCTCAGCAGGGGCCTTCCGATCGTGGCATACAACGCGCCGTACGACCTCTCCCTGCTCAACCGGGAGGCCATCCGCTACGGGGTCGCACCACTCGTGTCGCCCTCCCCCGTCGTCGACCCGCTGGTCATCGACAAGCAGGTGGACCGCTACCGCAAGGGCAAGCGCACCCTCGAGGTCACGAGCGCCTACTACGGGGTGTCCCTCGACGACGCCCATGACGCCGGTGCGGACGCGATCGCCGCGGGCAGGGTCGCCCAGGCCATCGCGAAGGCCCACGTCGCCGTGCTGCCGGGCACGGTCGCCGAACTGCACGAGCTGCAGGTGCAGTGGTCCATGCAGCAGGCCGAGCGCTTCCAGGACTACATGCGCCGCGAACGCGACCCGAAGTTCGTCGCGAGCGGCGCGTGGCCCGAGCGGTAACGCGAGCAGCACCGCAGGCATCCGCGCGGGGTACGGAACGCGGGGTACAGAAAAGACGAGCAGCCGTGGCTGCTCGCCTTTCGTGTATCGCGCTCGAGTGCGTCGGTCTTATTTGCCGAAGCCCTTGTAGCGGGAGTTGAACTTCTCCACGCGTCCGGCGGAGTCCATGATGCGCTGCTTGCCCGTGTAGAACGGGTGCGACTCAGAGGAGATTTCCACGTCGATGACGGGGTAGGTGGATCCGTCTTCCCACTCGATCGTCTTGGCGCTCGAGACCGTCGAACGGGTCAGGAAGGTCGCACCCGACGCGAGGTCGCGGAAGACCACGGGGGCATATGTGGGGTGGATGTCAGACTTCATGAAAACTTCCTTATATGAGTTGCGCCGGTCCGGACCGGATGGCCCGGGGAACGGCGGCAGGAAAAAGTTACACGGCCCGAGGACCGACTGTCGAGTCTAGCAGAAGCGAACGTCAGGCCGCACGGGCCGTGAAGCGACCGGCGTCCTCGCTCAGGCCGATCGGCAGGCCGAACGTTTCGGTGAGGGTGTCCGCCGTCAGAGACTCCGCGAAGGGGCCGGCCGAAACGACGCGTCCACCAGAGAGAAGCAGGGCGTGGGTGAAGCCGAGGGGGATCTCTTCGACGTGATGGGTGACCATGATGATGGCCGGTGAACTCTGCTCGAGGGCATAACCGCCGAGCAGGCGCAGGAGTTCTTCGCGGGCGCCGAGGTCGAGGCTCGCCGCCGGTTCGTCGAGCAGGAGCAGTTCGGGGTCGGTCATGATCGATCTGGCGATCTGCACCCGCTTCTGTTCACCGTCGCTCAGGGTTCCAAAGGTGCGATCGGCGAGGTGGTCGAGGCGCCATTCCTGGAGGACACGCTGGGCGCGGCGCTCGTCGATGGCCTCGTATTCCTCGGTCCAGCGACCGGTCACCGAATACGCGGCGGTCATGACGACGTCGATCACCTTTTCACCCGCCGGAACCTTCCGGGCGAGCGCGGTCGACGCGAAGCCGATGCGCGGACGCAGCTCGAACAGGTCGGTGCCGCCGATCGGCTCCTCGAGCACCTCGGCTGTGCCCCGGGTGGGGTGCAGCATCGCGGCGGCGATCTGGAGGAGCGTGGTCTTTCCAGCGCCGTTCGGGCCGAGGATCACCCAGCGCTGATCGTCATCAACACTCCAGTTCACTGAGTCGAGGATGGTTGTGCCAGCCCGGACGACGGAGACGTCGGTGAATTGAAGAACGTTGACCATGCATCCATGTTATCTGCCGTCGCCGAGGCGTCGGCACGCCGGGCGGGGCTCAGAGCAACCCGGCGTAGATCTCCCGGGTGCTCGTGGCGATCTGGCTCCAGCTGAACTTTTCCTCTGCCCTGATCCGGCCGGCCCTGCCCATTTCCGCGGCACGATCGGGGTCTGAGACGACCTCCAGGAGGGTGCGGGCGAGGTCGGCGACGAAACGGTCAGGGTCGATCGGCGTGCCGGTGCCATCACTGACCTGGTCGATGGGCACGAGTCGTCCGGTGACCCCGTCGTCGACGACCTCGGGGATGCCGCCGGTCGCCGAACCGACAACCGGGAGGCCGCACGCCATCGCCTCGAGGTTCACGATGCCGAGAGGCTCGTAGACCGAGGGACAGACGAAGACGGTGCCGGCCGTCAGGACGGCGGAGAGGTCGTGCTGGGACAGGTGTTCCGGAATCCACACGACCCCGGTGCGCTCGGCCTGGAGCGCCCTGACTCCAGCGGTCACCTCGGCCATGATTTCTGCGGTGTCCGGTGCCCCGGCGCAGAGCACGAGCTGGACCTCAGGCGGGAGAGACGCTGCGGCACGGAGAAGATACGGGAGTCCCTTCTGCCGGGTGATCCGTCCGACGAACACGACAGAGGGTCGGGTCGGGTCGATGCCGAGCGAACGGACGATGTCCTCGTCCGCGGTCGGCTTCCAGGCCTCGAGGTCGATGCCGTTGTAGACGACGTGCACCCGGGACTCGTCGAGTGCCGGATAGCTGCGGAGGATATCCGCCCGCATTCCCCCGCTGACGGCGATGACGGCATCCGCTGCCTCGAAGGCCGTGCGTTCGATCCAGCTCGAGACCCGGTAGCCTCCGCCGAGTTGTTCGGCCTTCCACGGCCGGAGCGGCTCCAGGCTGTGTGCAGTGACGACGTGCGGGACGCCGTGCAGGAGCTTGGCGAGGTGCCCTGCGCCGTTGGCGTACCAGGTGTGCGAGTGCACGATGTCGGTGCCCGCGGCGTCCTGGGCCATCAACAGGTCGACGCCGAGTGTCGACAGGGCGCCGTTCGCCGTCGCAAGCTCGGCTGGGACGCCGTATGCGAAGGTATTCGGTTCGTCGCGCGGCGAACCGAAGCAGCGCACCACGACGTCGATGTCGGTACGGAGGGCCTTGACGAGCTCAGCGACGTGCACGCCGGCCCCGCCGTAAACCTCCGGTGGATATTCCTTGGTCAACAGATCGACTCGCATGAAAGTAAAACTAGCGCAGCATCGCATCCGACACACCGTTTTCGGGTGGCCACAGGCCCCGGATGCCCTTACTGTAAAGACATGGCATCGAAGAAGATCTTTGGAATCGTACTCGCTGGTGGCGAGGGCAAACGACTGATGCCGTTGACGGAGGACCGCGCAAAGCCGGCCGTTCCGTTCGGCGGCAACTACCGGCTCATCGACTTCGCACTGTCCAACCTGATCAATTCCGGGTTGACCCAGATCGTCGTCCTGACCCAGTACAAGTCGCACAGCCTCGACCGTCACGTCTCCCAGACCTGGCACGTCTCCGGCGGCTTGTTCAACTCATACATCGCGTCCGTGCCCGCGCAGCAGCGCCTCGGCAAGCGCTGGTTCTCCGGCTCCGCGGACGCAATCCTGCAGAGCCTCAACCTGATCCACGACGAGAAGCCCGACATCGTCGTCGTGGTCGGCGCCGACCACGTCTACCGCATGGACTTCAGCCAGATGATCGCGGCCCACATCGCCTCGGGGGCACAGGCGACGGTCGCTGCGATCCGCCAGCCGATCGGCCTCGCCGACCAGTTCGGCGTCATCGAGGTCGACGGGGCCACTCCGGACCACATCCGGGAGTTCCGCGAGAAGCCGAAGGACGCGATCGGCCTCGCCGACGCGCCGCACGAGGTGTTCGCCTCGATGGGCAACTACGTCTTCAACGCCGACGCCCTGATCGAGGCCGTGCTGCGTGACGGAGAACGCACCGACTCGAGCCACGACATGGGCGGGGACATCATTCCCGACTTCGTGTCCCGCGGCGAAGCCGGTGTCTACGACCTCCAGCGCAACGAGGTACCGGGCTCCACCGATCGCGACCGGTACTACTGGCGCGATGTGGGAACCATCGACTCCTTCTTCGAGGCACACCAGGACCTGATCAGCGCGCTCCCGGTCTTCAACCTCTACAACCAGAAGTGGCCGATCTTCAGCCAGCAGCTCAACTCGCCGCCGGCCAAGTTCGTCCGTGACGGGCGTGGTTCGCTCGGCACGATGATCGACTCGATCGTGTCCCTCGGCTGCGTCATCTCCGGCGCCCACATCGAGCGCAGTGTGCTCGGGCCGTGGGTGGCCATCGATTCCGGCGCCCACATCGCGGACTCGATTCTCTTCGACCGGGTGCAGATCCTGCCCGGCGCGACCGTCCGTCGGGCCATCCTCGACAAGAACGTCGTCGTCGCCGCCGGAGCCTCCGTCGGTGTCGACAGGGACCGTGACCTCGCGCGCGGTTTCAGCGTCACCGAGTCCGGCATCACCGTCGTCGGCAAGGGCGTGCACGTACACCCGTGACCCGTCCCACTCGTTTCCTTGTCGTCCTCGATTCCGATTCCACCCTGATTGAAAACGAAGTGATCGAGCTCCTGGCGGATGCTGCGGGCTCGCTCGAACTCGTCGCTGCGGTGACCGAGCAGGCCATGCGCGGTGAGATCGACTTCGCCGAGAGCCTCCGTGCCCGGGTGAAGACCCTCGCCGGGCTGCCGGAGAGCGTCTTCACCGACGTCGGGCTCCTGGTGCGCCCGACTCCGGGCGTGCACGAGCTCATCGCCGGACTGCATGCCCACGGCAGCAGAATCGGGGTCGTCTCCGGCGGTTTCCACGAAGTGCTCGATCCGCTCGCGGAGAGCCTCGGCATCGACCACTGGCGAGCCAACCGGCTCGAAGTCGTCGGCGGCCACCTCACCGGCAACCTCGTCGGGCCGATCATCGACGCAACCGCGAAGGCGGATACCCTCCAGGAGTGGGCGGCGGAACTCGGCGTCGCGCTCCCCCAGACCGTCGCCGTCGGCGACGGAGCGAACGACCTGAAGATGATGCACGTCGCGGGTCTCGGCATCGCGTTCAACGCGAAGCCTCTCGTGCGGGCACAGGCGGATGTCGCGATCGACATCTGCGACCTCAGCCAGGTCCTGCCCATCCTCGGCCTCCGCGGCTAGCACTTCCACTACAGGCGCCGCCGTGTCCGGTGGACTCTAGTCGCGTCTGGGTGGTCCGGTGAGGACCTGGTGGGCGCGGTGCCTGTTCGGTGGCCGCCAGAGTCGTTGCGGGTCGATGAGTCCGGGGGCCCGCACTTGCGGTGAGCCCTTCACCATGCGGATCTCCCACCCGGAGGTGTCGATGCTGTGGTGATGGAACCAGCAGAGTAAGACCCCGTTGTCGACGGTCGTCGGGCCGTCCTGGGCCCAGGGCTTCACGTGGTGTACTTCGGCCCAGTGCGCCGGCGCTTTGCACCCGGGGATGATGCAGCCGCCGTCCCGGGCGGTAATCGCCCGGCGCTGGGCCCGGTTGAAGTACCGTCGTTCCGGACCGAGCTTGAGCACTTCGTTGTTCGCCCCGAACAACACGCCCTGGAAGCCGCCGTCGCAGATGCGCTGATGCACCGTCTTCAAAGACACGGGGGCTTCGACGCCGTCGATCCACCCCACCCCGACCCCCGAGGCGAGGTCCGCAGCGTTCACGTGCACCATCACCGTCGGCGCCGACCCGCCCATCGACGGGGTGTCCTCGTCCCGGGCGGCGTGTTCGAACAACGCCCGGAGGATGTCGGCGCGTTTCTCCCCGCCCGTGCGGGTATCCGCCCGGCGCTCCCGGAGCTCTGCCTCGATCACGTCCAGATCCGGGCCCGTGTCGGCGTCGGTGCCCGCTGATTCGGCGCCGGGAATCATCTGCCCCGAATCCATCAGCGCCTGCTCCTCGGCGGTGGGGAACGCCGGGCGGGCGTGGAAGCTCAGGAAGGCGTCGAAGAGGGTGTTCATCACCCCGAACAGTTCCGGTGTCACTCCACCCTTCACCGGGTACAACCCGTTCTTGAGTTGTCCGAAGCCGATGTTGGACTTCGCCTCGAACAGGTCCTCGGTTGGGAGGACCCCGTCGGGGTCTAGGGCCGCCTGCCATTGCGCGACCATGCCCCGGATCAGGTCCGTCGTCACCGGCACACCGGCCCCGGCCAGGTCCTCGGTCTCCGGGGTGATCAGCCCCGCCGCCGTGGCGACCAGGGCCCGCTCCGCCGTCAACAGGTCATCCGGCGCCACCCGGTGACTGATCACCTGTAGCCCGGCCACGATCAACTCCGCCGTCTCCACCCCGATCTGCCCCGCCGCCAGGGCGGCTCCGACGGTCGGGAACAAGGGCGGCAACCAGCTGCTCCCGCCGCACGGCCGCGGCAACACCGCGTCGCCGAGCTTCGTGCGCCGCTTCACCTCCCGGGCCGACACCCGCGTCACCCGGGTGAGGACATCCCACGGGCCCGTGCAGCCCATCCGCCAGGCCAGGCCCTCCCGGCCCAAAACCCGAGCCCGCCGGTCCACATCCGTCGCCGTGCTCACCCTGGCCGCGTCCACTGTCCGCCCGATCGCCTCCACGGTGCTCAGCGCCGTGACCGCTTCTGTGTCGCTGAGCAGCCCGACCGGGATCGCGGCCAGGGCCTCGGCGAGAACCGCCTGGGCCTCGGCGAGACGGGCGACAGCATCCGCATGCACCGACGGCACCGACCCGGCCAGACCCTCCGCGCCCTCGAAACCCTCGACAACCGCAACCGGATGGGCCGACTTGACGCCTGCGATGGGCTGATCTCCCGCGACCCCGGAACCGGGTGCCTGCGGGGTGTGTGACTGGGGATCCCAAGCTCCTGCCATACCCCGATTCTACCCCGAATCGAACACGAATGCGAGACTTACTCACATAATTTTAGGCTTCTCATCTTGAGTTTCACACCTGGAAACGAGGGTACCGACCCCTGACGGACGCTGTGCATGTGACCGGCGCCGTTCGCCAGCGGTGTGACGATCCGTCCGACCTCAGTCGGGGAGTTCAGCGCGGAAGGACGACGAGTTTTCCGCCGGCGGTACCGGCCTCCATGTCGCGGTGGGCCTGCACGATCTCATCGAGCCTGTAGACACGGCCGAGCGGGACGCGCGCGTGACCGGCTGCGACGGCGTCGAGGAAGGCCTGCAACTCCGCTGATGTCAGGTCTGCGGCCTCTCCGGAATACGCGGTGAGGCGCACTCCGTTGGGAAGCCAGTCCATCGGGTAGAACTCGTCGATCGTCCAGGTGTCGGAGAGCATCCCGGTGAAGCAGACGGTGCCTCCGGCTCGCACCGCTCGGAGGGTGTCGCGCAGGACGTTGACGCCGACGAGCTCGACGGCTCCGTCGACACCGTCAGGCACGATCTCCCGCACCCGGCGCGCGACCTCGCCATCGTCGATGATGACGTGGTCGGCGCCTGCAGCCTCGAGCAGGCCGACGCTCGAGGGATTCCGCGTGGTCGAAAGCACCCGCATCCCGCGCAGCGCGCCGAGGGTGGCCAGCGCGAGGCCGACAGAGGACGTTCCGCCGCGGATGAGCAGGCTCTGGCCGTCGGCGGCCTGCAGCCCGACACGCAGCGACCCCGCCGCGGTCTGCAGCATCTCGGGCACGGCACCGAGCACGTCCCAGCCGAGTCCGCTGGTGAAGGGCACGACGATCGCGGCCGGCACCGACACGTATTCGGCGTAACCGCCGTCGAAGGAGCGGCCCATGCCGCCCATCATCGCGGCCACCTGGGCGCCGACGGGATACTCCCCACCCGGGGCATCCGCTATCGTTCCGACCGCTTCGATCCCAGGAATGCGCGGAAACGAGCCGGTCGACGCGACACCGGAACGGAAGTGGAGTTCGGACCGGTTGAGCCCGAAGGCCTCAACCCGGATCAGCACCCATCCGGGTCGCGGCGTCGGCATCGGCACGTCACGGACGCGCAGAACACCGGGGTCACCAGGCCCGTCGACGACAACCGCCCGCATTGTCGCCGTCATTGTCGGTCTCATGGCGGAGGTCAGTGACCCATTCCGAGTCCGCCGTCGACCGGGATCACGGCGCCGGAGATGTAACCGGCGTCGTCGCCCGCGAGCCACGTGACGACCTTGGCGACCTCGGCGGGGGAAGCGAAGCGTCCTGCCGGGATGTTCTTCTTGTATTCGGCCTGGACGGCCTCGGAAAGCTCCGCGGTCATCTCGGTCTCGATGAAGCCGGGTGCGACGACGTTCGCAGTGATGCCGCGGGCGCCGAGCTCGCGGGTGACCGAGCGGGCGAGCCCGACGAGCCCGCTCTTGGAGGCGGAGTAGTTGACCTGCCCGGCGGAACCGTAGAGGCCGACCACGCTCGAGATGAGCACGATCCGGCCGAACCTGGCCTTGAGCATGCCCTTGGATGCGCGCTTGACGACGCGGAAGGCACCGCTCAGGTTCGTGTCGATGACGGAGGTGAAGTCGTCTTCCGTCATCCGCATCAGAAGGGTGTCTTTGGTGATGCCGGCGTTGGCCACGACCACTTCAACCGGTCCGAGGGACGCTTCGATCTCGGTGAACGCGGCGTCGATCGATGCGGCGTCGGTGACGTCGGCACGTACCGTGAGGCTGCCCTCTGGGCCGGACCCGGAGCGGGCCGTGACCGCGACGCGATGGCCCTGGCGCACGAATTCTTCGGCGATGGCAAAGCCGATCCCACGGTTGCCCCCGGTCACGAGAACGGTCCTGACGGAGGGCATACGGTTCCAATCTATTCCCAGCGAACGACCAGCCGTACGCACGTATATTCCAGTTTACGGTGTCATCCCACAGACCGGGCGAGACGTAGGCTTATCAGGCAAAACCTCCACCGGTTGACCGAAGCGATGAGAGTATGAAACAGCAGTCGATCACGTCCCTGCCTCCGTCTCCGGAGGCCGAGCGACGCGCCCGGATGATCAAATACTCGGTGACCATGGGCATCCGGATGGTGTGCATCGTCCTGATGCTCTTCGTGCACGGCTGGTGGCTCCTGGTCTGCGCCGCCGGAGCGATCCTGCTCCCCTATTTCGCGGTCATCGTCGCAAACGTCCACGGAAACGGCGCGGGAACCGCCGTCGTCCGCCCGGGAGCCGTTCAGCTCTACCGCGGTCAGTCCTCGACCAGTCCTGAATCCTCGTCGGCCGCCCAGTCGCCACCCGGGCAAGCCTCCGACCGGCCGGCGCCGACTCACGACCCGTCCCGCGGCCCGGGTACGGACGAATGATCGGTTTCGACGACGACCTCGACGTACCGCGTTGTTCGAGGGCCGGCTGCCGGGAGGACGCGCAGTGGCGCATCGACTGGCGCAACCCGCGTATCCATACCGCTGACCGGGTCAAGACCTGGCTCGCCTGCCCGGAGCATGTCGAGTATCTGCGGGAATTCCTGGGTGCCAGGGACTTTCCGGTGGCCGTCTTCGCGCTCGAAGCTGCACCGGACACAACACCGGGCCGCCCGGCCGCAGGGACGGACCCGTCGTGACCGGCTGGAAGTTCGCCTTCACCCGCAGGTGGGCCGGATACCTCGTGCTCACCATCATCTTCGGCGCCGCCTGCGCCGGCCTCGGTATGTGGCAGTTCGCCAGGCGCAACGAGGCCCTCGTCGAGATCAACAAGGTCGACGCGAACTACGACCACATCCCGGTGAGCCTGACCGAAGCACTTCCCACTCTCGATTCCTTCAACGAGTCACAGAAGTGGCTGCCGGTGACGATGACGGGAACGTACCTCGTCGCCGATGAGCTGATCGTGCGGAATCGCCCGCTGAACGTGCACCCGGGCTTCGAGGTGCTCACGCCGCTGCTCCTCGCTGACGGCACGGTCTTCGTCGTCGATCGTGGCTGGGTCCCCACCGGCGAGACGGCGGAGGCCCCCGGCCCGGTTCCCGCAGCGCCGACGGGTGAAGTCACGGTCATCGCCAGGCTCAAGGCCGGAGAACCGACCCTTCCCGGGCGCACGGCGAGCGGGAACCAGATCGCCACGATCCACCTCGCCGACGTCGCCGACCGGGTCGGCGCACCCACGTACACCGCGGCATACGGCCTGATGGCCTCCGAGGATCCCGCGCCGGCCACCCGGCCGGCCGGCGTGACCAGGCCGGTCGCGGACGAAGGCTCGCACCTGTCGTACGCGTTCCAGTGGATGCTGTTCGCCCTGCTCGGCTTCATCGGGCTCGGCTGGGCGGTGCGGCAGGAATTCCGCTCTCTCAACGCGGACGACCCCGAAGAGCGCACGCGCGCGGAGGAACGCGCCCGCCGTGCGGCCGCCAAGCCGCGTACGGACGCAGAGGTCGAAGACGACCTCATCGACAGCACGCACTGACAGACAGTACGCACCGACCGATAGCGGAAGCTAGGCGAGCATGATCAGGTCGAGGTAGTCCTTGTTCCAGTGGTCCTCTGTGCCCTCCGGCATGATCAGCACGCGTTCCGGGTTGAGCGCCTCGACGGCGCCCTCGTCGTGGCTGACCAGGACGACGGCACCCTCGTAGTGCGCGAGCGCGTCGAGGATCTCGTCACGGCTCGCGGGGTCGAGGTTGTTCGTCGGTTCGTCGAGGAGTAACACGTTGGCGCCGGAGACCACGATCATCGCGAGGGCAAGCCTGGTCTTCTCTCCACCGGAAAGAACCCCGGCCGGCTTGTCGGAATCGTCACCGGTGAACAGGAACGAGCCGAGGACCCGGCGGGCTTCCATTTCGGTGATGTTCGGCGACGAGGACACCATGTTCTGCAGAACGCTGCGCTTGACGTCGATGGTCTCGTGTTCCTGCGCGTAGTACCCGATGCGGAGACCGTGGCCGGGGACGATCGTGCCGGTGTCCGGCTTGTCGACGCCCGCGAGCATCCGCAGAAGCGTGGTCTTGCCCGCACCGTTGAGGCCGAGGATGACGACCTTGGACCCGCGGTCGATCGCGAGGTCGACAGCTGCGAAGATCTCGAGGGAACCGTAGCTCTTCGAGAGGTCGTTCGCCATCAGCGGGGTGCGGCCGCACGGGGCCGGCACGGGGAAGCGCAGCTTGGCCACGCGGTCGACGGCTCGCACGGCGTCGAGTCCGGAGAGCAGCTTCTCAGCCCGGGCGACCATCTGGTGGGCCGCTGCGGCCTTGCTCGCCTTGGCGCCGAACTTTGCGGCCTGCAGCTGCAGGGTGGACGCCTTCTTCTCGGCGTTGGCGCGTTCCTTCTTACGACGGTCGGCGTCTGCGAGGCGCTGGCGCTGGTAGTTCTTCCAGTTCATGTTGTAGATGTCGATGACCATGCGGTTGGCATCGAGATAGAACACCCGGTTGACGGTCTCGCCGACGAGTTCGATGTCGTGGGAGATGATGATGACGCCGCCGCGGTAGTTCTTGACGAACTCGCGCAGCCAGACGACGGAATCGGCATCGAGGTGGTTGGTCGGTTCGTCGAGGATCATCGTCTCCGCGGCGGAGAACAGGATGCGGGCGAGCTCGATGCGGCGGCGCTGGCCGCCGGAGAGGGTCTGCAGCTCCTGGTCGAGGATCCGGTCCGGGAGGTTCAGGTTGCTCGCGATCGAGGCCGCCTCCGCCTCCGCTGCGTAGCCGCCGAGGGCGTTGAACTGGTCGGTGAGGTTGCCGTAGACCTTCATGGCCTTCGCGGCGACCTTGGGGTCGTCGCTGCCCATGTCGAGGCCGGCCTGGTAGAGGCCGAGGGAGATCGTGCCGAGGCCGCGGGCGTCGAGGATACGGGTGCGCGCGAGCATGGTCGGTTCACCGGAGCGCGGGTCCTGCGGAAGGTAGCCGATCTGGCCGGAGCGGTCGATCTGGCCGTGGGTCGGCATCGTCTCGCCCGCGAGCGTCTTCGTGAGGGTCGTCTTTCCCGCACCGTTGCGGCCGACGAGGCCGATCTTGTCGCCGGCGGAGACGCGGAAACTGACGTCTTCCATGAGCACGCGCGCCCCGACTCTGATTTCGAGGTTTTGCACACTGAGCACAGCAATAGTCCGTTCGGAAGGTTCGTGGGAGGGGTTCGGCCCGACCGGGCCAGCTATCTAGTATATTCTCGCGCGGCGACGGGGAGGGACGCTCAGAAAAGTGTGGCCCGGAGCGTGTTCCCGAGCCACTCCCGGTAGGCCCCGAGGGACCAGTCCAGATCGAGCACGAGGGAGCGGTAGACCTGCGGGTGGGCGAGCGCCCAGATCGCCGCGGCCGCCTCGTGGTCGCTGAGGCCGCTGCGCAACGCATGGCGGTCGCGCAACGCCGTTGCCGTCTCGCTGAAGTTGTGCAGCAACCGTGCGGACTGGCGCAGCTCGAGACGCGCCACGTCGGCCTCGACCCCCGCGGCCTGCGCGACGACCCTCCGCAGGGCGGCGGTGCGCACGTTCGTCTCGACGCACCAGTCGACGAGGAGGCGGATGATGTCGGTCGCCGAGCGCGGTCCGCTCGCCTCCCGGGGTGACGCAACCGGATCCTGGAGCGCGGACTCCCCAC
This sequence comes from Cryobacterium sp. MDB1-18-1, assembly GCF_004402735.1. Classification (NCBI taxonomy): domain Bacteria; kingdom Bacillati; phylum Actinomycetota; class Actinomycetes; order Micrococcales; family Microbacteriaceae; genus Cryobacterium; species Cryobacterium sp. MDB1-18-1. Next base: position 100,838 of record NZ_SOFR01000026.1, on the reverse strand, counting down.
TGCCCGACGGCTCCGTGGCACCACGCTCGAGTACCGCCGCAAGCACGTCGGCCTTGAGGCCCACGGAATTGTAGATGGTCTGCACCGCGACACCGGCCTCCGCGGCGATCGCCGCGATGGATGCCGCGATGTACCCGCGCTCGAGCATGAGGCGCTCGGCCGCGTCGAGGATGACCGTCCTGGTCGCCTCGCTTTGCGCCGATCGACGGCTCGGCCGCGTCCTTCCGGGGGAATCCATCTCATTAGCATAGCGTTCCAATGAGTGGAGGAGCATACTAATTCAGTCGCGGGCGCGGGGATGCCGCCGGCCGACGGCATCCGCCGATTAACGCAGTGTCGCCCCGGATCGGAATCCGGGGCGACACTGGGCGGGTGATACTGGGGCGACGGTCAGATCGCGAAGCCGAGGGCGCGCATCATGTCACGGCCGTCGTCGGTGATCTTCTCAGGGCCCCACGGCGGCATCCAGACCCAGTTGATCCGGAACTGGTCGACGACCCCGTCGAGCGCTTCGGCGGTCTGCTCCTCGAGCACGTCGGTCAGCGGGCAGCCTGCCGAGGTCAGGGTCATGTGGATGATCAGGGCGTCGTTCTCGTCGTCCCAGCCCAAGTCGTAGATGAGGCCGAGGTCGACGACGTTGATGCCGAGCTCGGGGTCCATGACGTCTTTGAGCGCCTCTTCGATCTCATCGAATCGCTCGGGTGACAGCGTTGAAACCATGCGGTCAGCCTACGTTCGAATCGACGAGAAAGCGATCGTAGCCTTCGTCCTCGAGCCGGTCGGCAAGCTCGGGTCCGCCCTGCTCCGCGATCCGCCCGTTGACGAACACGTGCACGAAATCGGGCTCGATGTAGCGCAGGATGCGGGTGTAGTGCGTGATCAGGAGGATGCCGAGTCCGGTGTTCGCCTTGGCGCGGTTGACGCCCTCCGAGACGATCTTGAGCGCGTCGACGTCGAGGCCGGAGTCGGTTTCGTCGAGGATCGCGAACTTGGGCTTGAGCAGTTCGAGCTGCAGGATCTCGTTGCGCTTCTTCTCACCACCGGAGAAGCCCTCGTTCACGTTGCGCTCCGCAAAGCTCTTGTCCATGCGCAGGTTCGTCATGGACTGGCGGACGTCCTTGATCCAGGAACGGATCGCGGGCGCTTCGCCGTCGATCGCGGTCTTGGCGGTGCGCAGGAAGTTGGTGACGGTGACTCCGGGGATCTCGACCGGGTACTGCATCGCGAGGAAGAGGCCGGCGCGGGCGCGCTGGTCGACGGTCATGGTGAGGACTTCCTCACCGTCGAGCAGGATCGAGCCGCTGTCGGCGTGGTACTTGGGGTGGCCGGCGATCGTGTACGCGAGGGTCGACTTGCCGGAGCCGTTCGGCCCCATGATGGCGTGGATCTCACCCTCGTTGATCGTGAGGTTGACACCCTTCAGGATCTGCTTGGTGCCCTGGTCGGTCTCGACGCTGACGTGCAGGTCCTTGATCTCAAGAACTGACATGGATTCTCTGGTCTCTTTCATTCAACGGCGCGCAGGCGCCGGTACGTGTGGGGGTTACGCGGTGACGTAGTGCGGGGTCGGGTCGATGAAGACGTCGCCGTTGATCAGCTCGACCGTGAACACCGGAACGGGTTCGTAGGCGGGCAGGTTGAGCGGGCGACCGCTCTTCAGGGAGAACTTGGAGCCGTGTGCCCAGCATTCGACCGTGTCGTCTTCGACGAATCCCTCGGAGAGGGAGATGTCGCCGTGCGTGCAGGTGTCGCCGATCGCGAAGACGTCGCCGGCGCTGTCCCGCACCACGACGATGGGGACTCCGTCGATCTCGACCTTGACGGCCTGATTCTCTTCGAGTTCGTCGAAGGCGCAGATCTTCGTGGACGCCATGGTCAGTTCTCCTTGGTTGTTGCGGGTGCGCGGACCTCGTCGGTGCTGCGCAGTTCGGCTTCGATGGCCGCCTGGAGGCGGTCTTCGAGCGGTTGGGATCCGATGTGCTGCACGATCTCGCTCAGGAAGCCGCGCACGACGAGTCGCCGGGCCTCGTCTTCCGTGATTCCGCGGGACTGCAGATAGAACAGCTGCTCATCGTCGAAGCGGCCGGTCGCACTCGCGTGCCCGGCGCCCTTGATGTCACCCGTCTCGATCTCGAGGTTCGGGATCGAGTCCGCGCGGGTGCCTTCGGTCAGCACGAGGTTGCGGTTCTGTTCGTAGCTGTCGGTTCCAGGGGCGTTGCGACCGATCAGGACGTCGCCGATCCAGACCGTCCGAGCGCCTGCGCCCTGCAGGGCGCCCTTGTAGGTCACCCGGCTGCGGCTGTTCGCGGCGTCGTGGTGCACGTACACCTGCTGTTCGAGGTGCTGGCCGGCATCCGCGAAGTAGAGACCGTAGAGGTCGGTGTCGGAGCCGGGACCGGCGAGGCGCACCGAGGGGTTGACCCGCACGATGCTGCCGCCGAGGGACACGACGACGTGCTTGAGGTAGGCGTCGCGGCCGACGGATGCGAAGTGGTTGGCCAGCTGAACGGCACCGGTGTTCCACTCCTGCAGCGTGACGACCGTGAGGTGCGCGGACTCGCCGACGATGATCTCGAGGTTTTCGGTGAGGCGTGCGTCGCCGGTGTTCTCGAGGATGATCGTCGCCCGGCTGAACGGCCTGGCCTCGATGATCGTGTGGGCGCCGCGCGGGCCGGTGCCGAGACGGGCCCGGGTGATCGTGATCTCCTTGTCCTCTTCACCGGTGACGGTGATGGCCAGGGCCTTCTCGAAGCTCGTCCAGGCGTTGGCGGCGGCTCGTTCCTCCGGGGCGCCGACCGAACCGATGCGGGCGTCATCGCGCCCGACCCAGTCGATCGCGACACCGTCGGTCGGGGTCGAGTCGACGTCGTAGGCTGCGCCGTCGAGCTCGCCGGCCGTGAGGTCGGTGAACTTGGCGACCGGTGAGAGCTTCCATACGGCCTCGCGCCCCGTGACGGGGGCGAAGTCGGCGACGTCGACGCTCTTGAAGCGGTCGTTCCTGGTCTGCACGGGGACGAAGCCGAAGCGTCCGTCCGAGTGCGCCTTGATGCCGTGCTGTTCGCTGGTGGGCAGTGCTGCTGTTGTTGAAGTCGGGGCGGCGGACATTTAGCCGACGGATCCTTCCATGCCCATTTCGATGAGCTTGTTGAGTTCGAGGGCGTACTCCATCGGGAGCTCCCGTGCGATCGGTTCGATGAATCCTCTGACGATCATGGCCATGGCCTCGTCCTCGGGCATACCGCGGCTCATCAGGTAGAACAACTGCTCCTCGCTGACGCGGGAGACGGTGGCCTCATGGCCGAGCTGCACGTCGTCGACACGGATGTCGATGGACGGGTAGGTGTCGGAGCGGGACTGGGTGTCGACGAGCAGCGCGTCGCAGCGCACGGTGTTCGCGGAGTGGTGCGCACCGGCATCCACCCGGACTTCACCGCGGTACCCCGAGCGGCCGCCGCCGCGGGCGATGGACTTGGACACGATCGAGGACTGCGTGTACGGAGCCATGTGGATCATCTTGGCGCCGGCGTCCTGATGCTGGCCGGGACCGGCGAAGGCCACGGACAGGGTTTCGCCCTTGGCGTGCTCGCCCATCAGGTAGATCGACGGGTACTTCATGGTGACCTTGGAGCCGATGTTGCCGTCGATCCATTCCATGGTCGCGCCCTCTGCGGCTGTTGCGCGCTTCGTGACGAGGTTGTAGACGTTGTTCGACCAGTTCTGGATCGTCGTGTACCGAACTCGGGCGTTCTTCTTCACGATGATCTCGACGACGGCGGAGTGCAGCGAGTCCGACGAGTAGATCGGGGCGGTGCAGCCCTCGATGTAGTGCACGTAGCTGCCCTCGTCGGCGATGATGAGCGTGCGCTCGAACTGGCCCATGTTCTCCGTGTTGATCCGGAAGTACGCCTGGAGCGGGATCTCGACGTGCACGCCGGGCGGAACGTAGACGAAGGAGCCGCCAGACCAGACCGAGGTGTTGAGCGCGGCGAACTTGTTGTCACCGGAGGGGATCACGGTGCCGAAGTACTCCTTGAAGACCTCGGGGTATTCCTTGAGCGCGGTGTCCGTGTCCATGAAGATGACGCCCTGGGCTTCGAGCTCCTCATTGATCTGGTGGTAGACGACCTCTGACTCGTACTGGGCCGCGACGCCGGAGACGAGGCGCTGGCGCTCCGCCTCGGGGATGCCGAGCTTCTCGTAGGTCTTCTTGATGTCGTCAGGCAGGTCTTCCCAGGTCTGGGCCTGCTTCTCCGTTGAACGCACGAAGTACTTGATGTTGTCGAAGTCGATTCCGGACAGGTCGGCGCCCCACGTGGGCATCGGCTTGCGCTCGAACAGTTCGAGGGCCTTGAGCCGGCGCTGCAGCATCCAGTCCGGCTCGTTCTTGAGCTTCGAGATGTCGGTCACGACCTCTGGCGAGACGCCACGGCGGGCGGATGCGCCGGCCGCGTCGGAATCGGACCAGCCGAATTCGTACGTTCCCAGGCCCGCGAGTTCGGGCCGGTCGAGCAGGACGTCAGACATATTTACCTCTTCTCCCATCCACGACAACCCGGATATTAGTCCGGTCATTCCCGCACGGCTCCAAGCGAAGACGTGCGATGAACGGGTTGCGTGGGCGGCTACGTTGCGTACCTAAGATGATTAGAGGCGGCGAGGTGTCGAACCGCGGTTTGTACAACCGCGTGATCACCGCCCAGAAACACCTAATTCTACAGGTTCCCGATGCGTTAAGTGGCCGGACCCGGCGATTTCACATGCACCAGGCCCGAGAGGAAGCAGAACCCGTGAAACGGATTTCGGAATGGCTGCCCACGAGCGTTGACCGAAGGGTCCGCCTGATCGCGTGGGTGTACCTCGCCGCGCAGATCCTCCTCGTCGGCACGGGCGGCCTCGTCCGCCTGACAGGCTCAGGGCTCGGTTGCCCGACCTGGCCGAAATGCACCGACGGTTCGCTCGTCAACACGCCGGAGATGGGCATCCACGGCGTCATCGAGTTCGGCAACCGCCTGCTCGGTGCCGTACTCGGCCTCGTCGCGGTCCTTGCCTTCCTCGCCGTCGTGCGGCTGCGTCGCGAACGCCCCGACCTGTTCCGCCTCGCCCTGTTCGCCGGGCTCGGCATCCCCGCCCAGGCGGTCATCGGGGGCATCAGCGTGCTCACGCAGCTCGACCCCACCGTCGTCGGACTGCACTTCGTCATCTCCGCAGTGCTCGTGGCGCTCTGCACGGCCTTCGTCTACCGGGTCTACACCGGCAACGGCCAGCGGGCTGCCGTCGTGCCCCGCTGGTACGCGATCCTCACGCATGTGACGAGCGCCGTGGTCGCCGTCACAATCGTCGTCGGCATCCTTACGACCGGTTCCGGGCCGCACGCCGGTGACGAGAATGCACCGCGAAACGGGCTCGACTCGGAGTTCCTGCAGCACGTGCACAGCTGGCCCGCCTACCTGACCGTCGCGCTCACCATCGCCCTCGTCATCGGCGCCTGGGGCCTCGGCCGGTCGCTCCGCACCTGGACCCTGGCCCTGCTCGGTGTCGAGGCCGTCCAGGTCGTCGTGGGGCTCGTTCAGGCGAACACCGGACTACCGACCGGCCTCGTCGGAATCCACATGGTCCTCGCGTGCGTACTCGCGGCCGCGATGACCGCCGTCGTACTGCACCTCAAAGAGCCGGTGGCGCAGCCCGTCGACGCCACTCCCCCGGTTCCGCACCAGGCAACCGCACGCTGACGCACCCGGCTCTGCTGGGAAGCCCCCGCGCGACCTAGAAGGGGAGCAACGGGTCGACGCCCACGGCGACGAAGAGCAGTGTCAGGTACGTGATCGAACCGTGGAACACCCGCATCGGCGAGACCACCTCGTGACGGATAGCGAGGTTGTACAGGCGGTGGGTCTCGTAGATGAACCAGCCGCCGGTGACGAGCGCGACCCCGGTATAGAGCAGGCCCATCGAAGCGACCGGGATCAGGAGCAGTGAGCACGCGACGGTCGCCCACGCGTAGAGGATGACCTGGAGGCCGACCTGGGCGCGTCCGCGCACGACGGCGAGCATCGGGACGCCGGCGGCCTGGTACTCGGCGCGGTATTTCATGGAGAGCGGCCAGTAGTGCGGCGGGGTCCACAGGAAGATGATCGCGAACAGGATCAGCGGCGGCCAGGACAGGTCGCCGGTGACGGCGGCCCAGCCGATCAGTACGGGCATGCAGCCGGCGATTCCGCCCCAGACGATGTTCTGGGCGGTGCGGCGCTTGAGGATGATCGTGTAGAAAACGACATAAAGCAGGATTGCGCCGAGCGAGAGAGCCGCGGCGACCCAGTTCGTGAAGACCAGGAGCCACACGATCGACGCGGCACCGAGCACCCACGCGAAGACGAGGGCCTCCCGGTCGCTGAGCTCGCCGGTGACGAGCGGCCGGTTCATCGTGCGCTTCATCACGCGATCGATGTCGCGGTCGATGTAGCAGTTGAACGCGCCGGCGGATCCTGCGCTGAGCGCCCCGCCGATGAGGGTCGCGAGCACGAGCCACAGGCTCGGAATCCCGCGTTCGGCGAGCAGCATGGTCGGCGCTGTCACAACGAGTAACAGTTCGACGACGCGCGGCTTGGTCAGGGAGAGGTAGGCGAGGAAGGTCCGACGGAAGCCTCGCGCTCCCCTGCCGCCGGGCGCCTGCACGCCCGCGGGGGTCGCGTCCTGGGAGATCTGCATAGTGGATTGAGTCTAACCAGTCCCGGCCGGGCGGAAGCCCATTCGAGGATCGTTCAGCTTTACGCCGGTCAACCTCACCCGGCCATGCCGACTGCCTATACTTGGGGGTGCTCGCCAATCATGGCGCGTGTCGGTGCGTCCTGGAAAATGGGCATTCGCCTGCCGCGCCGGATGACGTCGATGTCCACGGGCGCGCTCAATCCAACGGGTGCGGGTTTCCAAGGCCTGCCCTAGCTTGACGAAGGGTAACTACGAAGTGGCAGCACTGCAGTGGGATTCGATTGACAACAGGGCGGTCGACACGGCTCGCATTCTCGCGGCGGACGCCGTCGAGAAGGTCGGGAACGGCCACCCGGGCACGGCGATGAGCCTCGCCCCCGTCGCATACCTTCTCTTCCAGAAGGTCATGCGCCGCGATCCCTCTGACAATGAATGGATCGGCCGCGACCGCTTCATTCTCTCGGTCGGCCACAGCTCCCTGACCCAGTACGTCCAGCTCTACCTGGGCGGTTACGGCCTCGAGCTCGACGACCTCAAGGCTCTCCGCACCTGGGGTTCCAAGACCCCCGGTCACCCGGAATACGGCCACACCGACGGTGTCGAGATCACGACGGGCCCGCTCGGCCAGGGCCTCGCGTCCGCCGTCGGCTTCGCATACGCGTCCCGCTTCGAACGCGGACTGTTCGACCCGGAGACCGCGGCGGGCGAGAGCCCCTTCGACCACTTCGTCTACGTCATCGCGGGCGACGGCGACATGCAGGAGGGCATCACGAGCGAGGCATCCTCCCTCGCCGGCCACCAGCAGCTCGGCAACCTGATCGCGATCTACGACTCCAACCAGATCTCGATCGAGGACGACACCAACATCGCCTTCACCGAAGACGTCGCCGCCCGGTACGAGGCCTACCACTGGCACGTGCAGACCGTGGACTGGAAGAAGACCGGCGAATACGTCGAAGACCTCCACGCCCTCAACGACGCGATCGACGCGGCGAAGGCCGTCACGGACAAGCCGTCGCTGATCATCCTCAAGACGATCATCGGCTGGCCAAGCCCGAAGAAGCAGAACACCGGCAAGATCCACGGCTCGGCGCTCGGCGCCGCGGAACTCGCAGCCGTGAAGGAGGTCCTCGGCTTCGATCCGGCCGAGAACTTCTTCGTCGCCCCCGATGTCATCGAGCACACCCGCGAGGCGCTCACCCGCGGCTCCGACGAGCATGCCCGGTGGACGGTGCAGTTCGACGCCTGGGCCGCCGCGAACCCGGACGGCAAGGTCCTCCTCGACCGGATCCTGGCCGGCGACCTGCCCGAGGGCGTGGATGCCGCGCTGCCCGTCTTCGAGGCCGGCACCGAGGTCTCCACCCGTGCAGCTTCCGGCAAGGTCCTCACCGCGCTCGGCGCCGTGATCCCCGAGCTCTGGGGCGGTTCCGCCGACCTCGCCGAGTCGAACAACACCACCATCGGCGGTGCCCGGTCCTTCATTCCGGCCGAGCACTCGACCCACGAGTGGACCGGCAACGAGTACGGCCGCGTCCTGCACTTCGGGATCCGCGAGCACGCGATGGGCGCGATCCTGAACGGCATCGTGCTGCACGGCAACACCCGCCCGTTCGGTGGCACCTTCCTGATCTTCAGCGACTACATGCGCCCGGCCGTTCGCCTCGCTGCGCTGATGAAGGCGCCGTCGATCTTCGTCTGGACCCACGACTCCGTCGCCCTCGGCGAGGACGGCCCGACCCACCAGCCGGTCGAGCAGCTCGCGACCCTCCGCGCCATCCCCGGGCTCGACGTCGTGCGCCCCGGCGACGCCAACGAGGTCTCCTGGGCGTGGAAGACGATCCTCGAGCGCCGCGAAGGCCCCGCGGGCATCGTCCTCACCCGCCAGAACATCCCCGTGTTCGAGCGCGGCGACGGCGACGCGAGCGGCGAGGTCTTCGCCTCCGCCCGCAACGTCGCCAAGGGCGCGTACATTCTCGCCGAAGCGCCGAACGGCACCCCCGACGTCATCCTGATCGCCACGGGTTCCGAGGTCCAGCTGGCCGTGAACGCCCGTGCGGCGCTCGCGTCCGAGGGCATCAACGCCCGCGTCGTGTCTGCGCCGAGCCTCGAGTGGTTCCGGGAGCAGACAGCGGAGTACCGCGAGTCCGTGCTGCCCGCCGGCATCACCGCCCGCGTGTCCGTCGAGGCCGGTATCGCGCTGACCTGGGACCGCTACGTCGGCGACCGCGGCCGCAGCATCTCGATCGAGCACTTCGGCGCCTCCGCAGATTACAAGACGCTGTTCCGTGAATTCGGAATCACCACCGAGGCCGTCGTCGCCGCCGCGAAGGACTCGCTCGCCGCTCACTGAGCTCCCCGCCGGGCGGGGAGCCTGCGGCAACGCTGAGCTCCCCGCCCGACTCCCGCACACGTCACACACCATGTATCACAAGGAGATTGTCCCCATGACCGATACCACCCCCACCGCCGAGCTCTCCGCCGCCGGCGTCAGCATCTGGCTCGACGACCTCTCCCGCCAGCGCATCGCCTCCGGCGGGCTGCAGGACCTCATCGACACCAGGAACGTCGTCGGCGTCACGACGAACCCGACCATCTTCGCCGGCGCGCTCAGCAAGGGCGAAGCCTACGTCGACCAGGTCGCCGCCCTCGCCGCGTCCGGCGCGACCGTGCAGGAAGCCGTCTTCGAGATCACGACCGACGACGTCACCGCAGCGAGCGACATCTTCCGTCCCGTCTACGACCGCACCAACGGTGTCGACGGCCGCGTCTCGATCGAGGTCGAGCCCGGCCTCGCCCACGACGCCGCCGGAACCGTCGCCCAGGCCCAGGAGCTGTGGGCCAAGGTCAACCGCCCCAACGCCATGATCAAGATCCCCGCGACCATCGAGGGCCTCGAGGCCATCACCGCGACGATCGCCCTCGGCATCAGCGTGAACGTCACCCTGATCTTCAGCCTGCAGCGTCACCGCGAGGTCATCAACGCGTACCTGTCCGGCCTCGAAAAGGCCAAGGCCGCCGGGATCGACCTGAGCACGATCCACTCCGTCGCGTCCTTCTTCGTCTCCCGCGTCGACACCGAGATCAACCAGCGCCTCGAGGCCATCGGCACCGAGACGGCGATCGCCCTCAAGAGCAAGGCCGGCGTCGCGAACGCGCAGCTCGCATACGAGGTCTTCCAGCAGGCCTTCTCCACCGAGCGCGCCCTCGGCCTCCTCGCGGCCGGCGCCAACAAGCAGCGTCCGCTCTGGGCGTCGACGGGCGTCAAGGATGCAGCGCTCCCCGACACCCTCTACGTGACGAACCTCGTCGCGCCCGAGGTCGTCAACACCATGCCGGAGAAGACCCTCGACGCGACCTTCGACCACGGGGTCATCCCGGCGGACTCGATCACGGGCGCATACGACGAGGCGAACGCTGTCCTCGACGCCCTTGCGAACGAAGGCGTTTCCTACGTCGACGTCACGCAGGTCCTCGAGTCCGAGGGCGTTGCGAAGTTCATCATTTCCTGGAACGAACTCCTCGACACCGTGACGGTTGCCCTGGACGCAGCCAAGAACAACGCGGAAGCCCCGTCGGCCCTGTGAGTTTCCGCATCGCGGTGACCGGGGCGGCGGCCGATGCGGCACGCCGAACCGTTCCCACCCTGGTGTCCGACCTGGTCGCCTCGGGGATCACGGCCCTCGACCCCGCACTGTGGGGCCCTGAGGCCGAGTCCGAGGCGGCCAAGCGTCTCGGCTGGACCGAGTCCGTTGCCGTTTCACGCCCGCTCGTCCCGGAGATCCTCGCTCTCCGGGCGACCCTGGCCTCGGCCGGTGTCACCCGGATCGCGCTCGCCGGCATGGGCGGTTCCTCGCTCGCACCGGAGGTCATCACCCGCACGGCCGGCGTCGCGTTGACCGTGCTCGACTCGACCGACCCCGGCCAGGTACTCGCGGCCCTCGACGACCACCTCGCGGAGACGGCGCTGGTCGTCTCCTCGAAGTCCGGGTCGACCGCGGAGACCGACAGCCAGTGTCGCGTGTTCGAACGCGCCTTCCGGGAAGCCGGCATCGACCCCATCGGCCGCATCGTCGTCGTGACCGACCCCGGTTCGCCGCTCGACACCTCCGCTCGGGCGGCCGGTTACCGCGTCTTCAACGCGGACCCGACCGTGGGAGGACGTTTCTCCGTGCTCACCGCGTTCGGGCTGGTTCCATCGGGACTCGCCGGCGTCGACATCGGTGAGCTGCTCGACGAGGCGGAGGCCGTTTCGCTCGCGCTCGCGGTCGACAGCCCGGAAAACCCCGGGCTCATCCTCGGCGCCGCGATCGCTGCGACGGAGCCACGGCGTGACAAGCTCGCGCTCGTCGCAGACGGCACCCACATCGTCGGGTTCCCTGACTGGGCGGAACAGCTCATCGCGGAGTCGACCGGCAAGATCGGCACCGGAATCCTCCCCGTTGTCCTCGAGCTCGGCGCCCCCGAACTCACCGAGAACCTCCCGGACCTGCAGGTCCTGCGCCTCGTCGAGGACGCGGGCACCACGATCTTTCCCGCGGACGGCACCGATGAGATCCGCGTGAGCGGCACCCTCGGCGCACAATTCCTGGTCTGGGAATACGCCACCGTGGTCGCTGGACGGCTGCTCGGGATCAACCCCTTCGACCAACCGGACGTGGAGGCAGCCAAGGTCGCCACCCGCGCGCTGCTCGACGGCCGACCCGAGCCGGCGCCCGCGGCGTTCATCTCCGACGGCATCGAGGTGCGCGGCACCGCACACGTCATCGGCGCGGCGAGCGACCTCGCCTCAGCGATCGACGCGCTCCTCGAGGAGCTCGGCCCCGACGGGTACGTCTCCGTCCAGGCCTACGTGAACCGCCTCGAGCTGCCACAGCTCGCCGGCATCCGTGACCTGGTCGCGAAGCTCTCGAAACGTCCCGTCACATTCGGCTGGGGCCCCCGGTTCCTGCACTCGACCGGCCAGCTCCACAAGGGCGGTCAGCCATCCGGTGTGTTCCTGCAGATCCTCGCGACCGCACAGGAGGACCTGTCGATTCCGGATCGTCCGTTCACCTTCGGCGAACTCATTCAGGCGCAGGCCAGCGGCGACGCGAGTGTTCTCGCTCAGCACGGCCGTCCGGTGCTCACCCTCACTCTCACCGACCCCGCGGCGAATATCGCCGCCCTGTTCGGCGCCCTCAAGTAGAAGTCGTCCCCTGCAGCGGGGCCTGCTCCGGCGGGCCTCGTTGCCACAGAAAAGGAGTTGCATGTCCCCGGTGGAAATCACCCCGGAGTTCAATCCGCTGCGGTCGTCCTCTGATTACCGTCTGAATCGCATCGCGGGGCCCTCGAGCCTCGTGATCTTCGGCGTAACCGGCGACCTGTCCCGGAAGAAACTCATGCCCGCGGTCTACGACCTCGCCAACCGCGGACTCCTTCCGCCCGGATTCGCCCTCGTCGGCTTCGCGAGGCGCGACTGGGACGACGAGGACTTCTCCCAAGTGGTCCACGACTCGGTCAAGCAGTATGCCCGCACCGAGTTCAACGAGGATGTCTGGGCCCAGCTCTCCGAGGGCATCCGCTTCGTGCAGGGCACCTTCGACGACGACGACTCCTTCGAACGGCTCAAGGACACCATCGCCGAGCTCGACCGCGAGCGGGGCACGATGGGCAACCATGCGTTCTACCTGTCGATCCCGCCGAAGGCGTTCCCGCAGGTCGTCGGCCAGTTGCGCCGGTCCGGCCTCGCCGAGCAGAAGGACGGCCAGTGGCGTCGTGTCGTGATCGAAAAGCCCTTCGGCAGCGACCTGAAAACCGCCCGTGAGCTCAACGACGTCGTCGAATCCGTGTTCCCGCCCGACTCCGTGTTCCGGATCGACCACTATCTGGGCAAAGAGACGGTGCAGAACATCCTCGCGCTGCGCTTCGCGAACCAGCTCTACGAACCGATCTGGAACTCGAACAACGTCGACCACGTGCAGATCACGATGGCCGAGGACATCGGCGTCGGAGGACGCGCGGGCTACTACGACGGAATCGGTGCCGCCAGGGACGTGATCCAGAACCACCTCCTGCAGCTCCTCGCCCTCACGGCGATGGAGGAGCCCATCTCCTTCGACGCGGCCGACCTGCGCACCGAGAAGGAGAAGGTCCTCGCATCCGTCCGGCTCCCGGACAACCTCGCGACCGGAACCGCCCGCGGCCAGTACGCCGGCGGTTGGCAGGGCGGTGAGAAGGTTCTCGGATTCCTCGAAGAGGACGGAATGGACCCGGAGTCGCTCACGGAAACCTACGCGGCGCTGCGCCTCACCATCGAGACGCGCCGCTGGTCCGGCGTGCCGTTCTATCTGCGGGCAGGCAAGCGACTCGGCCGCAGGGTGACCGAGATCGCTGTCGTGTTCAAGCGCGCCCCCCAGCATCTGTTCGCCAAGGAGAACACGGCTGCCCTCGGATCCAATGCACTCGTGATCCGGGTGCAGCCCGACGAGGGCGTCACGATCCGATTCGGCTCCAAGGTCCCCGGCGTCGGCATGCAGGTGCGCGACGTCACGATGGACTTCGGCTATGGCCATGCCTTCACCGAGGCGAGCCCGGAGGCGTACGAACGGTTGATCCTCGACGTGCTCCTCGGCGACCCGCCGTTGTTCCCCCGTCACGAAGAGGTCGAACTCTCGTGGAAGATCCTCGACCCGGTCGAGAAGTTCTGGTCCGAGCAGGGCCAGCCCGAACAGTACCGCCCCGGAACCTGGGGCCCCTCGTCCGCGGACGAGCTCTTGGCCAGGGACGGCCGTCAATGGAGGCGCCCATGATCGTCGATCTGCCAGACACGAACACCTCGAAGATCTCGAAGGCCCTCGTCCGCATCCGGGAAGAGGGCGGCGCCGTCGCCCTCGGCCGGGTGCTGACCCTGATCATCGCGTCGACCATGGGACGCGAGGAGGAGGCCATCGAGGCCGCAAACGACGCATCCCGTGAACATCCGATGCGCGTCATCGTCGTCTCCACCCAGGAAGAAACCGAATCGGAGACCCCCGTCGACGCGAAGGTCGACGCGGAGATCCGCGTCGGCGGAGACGCCGGGGCGAGCGAAGTCATCGTGCTGCGCGCGTACGGCGAAGCCGCGAGCGACCCGGAGAGCCTGGTCACAGGCCTCCTGCTGCCCGATGCCCCCGTCGTGACGTGGTGGCCGGGCGTCGCCCCCGTCATCCCGGCGGACTCTCCGCTCGGGCGCCTCGCCTACCGGCGGATCACGGATTCCTCCGCCCAGCCGGACCCGCAGGCCGCCCTGCACCGGCTGTGCTCCTCGTACCGCCCCGGCGACACCGACTTCGCCTGGACGCGGCTCACGCTCTGGCGGGCACAGCTCGCCGCCGTTCTCGACCAGCCGCCGTACGAAGCCGTCACAGCCGTCCAGGTCTCCGGCGCGGCCGACTCCCCCTCGACGACGCTGCTCGCCGCCTGGCTGCAGCTCCAGCTCGCCGTGGACGTCGACTACGAGTTCACCGGTGGGGCCAAAGCGAGCGGAATCCACGGCGTGCACTTCACCCGGGCATCCGGTGTGATCTCGCTCGAGCGTGAACTGCCGGGCATCGCAACCCTCACCCAGCCCGGCCAGCCCGTGCAGGACCTCACCCTCAAGCGCCGCAGCCTCCGGGATTGCCTCAGCGACGAGCTTCGCCGGCTCGATCCCGACGAGTTGTATGGTGAAGTGATCACCCGCGGACTGCCGAACCTGGACGCGGTTGCAGACAAAACCGGAGGACGACCGTGACACACGAACGACGCGTACTAGTGCATGCAGACCGGGCGGCCCTCGCCGCATCGGTCGCGGCACGATTCATCACCACCGCGGTCGACCTCCTCCACGAGGAGGGCGACATCCATGTCGTCCTCACCGGGGGAAGCGTCGCGACAGAGGTGCTCGACGCTGTCAACGCTTCCGCGGCCAGGGACACCGTCGACTGGGAGCACGTGAACTTCTGGTGGGGCGACGAACGCTGGTTGCCGTACGCCGACCCGGAACGCAACGAACTCCAGGCCCGTACCGCACTCCTCGACCACCTCGACATCCCCGCGGAGAACATCCACCCGTTTGCGTCCTCCGACGGACCGCTCGACCTCGACGCGGCCGGAGCAGCCTATGCGGAGGAGCTCGAGGCAGCCTCGAACGACGGAACCGTGCTGCCGCGCTTCGATATCACCTTCCTCGGCGTCGGCCCGGACGGGCACATCGCCTCGCTGTTCCCGCACCTCCCGGGAATCCGCGAGGACACCGCGAGCGTGCTCACGGTGCGCAATTCCCCCAAGCCCCCGGCCGAACGGCTCACCCTGAGCCGCCCTGCCCTGAACTCGTCGCGCTGCATCTGGCTGGTCCTCGCAGGGCCGGACAAGGCATCCGCCCTCGGGCTCGCACTCGCCGGTGCCAGCAGGGACGAGGTTCCTGTTGCGGGCATCAAGGGGCGCCGCTACACGAACTTCTTCGTGGACCGGGAAGCGGCCGCAGAGGTACCGGAGAACCTGACCGCGTCGTCGTTCTGACACCGTTCGCGCACGAAAAAGCCCCGACCGTGGTCGGGGCTTTTTCGTGTCCGATGGACGAAAGGTCCGGAGCTAGTTGGTGGCGGAGAGCTTCCCGCGGCGAATCCGCAGCTGCAGAAGGGCTTCCTCGAGAAGCGAGTCCGCTTCCTCTTCCGTGCGGCGCTCCTTCACGTAGGCGAGGTGCGTCTTGTACGGTTCGAGCTTCACGACGGACGGCGGGTTCTCCTTGTCGCGGCCGGCCGGAAGCCCAGAGGACGGGCAGTCGATCGTCTCGGGGATTTCATCATCGGGCAGGTTCGCCGCGAAGTAGCGGACGGTCTCGTTGCCGAGAGCGTCCCAGTAGGAGACGCGGATCCGGTCCGCCTGGAAACCGCGGTCCTGCTCCCCCATGGGGCCGGCTCCGACCCTGGATCCACGAATTGCGCTGCCACCAGATGCCATTGTGTTCCTCCATGAAAGGCGATTGTGCTTGTGGCCGCACGGCCACGGGTGTGGGAAAAGCGAAGGGGGTGTGAGGGAGTTACAGTGCCGTGTCGAACTTGGTGATGAGGCCCAGGACGACGATGCACGCGATCCAGAGGACGGCGAGGATCACGGTGATGCGATTGAGGTTTCGTTCCGCAACGCCGGAGGCGCCGAGGTTCGAGGTGACGCCGCCACCGAACATATCGGAGAGGCCACCACCACGGCCCTTGTGCAGGAGGATGAGCATGGTGAGCAGGAGGCTCGTCAGTCCGAGGACAACCTGCAACACGACCTGGAGAATCTGCACGCGAAACCTTTCAGAATGGTGGAGTTTCTCCACCGGGATCAGTGATCATCATAGCCTGACTGACGAACCAGCCCGCCTCCCCTGGTCAGGGTGGCGGGCTGGAGCGGTGATATCAGGTGGAACTTCGGGCTAGACGCCCACGTGCTTCTGGAATCGGACGATGCTCGAGAACTCGTCGATATCCAGGCTTGCCCCGCCGACGAGCGCTCCGTCGACGTTGGGTTCGCGCATGTAGCCCGCGATGTTGACGCCCTTCACGGAACCGCCGTAGAGGATGCGGGTCTTGTCGGCCACATCCTGTCCGAGGGTCTCGCTGAGGACCAGGCGCAGCTGGGCTGCGACCTGTTCGGCCTGCTCAGGCGTTGCCGCCTGGCCGGAGCCGATGGCCCACACGGGCTCGTATGCCACTACGATGTCAGCCGCGCTGTCGATGCCCGACAGTGCGGTGCGCAGCTGGGCGACAGGGACGGCGCTCGGACCGTGCAGTTCCAGGTCCGCGGCGGTCTCGCCGACGCAGATGATCGGAACGAGTCCGTGCTTGACGGCGGCGGTGACCTTCGCGGCCACCTCCTCGTCGTTCTCCCCGTGCAACGTGCGACGCTCGGAGTGCCCGATGAGCACGTACGTGCACTCGAGCTGAGCGAGGAACGCGCCGGAGATCTCACCCGTGAAGGCGCCGGAATCGTGAGCCGAGACATCCTGCGCGCCGAAGACGACGGGCAGCTTGTCGGCTGACACGAGCGTCTGCACGGAGCGAAGGTCGGTGAACGGCGGGAACACCGCAACCTCGACGGCCGCGAAGTCGTGCTTGGCGTCCTTGAGGTTCCAGGCGAGCTTCTGCACGAACGCGATGGCCTGGAGGTGATCCAGGTTCATCTTCCAATTGCCTGCAATCAGCGGGGTGCGCTGAGTGTTTACTGCCATCCGAGGACCTCCAGTCCTGGGAGACGCTTGCCTTCGAGGAACTCAAGGCTCGCGCCGCCACCGGTAGAAATGTGACCGAACTGGTCGTCCGTGAATCCGAGCGTGCGCACGGCGGCGGCGGAATCGCCACCTCCTACGACGCTGAGACCGTCAACCTCTGTGAGTGCTGCGGCCACCACACGGGTGCCCTCAGCAAACGGTGCGAGCTCGAACACGCCCATGGGCCCGTTCCAGAACACCGTCTTCGATGCGCGGATGATCGCGGCGAATGCCGCGGCCGTGTCCGGTCCGATGTCGAGGCCCAGACCGGTGGCACCGAATGCGGTGTCCTCAATCGAGTCGGCAGCGGTGACCACGTGCTCGGCGTCAGCTCCGAATTTGGAGGCGACGACGACATCCGTCGGCAGGACGATCTTCACGCCCAGGCGCTCGGCCTCGACCAGGTAACCGCGAACGGTTTCGATCTGGTCGGCCTCGAGCAGGCTTGCGCCCACCTTGTGGCCCTGAGCTGCGAGGAAGGTGAAGAGCATTCCGCCACCGATGAGCAGCGAGTTGACCCGCGGCAGGAGGTGACCGATCACGCCGAGCTTGTCCGAGACCTTGGAGCCGCCGAGGACGACCGTGTACGGCGCCTCCGGCTTTTCGGTGAGACGGTCGAGCACGTCGAGCTCGGCAGCGATCAGCAGGCCGGCAGCGCTCGGCAGGATTGCTGCCAGGTCGTACACGCTTGCCTGCTTGCGGTGAACGACGCCGAAGCCGTCAGACACGAGGACGTCGCCGAGGGCGGCGAGCTCGGTCGCGAAGGCGACCCGCTCTGCGTCGACCTTGCTCGTCTCCCCCGGGTTGAACCGGAGGTTTTCGAGCACGACGACGTCGCCATTGGACAGCGCGCCGACGGCGGCCTTTGCGGCGTCACCGACGGTGTCGGTCGCGAAGGCGACGTCGTGTCCGAGCAGTTGCGCAAGGCGCACTGCGACGGGCGCGAGGCTGTACTTCTCTTCCGGTGCACCCTTCGGCCGTCCGAGGTGGGAGACGATGACCACGCGGGCGCCCTGTTCGAGCAGCGCCTTGATGGTCGGGAGGGACGCGCGAACGCGACCATCGTCCGTGATCTCGCCGTCTTTCAACGGCACGTTCAGGTCACAGCGGACGATGACGCGTTTTCCGGTGAGCAGCCCCAGCGATTCGATTGTACGAAGCGTCACTGCGGGCCCCTGCTACAGGCTCTTGGCGACGAGCGCGGTGAGGTCAACCATGCGGTTGGAGTAGCCCCACTCGTTGTCGTACCAGGACGACAGCTTGACCTGGTCGCCGATGACGCGCAGCAGGCCGGCGTCGAAGATCGAGGAGTGCGGGTCCGTCACGATGTCGCTGGAGACGATCTCGTCTTCCGTGTACATCAGGATGCCCTTGAGGGGACCGGACTCCGCAGCAGCCTTGTAGGCGGCCTTGATCGCTTCGATCGTGACGGGGCGCTCCGCGATGACGGTGAGGTCGGTGATGGAACCGGTGGGAACCGGAACGCGCAGTGCGAAGCCGTCAAGCTTGCCCTTGAGCTCGGGGAGGACGATGCCGAGGGCCTTGGCCGCACCGGTCGAGGTCGGGATGATGTTGATGGCCGCGGCGCGGGCGCGACGCAGGTCGGAGTGCGGGCCGTCCTGGAGGTTCTGGTCGGCGGTGTACGCGTGGATCGTCGTCATCAGGCCGGACTTGATGCCGAAGTTGTCGTTGAAGACCTTGGCCAAGGGCGCGAGGCAGTTCGTGGTGCAGGACGCGTTGGAGATGATGTCGAACTTGGCCGGGTCGTAGTCCTGCTCGTTGACACCCATGACGATCGTCGCTGCGTCGCCTGAGGCGGGAGCGGAAACGATGACCTTCTTGGCGCCTGCGGTGATGTGCTTGCGCGCATCCTCTGCCTTGGTGAAGCGGCCGGTGGACTCGATGACGATGTCGACGCCCAGGGCGCCCCAGGGAAGGTTGGCCGGGTCGCGCTCGGCGAGAACCTTAATCGGCTTGCCGTTGACGAGGATGGAGTCGCCCTCGACGGAAACGGTGGCGTTCAGGCGTCCGGTGATGGAGTCATATTTAAGAAGGTGGGCCAACGTCTTCGTGTCGGTCAGGTCGTTGACGGCGACGATCTCGATGTCGCTGCCCTGCGCCAGGGCGGCGCGAAGATAATTGCGGCCAATGCGGCCAAAGCCATTAATACCGATCTTTACAGACACGAATGTCTCCTAATCTTGTGCGCCGAAGCGCGGTTTCTTGTGGGTGAAATACACGGGGGACGGGCCCCTCACGGGGCCCGTCCTACGGCTGCGCTATGAGAGCAGCAGAAGCCCGTTGGTCTTTTCGCGAGCGATCGTGAATCGGTCCTGGACGTTCGCCCAGTTGACGATGTTCCAGAATGCCTTCACGTAGTCCGCACGCACGTTGCGGTAGTCGAGGTAGTACGCGTGCTCCCAGACGTCGAGCATGAGCACCGGAATCGTGCCGGCTGCGAAGTTCGACTGCTGGTCGAAGAACTGCTGGATGATCAGGCGCTGCCCGATCGAATCCCAGGCGAGCACCGCCCAGCCGGATCCCTGCACACCGAGGGCTGCCGCCGTGAAGTGCGCCTGGAACTTGTCGAAGGAACCGAAGTAGTCCTCGATGGCGCTCGCAAGCTCGCCTGTGGGCTTGTCGCCGCCGTCCGGGGAGAGGTTGGTCCAGAAGATGGAGTGGTTGACGTGACCGCCGAGGTTGAAGGCGAGGTCTTTTTCAAGCTTGTTGACGTTGGCCAGCTGGCCGGAGTCGCGAGCTTCCGCAAGCTGCGCGAGGGCGGTGTTCGCGCCGGTCACGTAGGCCTGGTGATGCTTGCTGTGGTGAAGTTCCATGATGGTGCCGCTGATGCTCGGCGCGAGCGCCGAGTAGTCATAGGCGAGAGCGGGCAAAGTGTATTCAGCCATTCATATCTCCTCTGTCGAGTTGGCGCGAAGTACTCCGCCACGAGTGTGTAAGCGACGTTTCAAGTCTACTCAGGTCAGGGTGCCCCGCTGACGAGGGGGCCTCAAACATCGTCGAGGTCAGCCGGAAGGTTCGCATCGGTTCCGGGGATCCCGAGGTCGACGGCCTTTTTGTCCGCCATGGCGAGCAAGCGGCGGATGCGTCCGGCGACGGCGTCCTTCGTCATGGGCGGATCGGCGTGGTGGCCCAGTTCGTCGAGGCTGGAGTCGCGGAACGAGAGGCGCAACTCGCCTGCGTAACGGAGGTGTTCCGGAATATCGCTGCCGAGGATTTCCATCGCGCGCTGCACGCGGGCGCACGCCGCAACGGCGGCCTGCGCGCTGCGGCGGAGGTTGGCGTCGTCGAAATTGACGAGGCGGTTGGCCGTTGCGCGCACCTCACGGCGCTGTCGGAGCGCTTCCCAGTTGAGCACGGTCTCCGCCGCACCCATGTGCACGAGCATGGCGCCGATGGCGTCGCCGTCGCGGATCACGACCCGGTGCACGCCCCGCACCTCACGGGCCTTGGCGACGACGCCGAGTCGACCGGCCGTACCGACGAGGGCCATCGCGGCCTCGTTGCCCGGGCAGGTCACTTCGAGGGCCGCCGAGCGACCGGGATCGGTGAGGGAGCCGTTCGCGAGGAACGCACCGCGCCAGACGGCGGCGATCTCTTCCTTGGACCCCGTGGTCAGCCGGTTCGGCAGACCTCGGATGGGGCGTCGCCGGGCGTCGAGCAGGCCGGTCTGTCTGGCCAGGGTTTCTCCCCCATCGAGCACGCGCACCAGGAAGTGGCTGGTGCGGCGCAGGCCGGATGCCGAAATCACGGAGACTTCGCTGCGGACGCCGTAGAGTTCGGCGAGGTCCTTCCGCACCCGGCGGGCGAGGAGTGCGGTGTCGAGCTCGGATTCGATCGCGATCCGGCTGTTGATCATGTGCAGGCCGCCGGAGAATCGCAGGATCGTCGCGAGCTCCGCCGCCCGCACCGTGGTCTTCGACACGTCAACCCGTGCAAGTTCATCTTTGACGTCGGCCGTGAGTGCCAATCGTTTGTCCATTCTGTCGTACTGACCCCAAAATGGGTCGGTCTGTGGTCTGTGTTGCCCGGCGCAGCCCGCGGGGCGGCGCACCGGGCGGGGTCTTACTCCCGGCCGAGGTCGCGATTCTTGAGGCTTATCGCGACTCCGGGCAGATCGCCGATCCGGCGAGCGATTTCGCGGGCCATCGCCACCGAGCGATGCTTGCCGCCCGTACAGCCGATGGCGATGGTGGCGTGGCGTTTGTTCTCGCGCTGGTAGCCCGCCAGCACCGGTGCGAGCGCCAGGGAGTAGTGCTCGATGAAGTCCAGGGCGCCTTCCTGGGCCAGCACGTAGTCCCGCACTTCGGGGTCCTGTCCGGTGTGGGAGCGGAGTTCGGGCACCCAGAACGGATTCGGCAGGAAACGGACATCGGCAACCATGTCGACATCCGTGGGAAGACCGTACTTGAAGCCGAAACTCATGACCGTGACGTGCACGCCTGCGGCATCTTCGGCCGCGAAGCGTTCGCTGATGGTCGTCGCGAGCTGGTGGATGTTGAGGTCGGACGTGTCGATGACCATGTCGCACGATTCACGGACGGCGCGCAACCGGGTGCGTTCGGCGTCGATGCCATCGAGGATGGTGCCGTCGCCCTGCAGCGGATGCGGACGGCGCACGGACTCGAAACGCCGCACGAGGACGTCGTCCCTGGCCTCGAGAAAGATCACGCGCAACTGGGAGCCGTTGCGGAGGGACTGCACGATCTCCTGGAAGTCCGCGAAGAAGTCACGGCCGCGGATGTCCACGACGGCGGCGATCTTGGGCAGGCTCGTGCCCGCCTTGCCGGCGAGTTCGACGAGCGGGCGCAGCATTTGCGGCGGAAGGTTGTCGACGACGTACCAGCCGAGGTCTTCGAGGGCGTTGGCCACTGTCGAACGCCCGGCCCCGGACATTCCCGTGACGATAAGCATTTCCTGCTTGTCGTTCTCCGTCATCCTGGGGGTGCGCCTTCTGTCGGTGGTGGGCCTGTCAGTCCAGCCTACCGACCGAGATCGGTTTCAGGCGCGAAAGTGCTGGTGGATCGTCGCCGCGAGGCCTGGTCCGATGCCGCGGACCTCCGCGATTGCCTCGATGGGGGCCTCTTTGAGCCGGGCGACGGATCCGAAATGCTGCAACAGCACTTTGACCCGTGCCGGGCCGAGGCCGGCGATCTCGCCGAGGACCGTTGCGATGTCGCGTTTGCGGCGGGCGCGCTGGTGGGTGATCGCGAAGCGGTGGGCCTCGTCCCGGATCCGCTGGATGAGGAAGAGTGCGTCGCTGTTGCGCGGCAGGATGACGGGATAGTCCGAGTCCGGCAGCCAGATCTCCTCGAGGCGCTTGGCGATGCCGCACAGCTGGATGCCGGTGACCCCGGATTCGCGAAGCGCCCTGGCCGCCGCAGCGACCTGCGGCTGGCCGCCGTCGACGATCAGGAGGTTCGGCTGGTACCGGAACTTCTTGCGTCTGGCCGGCGAGTCCGGCGACGCACCCGCGGGATCCGGTGCGGGCTCCGTGCCGGCATCCGTTGCAGGGCCGTCGTCTGGCACGAGGTAGGCGAGGCGCCTGGTCAGGGTGCGGTAGATCGAGTCGGTGTCGTCTGTGGACTCCGGGATGCTGAAGCGCCGGTATTCGTCCGTGCGTGGAAGCCCGTCTTCGAAGACCACCATCGAGGCGACGATGTTCGTGCCGCTCAGGTGCGAGACGTCATAACACTCCATTCGGAGCGGCGCCGAGTCCATACCGAGCGCCTCCTGGATGTCCTCGAGCGCCTTGGAGCGTGCGACGAAGTCGGAGCTGCGGCGGGTCTTGTAGAGCATCAGTGCCTGCCGTGCGTTCTGGGTGGCCGTCGCGAGCAGAGCGGCCTTCTCGCCGCGCTGGGCGGCCACGAGGTGCACCTTGCGCCCGGCGATGCCGCCGAGCCATTCTTCGAGCGCTGCGGAGTCGTCAGGAAGCAACGGGACGACGACCTCCCGCGGCGGCACGGCGTCCCTGGAGTATGCGGTCTGCAGCAGGGAATCGATCAGCTCCCCTGTTGTCAGGTCCAGCTCCTTGTCGACGACCCAGCCGCGGACACCGCGGATCCGGCCGCCGCGCACGATGAACAGCTGCACAGCCGCAGCGAGCTCGTCCTCCTCGACGGCGAACAGGTCGATGTCGACGTTGTCACGCAGCACGACCGCACTCTTCTCGAGCACGTTCGTGAGCGCCTTGACCTGGTCCCGCCGTTTGGCCGCGAGCTCGTACTGCTGGCCGAGGGCAGCGGCCTTCATCTCGTTGGTCAGTCGGTTGATCATGGTGCGGTCCTGGCTCGCCATGAAACTCACGAATTCGTCGACGATGACGCGGTGCTCCTCGATCGAGACCTTCTGGGAGCACGGGCCGAAGCAGCGGCCGATCTGGCCGGCGAAACACGGTTTCCCCGATTGCATGGCGCGTTTGTAGTTGGCGTTGTTGCAGGTGCGGATCGGGAAGGCCTTGAGCATCAGGTCGATCGTCTCGTGAACGGCCCAGACCTTGGGGTACGGGCCGAAATAACGCGCGCCGCGGATGCCGGTGGTGCGGGTGACGAGGGCGCGCGGCGCCTCGTCTGCGAGGGTCACGGCGAGGTACGGGTAGGACTTGTCGTCCTTGAACTGCACGTTGAACGGCGGGTCGAACTCGTTGATCCAGGTCCATTCGAGCTGGAGGGCCTCGACCTCGGTTCCGACTGTGGTCCACTCGACGGACGCGGCCGTCGTGACCATGCGCCGGGTGCGCTCGTGCAGGCTGCTGAGCGGCGCGAAGTAGTTGCTGAGGCGGGCGCGCAGGTTCTTGGCCTTGCCGACGTAGAGCACCCGCCCGGTCTCGTCGCGAAAGCGGTACACGCCAGGGACCGTGGGGATCTCCCCCGCCTTCGGCCGATAGCTCAACGCGTCCGACATGAACTCTCCTGGTACTTCCCCGCGCCGGACAGAAACCGGCCGAACAGAATTTTAGCGCGCCGCCAGGATCTCTTTGAGGAAGGTGCCCGTGTGGCTCTTCTTGACGGTCGCGATGTGCTCCGGTGTTCCGGTCGCGAGCACGCGCCCGCCGCCGGACCCGCCCTCCGGCCCGAGGTCGATCACCCAGTCGGCCGATTTGATCACGTCGAGGTTGTGCTCGATCACGATCACGGTGTTGCCCTTGTCGACGAGACTGTTGAGCACCAGCAGGAGCTTGCGCACGTCTTCGAAGTGCAGCCCGGTCGTGGGTTCGTCGAGCACGTAGACGCTGCGGCCGTTCGAGCGACGCTGGAGTTCGGTGGCGAGCTTGACGCGCTGCGCCTCACCTCCGGAGAGCGTCGTGGCGCTCTGGCCGAGGCGCACATAGCCGAGTCCGACCTCGACGAGGGTCTTCAGGAAGCGGTGGATCGCCGAGATCGGCTCGAAGAATTCCGCAGCCTCGCTGATCGGCATGTCGAGGACCTCGGCGATGTTCTTGCCCTTGTAGTGAACGGTGAGGGTGTCGCGGTTGTACCGCGCTCCCCCGCAGACCTCGCACGCGACATAGACGTCGGGCAGGAAGTTCATCTCGATCTTGATCGTGCCGTCGCCGGAGCAGGCTTCGCAGCGGCCGCCCTTGACGTTGAAGCTGAACCGGCCGGGCAGGTAGCCCCGCGCCTTCGCCTCGATCGTCTCCGAGAAGAGGGTGCGGATCTTGTCGAACACGCCCGTGTACGTCGCCGGGTTGGACCGAGGGGTGCGGCCGATCGGGGCCTGGTCGACGTGGATGACCTTGTCCAGCTGCTCGAGCCCGGTGACCCTGGTGTGCTTGCCGGGGAGCTTGCGGGCGCCGTTCAGCCGGTTGGCGAGCACCCGGTAGAGGATGTCGTTGACGAGGGAGGACTTTCCGGAGCCGCTCACGCCGGTGACGGCGGTGAAGGTGCCGAGCGGGAACGTCACGGAGACCTTCTTGAGGTTGTTCGCCTCCGCCCCGATCACGTTGATCTGGCGGTCAGGGTCGATCGGCCTGCGCGTCTCCGGCGTCTCTATCGACTTGCGGCCGGCGAGGTAGTCTCCCGTGAGCGACTCCCGGTTCTCCAGGAGGCTCGCGTAGGAGCCGGAGTGCACGACGTGGCCGCCGTTCACGCCGGCGCCGGGACCGATGTCGACGATCCAGTCGGCCATCTTGATGGTGTCCTCGTCGTGTTCGACGACGATGAGGGTGTTGCCGAGGTCGCGGAGGGCGACGAGGGTCTCGATGAGTCGCCGGTTGTCCCGCTGGTGCAGGCCGATGCTCGGCTCGTCGAGCACGTAGAGCACCCCGGTCAACCCGGAGCCGATCTGCGTGGCCAGACGGATGCGCTGGGCCTCTCCGCCGGAGAGGCTCGCGGCTGCGCGGGCCAGGTTCAGGTAGTTGAGGCCGACCCGGATCAGGAAGTCCAGCCGCGCCTTGATCTCGCGGAGGACCTGGGCCGCGATCATGGCCTCACGGTCGGTCAGTTCGAGCAGGTCCATGAACGACCGGGCGTCCGCGAGGCTCAGGTTGCAGACATCCGCGATGCTGGAGCCGTGGATCAGCACGGCGAGGACCTCGGGCTTGAGCCGGGTGCCCGAGCAGACCGGGCAGTCGATCTCGCGGAGGTACTCGCCCCAGCGGGCCCGCTGGGTGTCGGACTCCGCCTGCAGGTACTGGCGTTCGATGTACGGCACGACGCCTTCGAAGCCGGAGGTGTAGCTCATCTCACGGCCGTAGCGGTTCTTCCACTTCACGCGGACCTCGAAGTTGTCGCCGCGGAGCACGGCATTCTGCACGTCGGGCGTGAGTTCGCCCCAGGGGGTGTCGAGTGAGAAGTCGAGGTCGTGCGCGAGGCCGTCGAGCAGCTTCTCGTAGTACTGGAAGAGTCCCTTGCCCTGGGTGGTCCAGGGCAGCACGACGCCCTCCGCGATGCTGAGCTCAGGGTCGCCGAGAAGGAGATCCTGGTCGACGGACATTCGCGTGCCGAGGCCGGAGCACTCGGGGCAGGCGCCGAAGGGCGCGTTGAAGGAGAAGGTGCGCGGTTCGATCTCGGTGAGCTGCACGGGGTGGTTGTTCGGGCAGGAGAGCTTCTCGGAGTAGCTCTGCCACGCCGCGTCACCCTCCCCGTCGACGTAGTTGATCTGGACGATGCCGTCGGTGAGTTTGAGCGCGGTCTCGAGGGAGTCGGTCAGGCGGCTGAGGAGTTCCGGCGCCGCGACGAGGCGGTCGACGACCACGGAGATGTCGTGCTTGAGCTGCTTCTTGAGCGTCGGCGGTTCGCTGAGCTGGATCTGGGTGCCGTCGACCATGGCGCGGGAGTAGCCGCCGGCGGCGAGCTCCTTGAACAGGTCGACGAACTCGCCCTTCTTCTGGGAGACGACCGGGCTCAGGATCTGGTATCGGGTGCCCTGCGGAAGTTCCATGAGCTGGTCGGCGATCTGCTGAACGGTCTGGGCCTGGATGACCTCGCCGCAGACGGCGCAGTGCGGCACTCCGATGCGCGCCCAGAGCAGGCGCATGTAGTCGTAGACCTCGGTGATCGTGCCGACCGTCGACCGCGGGTTGCGGTTGGTCGACTTCTGGTCGATCGAGACGGCGGGGCTGAGCCCCTCAATGAAGTCGACGTCCGGCCGGTCGACCTGGCCGAGGAACTGGCGTGCGTACGCGGAGAGCGACTCGACGTAGCGGCGTTGCCCCTCCGCGAAGATGGTGTCGAACGCGAGTGAGGACTTGCCCGAACCGGACAGTCCCGTGAAGACGACCAGGGAATCCCTGGGGATCTCCAAATCGACGTTGTGCAGGTTGTGCACACGCGCACCGCGGACACTGAGCTTGGACCCGGACGTTACCTTGGAAATTGACACCGTTCGAGTCTATTGAGTGCCACCGACACTCCTGCGCCCCGGACGCACGCCCTGAGCGAACAAACGTTCGAATTCCGACCGCGACGTTGGGCGGTTGTTGATCAGATGTGCCCGGCCTTCTCCATCTGGCGGAGTTCGCGTTTGAGTTCGGAGACCTCGTCCCGGAGCCGGGCAGCGAGTTCGAACTTGAGCTCGCCCGCGGCCTCGAGCATCTGGCCACTGAGGTCGGCGATGATCGACTCGAGGTCGTTGGCTCCGTTCGCGGCGATGCCGGTGCGGAGCGGGGTCGCCGCGACCTTGCGCCGGGCGTCGCGACCGGCGAGGAGCTCGGCGGTGTCGGCCTCTTCCCGTGCGAGGATGTCGGTGATGTCGGCGATCCGTTTGCGGAGCGGAGTGGGGTCGATGCCGTGCAGGGTGTTGTAGGCGACCTGCTTTTCGCGGCGGCGGTCGGTCTCGTCGATCGCGCGTTCCATCGAGGCGGTCAGCCGGTCGGCGTACATGTGCACCTCGCCGGAGACGTTCCGGGCGGCCCGGCCGATCGTCTGGATGAGGGAGGTTGCGGAGCGCAGGAACCCTTCCTTGTCGGCGTCGAGGATTGCGACGAGCGACACCTCGGGCAGGTCGAGGCCCTCCCGGAGGAGATTGATGCCGACGAGGACGTCGTACACGCCCGCGCGGAGCTCGGTGAGGAGCTCGACCCGGCGCAGGGTGTCGACGTCGGAGTGCAGGTAGCGCACCCGGACGCCGGCCTCGGTGAGGAAGTCCGTGAGTTCCTCGGCCATCTTCTTGGTGAGGGTCGTGACGAGTACCCGCTCGTTGAGTGCGACGCGCTTGTGGATCTCCTCGAGGAGGTCGTCGATCTGTCCCTTGGACGGCTTGACGATGATCTGCGGGTCGATGAGCCCGGTCGGGCGGATGATCTGTTCGACGATGCCGTCTGCGATGCCCATCTCGTATTTCCCGGGCGTGGCGGACAGGTACACGGTCTGGCCGACCCTGTCCTTGAATTCGTTGAACTTGAGCGGCCGGTTGTCGAGGGCGCTCGGGAGCCGGAAGCCATGCTCGACGAGCGTGCGTTTGCGGGACGAGTCCCCCTCGTACATCGCCCCGATCTGCGGGACGGTGACATGGGATTCGTCGATGACCATCAGGAAGTCGTCGGGGAAGTAGTCGAGGAGACAGTGCGGCGCCTCCCCCGGTGACCGCTGGTCGATGTGCCGGGAGTAGTTCTCGATGCCGGAGCAGAAGCCGATCTGTTCCATCATCTCGAGGTCGAAGGTCGTGCGCATCCGAAGTCGCTGCGCCTCGAGCAGTTTGCCTTCCCGTTCGAGCTGGCCGAGCCGTTCGGCGAGTTCTTCCTGGATGGTGACGATGGCCCGCTGCATGGTCTCGGTGCTCGCGACGTAGTGCGAGCCGGGGAAAACGGACACGGATTCGAGCTTGCGGACGATGTCACCGGTGAGCGGGTGCAGACTGTAGAGCGCCTCGATCTCATCGCCGAACATCTCGATCCGGATCGCGAGTTCCTCGTACATCGGGATGATCTCGATGGTGTCGCCGCGCACCCGGAAGTGGCCCCTGGAAAAGTCGACGTCGTTGCGCTGGTACTGCATCGCAACGAACTTGCGGATCAGCCAGTCACGGTCGACCTTCTGGCCCACCTGGAGGGCGATCATGGCCTCCATGTATCCCTCGGGTGTGCCGAGGCCGTAGATGCAGGACACGGTGGAGACGACGACGACGTCCCGGCGGCTCAGGAGCGAGTTCGTGGTGGAGTGCCTGAGCCGCTCGACCTCGGCGTTGATCGAGGAGTCCTTCTCGATGAAGGTGTCCGTCTGCGGGACGTACGCCTCCGGCTGGTAGTAGTCGTAGTACGACACGAAGTACTCGATGGCGTTGTTCGGCATCAGCTCGCGGAACTCGTTCACGAGCTGGGCTGCGAGGGTCTTGTTGTGCGCGAGCACGAGCGTCGGGCGCTGCACCTGTTCGATCAGCCAGGCGGTCGTCGCGGACTTGCCGGTTCCGGTGGCTCCGAGGAGCACGATGTCGGTTTCACCGGCGTTGATGCGTTCGGCGAGTTCTTTGATCGCGGTCGGCTGGTCGCCGCTCGGCGTGTATTCGCTCACGACCTCAAAGGGATGTACGGATCGCGTGGGTTCCATCCCTCCAGTCTAGATTCGACCACCGACACTCTCGGTGCCGGCAGAGTTTCCGGCGCTCCGCACGCGTTCCCAGAGCGCGTCGACCTGTCGCAGGGTGTGTTCCAGGGTGCCATCGGTGTCGATCACGACGTCGGCGATCGCAAGCCGTTCGGCATCATCGGCCTGGGCGCGGATGCGCATGGCCGCGTCCTCCTGGCTCATCCGGCGCAGGTCGACCATCCGTTGCATCCGGGTCTCCGGAGTCGCCTGGGTGACGACGACGAGGTCGAACGGATGCTCGACGGCCGCCTCGACCAGAAGGGGTACGTCGTAGACGACCACCGCCGAGGGATTCGCGAGCCCGGCTGCACGAATGCGTGCGTTCGTGAGCGACCGCACTGCGGGGTGCACGATCGCGTTGAGCCTCGCCAGGGCCGCCGGGTCGCCGAAGACGATCGCGCCGAGTCTGGGCCGGTCCAGCGCACCGTCCGGTCCGACGAGAGCGGTGCCGAACTCCGCCGCGATCGCCGCCAGGACGGGGCTGCCCGGTTCGACGACCTCGCGGGCGAGGCGATCCGCATCGATGACGACGGCCCCGTGTTCCGTGAGGGCGCTCGCAACGGTGCTCTTGCCGGATGCGATCCCGCCGGTCAGTCCAATGAGGTACACCCCGGCAATGCTACCGATGTGGCCAGGGCGCAGAAAACCGGCCGGGCCCCGAAGGGTCCGGCCGGTTCTGGTGTTGCGGTGGAGCTGCGTGCTAGTTGTTGCTGCTGAGCTTCTCGCGCAGTGCGGCGAGTGCCTCGTCGTCAGCAAGCGTTCCGGCTCCGGCCGTCTCGCTCGAGAACGAGTTGCCAGCTGCAGAGGGAACGTCGCCGACGGCGATGATCTCGTCGTTCGCGGACGCGACCTGCTTCTTGTGGGCTTCCCAGCGAGCCTGGGCTGCAGCGTAGTCCTGCTCCCACTTCTCGCGCTGGTTTTCGAAGCCTTCGCGCCACTCGTTGGTCTCCGGGTCGAAGCCCTCGGGGTACTTGTAGTTGCCCTGGTCGTCGTACTCGGTGAGCATTCCGTAGAGCGCCGGGTCGAACTCGGTGCCCTCGGGGTCGACACCCTCGTTGGCCTGCTTGAGGCTCAGCGAGATGCGGCGACGCTCGAGGTCGATGTCGATGACCTTGACGAAGACCTCGTCGCCGACCGAAACGACCTGCTCGGCGAGCTCGACGTGCTTGCCGGAGAGTTCGCTGATGTGGACCAGGCCCTCGATGCCCTCTGCAACGCGAACGAACGCGCCGAAGGGGACGAGCTTGGTGACCTTGCCCGGTGCAACCTGGCCGATGGCGTGGGTGCGGGCGAAGACCTGCCACGGGTCTTCCTGGGTGGCCTTGAGCGACAGCGACACGCGCTCGCGCTCGAGGTCGACCTCGAGGATCTCGACGGTGACTTCCTGGCCAACCTCGACGACCTCGCTGGCGTGCTCGATGTGCTTCCAGCTGAGTTCGGAGACGTGAACCAGGCCGTCAACGCCACCGAGGTCGACGAACGCACCGAAGTTGACGATCGAGGAGACGACGCCCTTGCGGACCTGTCCCTTCTGGAGGTTGTTGAGGAACGTGGTGCGGCTCTCGGACTGCGTCTGCTCGAGCAGGGCACGACGGGACAGCACAACGTTGTTGCGGTTCTTGTCGAGCTCGAGGATCTTCGCTTCGATCTCCTGGCCCAGGTACGGGGTCAGGTCGCGAACGCGGCGAAGCTCGATGAGCGAGGCCGGCAGGAAGCCACGGAGGCCGATGTCGACGATGAGCCCGCCCTTGACGACCTCGATGACCGAACCGGTGACAACGCCATCGGATTCCTTGATCTTCTCGACGTCGCCCCACGCACGTTCGTACTGGGCGCGCTTCTTCGAGAGGATGAGGCGGCCTTCTTTGTCTTCCTTCTGGAGAACAAGGGCCTCGACCAGGTCGCCGACCTTGACAACCTCGGAAGGGTCAACGTCGTGCTTGATGGAAAGTTCGCGGGAGGGAATGACGCCCTCGGTCTTGTAACCCACGTCGAGGAGGACCTCGTCGCGGTCGATCTTCACAACGGTGCCCTCGATGAGGTCTCCGTCGTTGAAGAATTTCAGAGTCTTTTCGACCGCGGCAAGAAAGTCTTCAGCAGATCCAATGTCGTTGATGGCGACCTGCTTAGGTGCCCTATCGGTCGTTGCGATTGTCATGTAGTAGTTGCTCCAGGATGGACATAAGTCGGGCCATACGCGAACGGGTGGGGATTGTGGACTCCGCGCATGGCAGCGGATAGTTCGTCACAAACGTGACAGTCAAGCTTAGCTGTTTGCAGGGGCCACCGGCAACATCCGCTTGTCACGTCGTGTACGCGGAGAGACGTCAGGACAGCAGCGCCGCGCGGAGGGTGTCGAGGCCGACGCCGCCGAGGTCGAGGGCTCGCCTGTGGAAGTCCTTGATCGAGAACGCCGCACCCTCCCTGGCCGTGCTGGCGTCGCGGAGTTCCTCCCAGATGCGCTGGCCGATTTTGTACGAGGGCGCCTGTCCCGGCCAGCCGAGGTACCGGTTGACTTCGAACTGCACCGTGCTCTCGTCGACGTTGGCATTGCGGCGGAAGAAGTCGAAGGCATGCTCGGCCGTCCAGACGCCGCTTCCATCCGGCAGGGTCTTGCCGAGGTGCACGCCGATGTCGATCACGACGCGGGCGGCGCGCATCCGCTGGCCGTCGAGCATGCCGAGACGGTCGGCCGGGTCGTCGAGGTAGCCGAGCTCGCTCATCAGGCGTTCGGCGTAGAGCGCCCAGCCCTCTGCGTGCCCTGACGTGCCCGCGAGCTGGCGACGCCAGGTGTTCAGGATGCCGCGGTTATGCACCGCCTGTCCGATCTGCAGGTGGTGGCCAGGAACACCCTCGTGATAGACGGTCGACAGTTCGCGCCAGGTGGAGAACTCGGTGACGCCTGCCGGAACCGACCACCACATCCGGCCCGGCCTGGAGAAGTCGTCGCTCGGCCCGGTGTAGTACACGCCGCCGTCCTGCGTCGGGGCGATCAGGCACTCGAGCGCGCGGATCTCCTGGGGGATGTCGAAGTGACTCACCGACAGTTCGGCGACGGCGCGGTCGCTCGTCTCCTGCATCCAGCGTTGCAAGGCCGCCGTGCCGTGCAGGGTGCGGCTCTGGTCGGCGTCGAGGTGGGCGATGGCCTCCTGCGCGCTCGCTCCCGGGAGAATCTGCCTGGCGATGCCCTCCTGCTCCGCGACCATCCTGGCGAGTTCCTCGATCCCCCACTCGTAGGTTTCGTCGAGATCGACAGCGGCCCCGAGGAACCGGCGGGACTGGAGCGCATAGATCTCCCGGCCGACCGCATCCGCCTCTGGCGCGGACCGTTCGAGCTCGTCGCCGAGGAATGCGGCCAGCGCGGAGTATGCGGCGGCGGCGGCGCGGGCGCCGGACCCGAGGTCGGTCGCGAGACTCGCGGGCAGGCTGCCCGTCACGGGACTCGCCTCCGCGGCGAGCGTGGCGAAGAAGCCCGTCTTCGCCGCGTGCCGGCGTGCCTGAACTGCGACCTCGCGCACCTGGCGCTTCGCGGGCATGATGCCTTCGCGGATGCCGAGGCGCAGGGTCTCGATGTAACCCGCGACGGCCTCGGGCACGGCGCCGAGCCGCGTGGAGATGGTGCGCCAGTCCTCGACGGTTTCCGTCGGCATCAGGTCGAAGGCCGCGCGGATGTCCTGCGCGGGCGAGGCGAGATTGTTCAGGTCCCGAAGCGGCAGGCCCGCATCGGCGCTCTCGACGCCGAGGGCGAGTTCGCTGCGCAGATCCGCGCGGGTGACCTCGTCGACCGCGTCGACGACGACAGCGGCATCGAGGCGCCTGATCGTTGCGAGAGACGCGAGGCGGTGCCGTTCCAGGCCCGCCGGGGAGTAGTCGCCATACCGGTCGGCGCCCACGATGCGGCCGATGTAGGTGCCGATCGTGGGATCGAGGTCGACGAGGGTGTCGACCCAGTCTTCCGCGATCGCATCAATCGCTGTGGGCGTACGCACGGTGTCTTGGCTCATGGACCGAGCCTAGATCACCGTACCGGCAGCGACACAGGGAGCGAGCCGGGACCTCAGTGCGCCGCGGCGTCCCAGTTCGCACCCCTGCCGACCTGCACGTCCAGGGGCACGAGCAGCGCAGCGGCGGTCTCCATCCGGTGCGTGACGACGGTGCGGAGAGCGTCCCACTCGCCGGGCGCGACCTCGAAGATCAATTCGTCGTGCACCTGGAGCATCATCCGGGACTCGAGGCCTTCCTCGAGCATGTCCTCCGCGATGTTGTTCATTGCGATCTTCATGATGTCGGCGGCCGAGCCCTGGATCGGGGCGTTGAGCGCAGCCCGCTCCGCGTTCTCCCTGAGCACGCGGTTGGAACTGTGCAGTTCGGGGAACGGGCGGCGGCGCCCGAAGATCGTCGCCGTGTACCCGTCGACCTTGGCCTGTTCGACGACGTGCCGCAGGTAGTCGCGCACGGCGCCGAACCGGGCGAAGTAGTCCGTGATGAGCTGGCGTGCTTCCTTCTGGTCGATCCGGAGCTGCTTGGAGAGGCCGAAGGCACTCAGCCCGTACGCGAGTCCGTAGGACATGGCCTTGACCTTGCTGCGCATCTCGTTCGTGACCTCCTCCGGCGTGACCCCGAAGACGGATGCGCCGACGAAGCGGTGCAGGTCTTCTCCGGCGTTGAAGGCCTCGATCAGCCCGGCGTCTTCGGAGAGGTGCGCCATGATGCGCATCTCGATCTGGGAGTAGTCGGCCGTCAGCAGGCACTCGGCGTCCGGGCCGGAGTGGAAGGCTGCCCGGATCCGCCGGCCTTCCTCTGTGCGCACGGGGATGTTCTGAAGGTTCGGATCGGCCGAGGAGATCCGGCCTGTGGCAGTGCCGATCTGCACGTAATTGGTGTGGATGCGCCCGGTCGCGTCGATCGCCTTGTCAAGGGTCTCGACGATCTGGCGGAGCTTGGTCGCGTCCCTGTGCTGCAGGAGGAGACCGAGGAAGGGATGCGGGTTGCTCGCCTGGAGATCGGCGAGGGCGCCGGCATCCGTCGTGTATCCGGTCTTGTTCGCGCGGGTCTTCGGCATGCCCAGTTGCTCGAACAGGACCTCCTGGAGTTGCTTGGGCGAGCCGAGGTTGACCTCGCGGCCGATCTCGGCGAACGCGCCCGCCGCGTACTCCGCCGCCCGCTCGCCGAGCTGGGCCGACAGGACGGACAGCTCCTCGTGTGACACGGCGACGCCGGTGAGTTCCATGTCGACGAGGGTCAGCAGGGTCGGCATTTCGATGTCGGTGAGCACAGACTGGGAACCCGGATCGAGCAAGGCCCCGAGCGCGGCCGAGAGCCGGTAGGCGTACCAGGCCTCGGTGGGCACGCCGCCAGACTCCGACTCGTCCGGCACCAGCTGGTTGGGGTCTGCGACAGGAAGCGTCTCGTCGAGGTAGCGGGTGACGAGGTCGGCGAGGGTCTTGTCCGGCCCGCCCGGGCGCAGCAGCCAGGCGGCTACGAGGGTGTCGGTGACGAGCCCACCGAAGCCGAGGCCACTGCGGCGCAGGGCCTTGAGCTGGTGCTTGGCGTCGTGCATGATCTTGAGCGCGTCGCTCGCGAGCCAGTCCTCGAAGGGCAGGTAGTCCGTGCGTCCCGGCTGCCACGGAAGGTTCACGGACTCCTCGAGCCCGGACACACCGAAACCGATCGCCTTGCCGTCCTGCACCTCGACCTGGAGGCCGAGTCCGCCCGGGTTGGCCGCTACGACCCGGGTGAGCCAGGCATCCAGCTCCTCGTCGAGAAGGTCCTTGGCGACCGGCGCGGAGGGCGCATCGTCACGCTCGACCGGCACGACGGTCGCGCCAGACTCGTCCGCGCCGCCCTCGAGCTTGATCACGCGTTCGAGCAGGTTCTTGAACTCGAGGCGACCGAAGACCTCGCGCACGGCGGCTTCGTTGATCGGGGCGCGGACGAGGTCTGGCAGTTCGACGGGGAGGTCGAGGTCGGTCACGAGCCGGTTGAGGCGGCGATTGCGGATCGCGTTCTCCTTCTGCTCGCGCAGGTTGTTTCCGACGACACCCTTGATCTCGTCCGCGTGTTCGAGGATGCCGGCAAGGCTGCCGTAGAGGCCGAGCCACTTGACGGCGGTCTTCTCGCCGACCTTGCTGATGCCGATCAGGTTGTCGCTCGTCTCGCCGACGAGGGCCGCGACATCGGGATACTGGGCCGGATCGATGCCGTATTTCTCGCGCACACGTGCCGGGTCGTACCGGGTGAGCGCCGAGACGCCCTGGCTCGCCGGGTAGAGCAGGGTCACGTTGTCGTTGACGAGCTGGATCGAATCCCGGTCGCCGGAGACGACGAAGACGTGGTACCCCTCCGCGGTTCCGCGGACGGACAGGGTCGCGAGGATGTCGTCCGCCTCGAAGTCTTCCTTCGTGATGGTCGTGATGTTCATGGCCGCGAGGGCCTCCTGCAGGAGCGGCACCTGACCTTTGAATTCCGGAGGGGTACTCGCCCGGGTTCCCTTGTATTCGGGGTATTCGCGGGTGCGGAAAGAGGCGCGCGAGATATCGAAAGCGACGGCGATGTGCGAGGGGTTCTCGGTGCGCAGCAGGCTCAGCAGCATCGAGATGAACCCGTGGATGCCGTTGGTGTGCTGGCCGTCCCGGGTCTGGAAACTGTCGACCGGGAGCGCATGGAACGCCCGGTAGGCCAGTGAATGGCCGTCGATGATCATCAGGGTAGGCTTTTCGGAATCCGACACACAGACAGCCTACAAGCGTCGTCCGACGGCGCAGGGCCCTATCCAAGGTGACCATGACCCAGAAGACCGAAGACGCCCTCAGCTGGGTGCAGCAGCGCGGCGGCGGGGCCCTCGCCGACAAGATGGGCATCGAATTCCTCGAGTTCAGCCTCGAGCGGGCGGTGGCACGGATGCCGGTGTTCGGCAATACCCAGCCGGCCATGCTCCTGCACGGGGGCGCCTTCGTGGTGCTCGGCGAGAGCCTCGGATCGATGTCCGCGAACCTGCACGCGGGACCGGGCAAGCTCGCCGTCGGCATCGAGATCAACGCGACGCACACCCGCTCGGCGACGAGCGGCTGGGTCACCGGCGTCTGCACGCCGATCCACCTCGGGCGCACCCTGACGACCCACTCGATCGAGATCGACGACGATCAAGGCAGGCGCTGCTCGACGATCCGGATCACGAACCTGATCACCGACCGCCCCGGCATCGCCTGATCTGTCACGCCCGCCGTGCACACACGACAAAGGCGGGCCCGGTCGCCATTGACCGGACCCGCCTTTCGTCTGTGCAGTGGTGCTACTTCTTTGCGGAGAGCTGCTCGATGATCGCCTGGGCGACATCGTGCATGGTGAGGCGGCGGTCCATCGACGCCTTCTGGATCCAGCGGAACGACTCCGGTTCGGTGAGGCCCATCTTCTCGTTGAGCAGGCCCTTGGCCCGGTCGACGAGCTTGCGGGTCTCGAAGCGCTCGACGAGGTCGGCGACCTCGGCTTCGAGGGTGATGATCTGGCTGTAGCGGGACAACGCGATCTCGATCGCGGGCAGCAGGTCGTTCGGGGTGAACGGCTTGACGACGTATGCGAGTGCGCCGGCTTCCGTCGCCCGCTCGACCAGTTCCTTCTGGCTGAACGCGGTGAGGAGCACAACCGGGGCGATGTGCGCCTTGGTGATCCGCTCCGCGGCCGAGATGCCGTCGAGGTGCGGCATCTTGACGTCCATGATCACCAGGTCGGGTCGCAGCTCGGTCGCCAGGGCCACAGCGGTTTCGCCGTCGCCGGCCTCGCCGACGACCTCGAATCCGGCGTCACGAAGGATTTCGACGATGTCGAGACGAATGAGGGACTCATCCTCGGCCACGACAACACGGCGAGGAGGTACTGGGGTTGAATCTTGGTCGGTCACGGGTCAAAGCCTACGGTATTCTGAACCAGGTGTTGTGAGCCGGTGTGGCGGAATGGCAGACGCGGAGCACTCAAAATGCTTTGTTCGAGAGGACGTGTGGGTTCGAGTCCCACCACCGGTACCAACACAGGTCAGTCATGATGCGGAACTCGGGCGAATCAGACGCCGGTGGCCCACACGTGAAGCTCCGATTGTGTGATCGAGGCGGTCTGCGACGGCGTCCAGGTCGTCGTCGTCCAAGAGGTCTTCTGCATCAGCCAGGTGGCGACTAGTCCCGTTTCGCCAGTCTTGCCGAGGTATCGTGTGCGCATGGCTGACCGCATCGGAACTCTCGTCATATTCGGAGCGGGCGGGGATCTCTCAAAGAGGTTGCTTCTTCCGGGCCTGGGCCAGTTGCTCAGTAGCTCCCGGGGCTACGATCTTCGCCTGATCGGTGTGGGATCCGATCCCATGACGAGTGCGCAGTGGCGTTCCCGTGTCGTCGAGTCCTTCGCCGCAGGGGGATCCGAGAGCGCCCGGTCTGCCAGGGTGGCGAACAACTCGATATACCTCCAGGCCGACGTGACGAAACCAGCTGACCTCGCTCGCGTGCTTGCTGCCGCAACGGGCACACCGGCGCTCTACTTCGCTCTGCCGCCGAACGTGACGATTCTCTCGATCGCTGCACTGGGGAAGGTCAGGCTGCCTAAGAACACCGTTCTCGGGATGGAGAAACCGTTCGGCACCGACTTGCGCAGCGCCCAGGCGCTCAATAGGCAGCTCGTGAGGCTTCTGCCAGAGAACCACATCCACCGGGTGGACCACTTTCTGGGAAAGTCCACGGTGCTCAACCTGCTCGGCCTCCGTTTCACCAACCGCTTGTTCGAGCAGGTCTGGAGCGCAGAGCACATCGAGCGAGTGGATATCGTCTTCGACGAGACCCTTGGCCTCGAGGGTCGCGCCGGGTATTACGACAAGGCGGGCGCCCTCGTTGACATGATCCAGAGCCACCTGCTTCTCGTGATGGCGCTCACTGCGATGGAGCCCCCGTCGAGTCTGGACGCCGACGATCTGCGCGGATCAATGGCCCAGGTACTCCGCGCCACCCGCGCGTGGAAGGGCGACCCGGTAGCCAGCAGCCGCCGTGCCCGATACACCGCCGGCACAATTGACGGGCGAAGACTTCCCGCTTACGTGAAAGAGACCGGCGTGACTCCCGAACTCGACACAGAAACACTCGCGGAGGTGACCGTCGGGATCGAGAACTGGCGTTGGGCCGGCGTTCCATTCCGACTTCGGTCGGGAAAAGCCATGGCCGACCGCCGCCAACAGATCGTCGTAACTTTCAAGGACGTACCGCACCGGCCCTACGGCTTCACCGGCAACCCCGGTCCCGCGCGGCTCACTATCTCGCTCACCCCGGACAGTATCGATCTCGACCTCAACATCAACATCAACGGCGAAGATGATCCTTTCGCTCTCGACCGGGTCAATCTTCAGGTGCAATTCGCCCAGGGAGAACTAGGCCCGTACGGCGAAGTACTGCACGGAATCCTCTCCGACGACCCCACCCTTTCGGTGCGTGCAGACGCGGTGGAAGAGTGCTGGCGCATTGTCACTCCGATCCTCTCCGCCTGGCGCAAAAGCTCCGTACCTCTCGACAACTATCGAGCCGGCTCCGCGGGGCCAACCACCTGGCGCTAGAAAAACTCCTCCCATGGTCGGCCTCGTCCGGGGTTCCCAATCCGAACCGCACGGGGGATGATCGAGCCAACACCTCGAGCGCGAACACTCACCGTTTGACATTGTCGCGGAGGAAGAAGGCACCGATGGGGGTCGCCACACCAGGAGACCAGCCGCCAGCGCGCCTGGGACCGCGTAACGATCCGCCGGTGCGGCTGCCCGCTCGGCGGCCGTTGCCGGTCTACGCGTTCGATCCGATGTCAACTCGACTGAGCGGCCGATTTTTGACGGTCGATGTTCCGTTCGAGCGCGATTTGGAGCCGGGACCATCGGGCCGGCTGGTGCAGGTCGTCGACTACGACGCGGCTCGCGATGTCTGGTATCGGCCGGTCGATCTGAATGATCCGGCGATCCTGGCCCAGGGCGGGCTTCGTCCGTCCGAAAGCGATCCGCGCACCCACCAGCAGGTTGTCTACGCCGTCGCGATGAGCGTGATCGAACGGTTCGAACGTTTCGGTGGGCAGCGTTTCCGCTGGCGGGGCGGGCGGGAGTTGCGGATCGTGCCGCACGCGTTTGAAGGCCGCAATGCGTTCTTTGATCCAACGCGGCGTGCGGTGCTCTTCGGCTACTACAAGGCCGACGAACGCGATCCGGGATCGAATCTGCCCGGCCAGGTGATGTTCACGTGCTTGAGCGTCGATGTTGTGGCGCACGAAGTGACGCATGCGATCGTCCATCGCATCCGCAAGTACTTCTCGGAGGCATCGAATCCGGATGTGTTCGCGTGGCACGAGGCATTCGCCGACCTGGTGGCGCTGTTTCACCACTTTCTCTTCCCGGACGTGGTGGCTGAGGCGGTGGCCAACTCGAGCACAGACCTTCGGGAAGGGTCGGCATTGCTCGACCTGGCGCTCGAATTCGGGGAGTCGACAGGCCGCGGTGCGGCGCTGCGGTCGGCCATCGGGTCGCCGCGCACGCCGGACGCGTTCCTGGCGGCGACCGAGCCGCACGCGCGGGGGGCGTGCTTCGTGGCGGCGGTCTTCGACGCCTACCTCGACACCTATTTGAAACAGATCAACGATCTGCGCCGGCTGGCAACCGGCGGAACCGGAGTCCTCCCACCAGGGGCCTTGCCAACCGACCTGGTGAAACGGGTGACGGTCGAGGCGATCCGGAACGCAGACCGTATCCTCGGGATGGTCGTGCGGGCTTTCCAATACCTGCCGGTGGTCGACGTGACGTTCGGGGACGTGGTCCGCGGTATCGTGACGGCCGACCGGGCGCTCTACCCGGATGATGCGATGCGTTTGAGGACGAACCTCGTGGAAGCTCTGCGGCGGCGCGGGATCTATCCGCCGTCGGTGTCCTCGCTGACAGAAGAAGCATTGACCTGGCCGGGGCCGGCGGATCCGGCACTCAGCCTGACCCGCGGGGCACACAGTGTCGACTTGGCGCCCCTCATCCTGGAGGCGACGCAGAACCTCGACTTGGGCGGCGAGGCGTCGACGACCATCACCGGAGCGGACGCGGACCCGGAGATCGAGGGGCCGGACAAGTCGGATGCACGGCCACGGGTATCCACTCGTGCGCGACCCGCGGTGCCGGCGGTTCCGGCGGTTCCGGCGGCACAGTCGGGAGCCCTGAAACCGGCGTCGGCGACGACAGCGAATTCCGCGACGGTCGTGGCGCTCATCGAGTGGGGCAGGTATCACGCGTACGAACTCGGCCTGGATCCGGACCTCCCTCTGGAATTGGTGGGCGTGCACGCGGTGTTCGTGCAAGCATCCGACCTGCAGCCCCGGCCGATCGTGGTGGCGCAGTTCGCGCAACGCCATCAGGAGCTCGAAGACCAGTCCCTGCCCGCGGGTAAACGCATGGCGATCCGAGCGGGAACGACGGTCATCGCCCGCGTCGACGGGCAAGTCGTGCACGTGGTGGCCAAGCCACTTCCCTTGTCGAACCCCGATGCGTTGACGAAGCCGGAGACATTCACCGGGAAACCGGACGCGGTGCGAGCGTTCGCGGAATCGAGTGCTGCGATCGGTGCGAAGCGGGCGAAAGCGCTGCAGGCGTGGAGCGACCACGTGACGTCGGCGGATGCGCTCGCGGCCTGGACCGACCAGCCCTCGCTGCTTCGCATGACGTTCGCGTC
Organism: Cryobacterium sp. MDB1-18-1; assembly: GCF_004402735.1. Taxonomy (NCBI): domain Bacteria; kingdom Bacillati; phylum Actinomycetota; class Actinomycetes; order Micrococcales; family Microbacteriaceae; genus Cryobacterium; species Cryobacterium sp. MDB1-18-1. Next base: position 60,129 of record NZ_SOFR01000026.1, on the reverse strand, counting down.
TCTCCACGCCGCAGAGGAGGTCCCGATGCCGAAAGTCGTGCCCCATGCCTGACCAGACGACCGTTGCCGTGCGGATGTACAACGTTGGCTTTGGTGACTGCTTCCTGGTCACGATCACACGAGGTCTACAGGTGTGGCGGATGCTCGTCGATTGCGGTGTGCACAGTCAGGGCCGCGCGACGATCAACGGTGTCACCCGGGACATTTCCGATGTGGTCCACACGGTCATCGCGGACCTCACAGCGGTTGCCGCTGCCGGCTCTCCCCCGCACCTCGACGTTGTCGTCGCCACCCACCACCACCAGGACCACATCAGCGGCTTCGCGGTCGACGAGTGGACCAGCGTCGATGTCGGCCAGGTGCTGGTCCCGTTCGTGGAGGACACGAGCGATCCGGCTGCCCAGGCGCTGCGCAATTCACTCGTGTCCACAGCGACCCAGATCCACGGTTTCATCGAGGCGAAGGCCCAGACGAACTCAGGGGATCTGCCGGCTCCGCTGGCATTGGCCAGCGCCCTGGCAGCCAACTCGATGGGCAACGCGAAAGCAACCGACCGGCTGCTCAGCCGCAACGGCACCCAGTTCAAGAACACGCCGCCGGTCATGTTCGTTCCCAACCGGGACCCCGCGAAGAACGTGATCGCCGTGCCCATCGAGGGGGTGAGCATCCACCTGCTCGGCCCGTCGCGCGATCCGAAGCAGCTCGCGTTGATGGACCCGCCGGTGTCAGCACAGTGGCTGCAACTCGATCCCGACCAGCACCCCGACGACGACGACGAAACACCGACCATCTTCGATCCGATCTATGTAGTGGCGGACGAGGACGTCCAGTCGATCCCTTCGGAGCTGAGGGACGCGCGCGCCTCCCTGCGCCTGACCCAGCTCGGCACCGACGACGACGCGCTGCTCGACGCAGCGGCCGTTCTCGAACGCTCCGTCAACAACACGAGCGTGTACTTCGTGCTCGACGTGTCCGGGACGCGGTTGCTGTTCGTGGGCGACTCGCAGGAAGGCGCCTGGGAGCACGTGCTCGACGACCCCGTGTCGAAGGCTCTGGTCAGCAGTGTCGCGTTCTACAAGATCGGGCACCATGGATCGCACAACGCGACTCCGAAGCCGTTCGTTGAGTCCGTGCTCGGGCAGGGGGCCTATGCGATGCTGCCCTGGGGACTGGTCAAACAGTGGGAGAACACCATTCCCAAGGCAGAACTTCTCACGGCCCTGGCTCAACTCAACACGCATGTGGTTCGAGCGGATGCGCCAGTCGCCGCGCCACCGGCTGTAGTGGTGGACCCGGGACTGCTGTGGAGTCAGGTGACCTTCACGGTGTAGTAGGTCGGGTCGCTACGGCCGCTGGCGCGGGATGCTCCGTAGGCGCCGGAGCGGACTCGATCGGATTGGCGGCTCGGACCGGGACGGGCGCGAGGTCGATCCAATTCGGGTCAGCCCACTGCACGCCCGATGGGATCCGCGTTTCATAGAGGCCCGGGGCCTCCATACGGGGCCTGACGCTGGAGTGGATGAACGCGTTCGCCGGGATCGGGCGTGTTCGGTCGATAAAGATCTTCCACATCCAGCTATTCGCGTGCACGGTTCCGTCGGCGCTCAGCTCAGTGACGGTGCACGCTTTCGCGTACGGACCAGGTTCAACGAGCATTCCCTCCTCAAGGGCGCCCTCGACGATCCACTTGAGGGTGACGTTCGAGAGGCGCGGGTCGTCCTCGAAAGTGCCCCCGACATCCGTGTGCACACCCGCGAACCAGACCTCCTCAAGCTGGGACTGAGGGGACGGCGTGACGAGGTATTCGCGGAAGGGTCGGCGCTTCTCATCGATCGACACGGCATGACGCACGCGCACATCATTGTCCAGCTTGCGCGTATAGGGCCATTTGATATCCCATTTGAGGAATCCAGCCGCCTTCACCGTGTCGAATGCGCCGAGGTACGCGACGCGCACGGTACTCCGCCCGTTGACTTTGCGGGCGAAGTTCTCGGAGAACTCGTCGATTCCTGCCCAGAATGCCCTCGACGCGACAGTCTGCGGGGTGCGAGGTGCGGCGCTGGTGGGGGTCTTCCCGCTCGGGGTGGTGACGCCGTCCTGTCCCTGGGGACGGTCATCCTTGCTGCGCTTGGTGAACTCGGAAACTGCATAGGGCACGAGGTTCTCCGAGCCGGCATGAAGAAGGCCGATCGTGCGCAGCATGCCTGATAGAGCGCGGGCGGTGTATGCGCCGCGGCTGAATCCGAACACGAAGATGCGGTCACCCGGATTCCACTCCCGCATCAACCATGTGTATGCCTCGCCCAGGTTCTGGCGAAGCCCATTGCCGAACGCAAGCCCGCCGACGCGCGAGAGCCAACGCGCGAGCGGACCCCACGAGGCCGACGACGAGAATGTGCCCACCCCCGGGTCGTAGTAGGCGATCTGTTTCGTCGGGTCGGTGAGGTCGAGCATCCCGAACACCTTGATGACGTTCGAGTCACCCCGTGCTCGCGGCTGGGCGCCCGTGCCATCAAGACAGATGACCAGATTCCTAGCCATGAAGTTCCTCCCCTGGCTCGCGTAGCGGTATCAACCGGACGGGTAACAAGATAGCCGTGGTTTGAGCGCAGTTACCAGAGCGATCACGCGGGATGGGTGCAGCGGGACCGTGCTTCGAAGTGCCCGGCATTCCCCTCCGTGTGAATGTTCGCCTCCGCCGCTCGCCATTCCTGATCGGGATCAACGGAACCTGACCGGCTCTGACCGTCGTGCAGCGAGCCAGAGCACGTCGCGGCCAAAGGATTCGAGGAGCAGGACGAGCGCCAGCGCGACGAGCAGGGCATCAAGACCGGGGAGAAGCCGTGTCGCGGCCGTCGCCAGGGCGATGCCCTGCACGGCCGTGACGACCTTCCGCCAATACCGGGATGGCAGCTGCCGGCGGAGCCAGGGAAAGGTCCACCCGGCGATGACGAAGAGGTACCGCATGGTGCCGATCGCGAGGACCCAGGTCCCCAGGTTCTTCGACACATAAACGCTCAGCACGAGCAACAGGAACGCATCGACTTCCATGTCGAACCGCGCGCCCAGCTCGCTCGTGGAGTTCGTGTGCCGCGCGACCCAGCCGTCGACGGCGTCCAGGACGAGGGCAGGCACGACGAGGGCCATCATCAGGGTGGTGGGAACCGGCGCGACGAACGATGCAACGACGATCCCGCTGATCATCCCGACGAGCGTCGACCGCACGGCCGTGACACGGTTTGCTGGTCCAAATCGTGTCGAGTTTCTGCTCCGTAGCCCGCGCACGAGCAGGGCATTCGACACGACCAGGTAGCTGAGGGCCACCAGCCAGCCGACAGCGGGCGCCCACGACCGGTCCCAGGACCCAGCGGCAAGGCCGAGGACCGTCGCGGCTGCCGTCCCCGCGATTGCTGAGGAAATCGGCGCGAATTGAACTCTGCGCATCCCTGTCTCGTTTCTTTGTTAACTCATCTGTTAAGACGGCGCTCCGGCATAAATCGTTCACGAACGGGAGGGACTGTGGTCGAGTCATCCGCATTCTGGGTGGAGTCGCCCCACGTCGGGGTGCTCCGCCGGGAAACCGTGCCGAAACCCGGCGATGGAGAGGTGCTCGTAAGGACCCTCTACACCGGGGTCAGCCGAGGCACGGAGATTTCGGTCTTCAGCGGACACGTCCCGCAGAGCGAGTTCGACTTGATGCGTGCCCCCCACCAGGACGGCGAGTTTCCGGGCCCGGTCAAATACGGTTATCTGAATGTCGGCGTCGTAGACCAGGGACCCGAATCCCTCGAGGGCCGGATCGTGTTCACGCTGTTCCCCCACCAGTCAGCGTTCGTCGTCCCCGCCGATGCGGTCGTGCCGGTTCCCGTCGGGATACCGGCACGTCGCGCCGTGCTCACGGGCGCGGTCGAAACAGCCATCAATGTGCTCTGGGATGCTCGTCCACTTATCGGCGACCAGGTGTCCGTCATCGGCGCCGGCATGATCGGGTGTTGTGTCGCACGACTGCTCCGCGGCATCCCCGGGGTCGAGGTCACTCTGATCGACGTCAACCCAGCGCGCCAGGTGGTTGCGGATCGACTGGGCGTTGGCTTCGCCGACGTCGCGCGGCCGCCGGGTGACCGGGACATCGTAATCAACACGAGCGGTTCGGCCGCCGGGTTGCAGCTCGCCCTCGAAACAGTGGTCACCGACGGTGAGGTCCTCGAGGCGAGCTGGTACGGCGATCGCCCGGTCACGCTCATGCTGGGCGCCGACTTCCACTCGCGACGATTGACGATCCGGTCGAGCCAGGTCGGAGCGGTGGCGGCGAGTCGCCGGGGAAACCGGTCGAGGCGTGAACGCCTGGAGCTGGCCATGCGGCTCCTGCACGACCCGGCCTTCGACGCCGTGCTGACCGGTGAATCCTCGTGGCGCGACCTTCCCGAGGTGATGGCGAGCCTCGCCCGGGGGGCTCCGGATGTCCTGTGTCACACCATCACGTGGGGAGAACCAAAATGACGTACACGGTCACGGTCCGCGATCATCTGATGATCGCCCACAGTCTCACGGGCGACGCCTTCGGCGCTGCCCAGCGACTCCACGGAGCCACGTTCATCGTCGACGCGACCGTCGCGTCGGGCGGCCTCGACGCCAACGGTGTGGTCGTGGACATCGGCAGACTGGCGAGCGCGCTCGCGGAGATCACGGGGGCGCTCACGTATCGCAACCTCGACGAAGACCCGCGGTTCCGGGGCCGGAACACAACCACCGAAGTGCTCTGCACAGCGATCGCCGATCTGCTGGCCGAAGGGGTGAAGGCAGGGTCACTCGGCCCCGTTCAGCAGCTGGACTCCATCACGGTCACGCTCCATGAGTCACACATCGCGTGGGCAAGCTACACGAGGACGGCATGAGCATGTCCGCCGAACGTCGGGTCTCCTTCTTCGTGCCCGCAGCGATCGACGACCCCGCCAGGGTCAGCGGTGGCAACGTCTACGACCAGCACGTTCGCGACGGGCTCCGACGCAGCGGCTGGGAGGTGCACATGGTTCCGATCCCGCCGGATGACGGCATGCTCACGGGCCTGACCCTGTCGAGGCTGCCGGACGGTGCCCTCGCCCTGGTCGACGGCCTGATCGCCGCACGCGAATCGGTGGCATTGGGCCTCCAGGCCACCCGGCTCCGGTTGATCGTCCTCGCGCACATGGTCACGGCCGACAGCCGTGAACGAGACGCATTCCGGGCTGCGAAACGCATCATCGCCACGAGCGGATGGACCCGGTCTGAGATCATCACGTGTCACGGCTCAGAGCCCGGCGACGTCGTGGTCGCCTACCCCGGGACGGATCCCGCTTCCACGACGGTTGCTTCACCAGCCGGTGGCCGGCTGCTGTGCGTTGGCGTGGTCGCCCCGCATAAAGGCCAGGACCTGTTGCTGGAGGCATTGGCGCACCTCACCGACATAGACGGCTGGACGTGCACCTTCGTCGGATCACTCGACGGTGCACCAGGTTTTGTCGACGAGCTGACGCGCGCCCGTCACCGGGCACGCCTCACCGCCAGGGCACCGTTCACGGGTGCGCTGGTCGGAACACGGTTGGACAGCGCATACGCCAGGACCGACCTTGTCGTCGTGCCATCCCGGTACGAGAGCTTCGGAATGGTCGTCGCAGAGGCCCTGGCCCACGGCATTCCCGTCCTGGCCTCCCGTATCGGTGGCATTCCGGAAGCGCTCTCGAACGAGTCGGCGGGGATCCTCGTCGCGCCGGAGGATCCGCGGGCGCTCGAGGTCGCGCTGCGCCATTGGTTAGCCAGTCCGGCACAGCGGTCGCAGCTCAAGGCAGCCGCCACGGCGGCCAGCAGACGGGCCAGGCCGTGGAGTGCGACGGTAGCCGCCATTGCGTCAACGCTCATCGAGGTGGCATTCCGTGAAACGGCGGTTTCCCCATGACCGGCATTCCCCTGGTCAGTCCGGACTGGCTGGCGCTGCGTGAACCGGAGGACGCAGCTGCGCGCTCACGCGATCTTGCGCTCACCGCCGCCGCCAAAATCCCGGATGGACCGGTGATCGTTCACGATCTCGGCAGCGGGACCGGTTCGATGATGCGCTGGCTCGCTCCCCTCCTCCCCGGTCCGCAGTCCTGGATCCTGCACGACTGGAATCCGGACCTGATCGAATCGGCCATCGGCAGGATGCGTCCGCGGGACGGGAACTCGGCAGCGATCTCCGTTCTCGCCCGACCGGGGAACCTCGCCGACCTGCGGGCATCCGACCTTGAGGGTGCGTCCCTCGTGACGGCATCCGCCCTGCTCGATGTGCTGACCTCCCACGAGACCCACACCATCGTGGACGCCTGCGTTGACGCCAGCTGCCCCGCTCTTCTCACCCTCAGCGTGACAGGCCGGGTTCGCCTGAGCCCACGGGACCACCTCGACGCGGCATTCGAGGAAGCCTTCAACGCACATCAACTTCGACTGGCAGACAATCGCAGGCAGCTCGGTCCGTATGGCGCGCCGATTGCGCGCGGACTGTTCACACAGGCCGGCTGGGAGGTGCGCCAGACCGCCACGGAATGGCTGCTCGACCACAGCAGGCACCGCCTGCTCCTCGACTGGTTCTGCGGATGGGTGGACGCCGCCGTCGAGCAGGATCCCCGGCTGGGCGCTGAGGCCGCGCGCTTCCGGCGACTTCGGATGTCCCAGATCCGACGCGGGGAGCTGGCAGCGCGCATCCGCCACGTCGACCTGCTGGCCTGGCCGCGCGGATGACCCACCGCAGCCGAGCCCTGATTCGCCAGGTCTTGCGGTCGGCGGGATTCCGCCGTGCCATCCGTCCGGTCCTCGGCGCCGGCGTCCTCATCAGCGTCATCGGCCAGGTGGGAACGGGCCCGTTCCTGCAGGGCATCGTCAGCCTGGACGGACCGACGATCGGCGCGGCGCTGCTTCTTTCGGCCGTTGCAACAGTGGCTGCCTCGTGGCGGTGGCAGCTCATCGCGACCCGCCTGGGAGTTCCGCTCCGCTTGTCGACCGCCGTCGGAATGTACTACCAGTCCCAGTTCTTGAACACGATCCTTCCGGGCGGAATCGTCGGGGACATCCGCCGGGCAGTCGACAGCGGCCCGCGCGGCACAAGCGTCAGGCCCGCCGCGCGCGCTGTCGCGGTCGAGCGCCTGTCGGGGCAGGTCGTGCAGCTCGGCCTGGCGCTGATAGTGCTGGCGTGCTTCGGAACCGAGTTCGAGGGCTACCTGCTGCCGGCGCTCGGGATCGGATTCGGCGTTGTCGTCGCCGGGCTTGCCGCGACGATAGCGCTGAGCACACGCGCCCGTGCGGTGCTGCTCAGCGAGGCGCGCGAACTCCGGGCCGGCCTCGGATCACTGCGCACCTCCCTGCAGGTCGCGATCGCGTCGGTCATCGTCGTCGGCTGCCATGTCGCCACTCTCACGCTCGCAACTACGGCCGTTGGCGCGAGGATGCCGGGGCTGCGGATGCTCACTCTCGCTCTCGTCATCCTGCTCGGCGCCTCGATCCCGCTGAACATCGGCGGCTGGGGACCTCGCGAGGGCATCGCCGGCTGGGCATTCGCAGTTGCGGGATCGGGCGCGCCGGCGGGGGTGGCGGCATCCACCCTGTTCGGCGTGCTCACGATGCTCTCGATCACGCCGGGCGCGCTCGTCGCCGCCGCTGTCGCCGTTCGTCTGCGCCGACCGGAGTCCATTCTCGTTCCACACGCTCTCGACCACGCTCTCGACCAGGAGGAGACATCGTGACACTCACGCCATTCGTCACCCTGAGCTGCGCCATCTCGCTCGACGGGTATCTCGACACAGCGCGTCCACCGCGGCTCACCCTGTCGAATGCAGCCGACCTCGATCGTGTTGACGCCGTGCGGGCAAGGAACGACGCAATCCTGGTCGGTGCACGAACCGTGCGAGCCGACAACCCGCGATTGCTGGTGAGGAGCGCTGCCCGCCAGAACCGTCGAGAGGCGGCCGGCCTGCCGCGCTCACCGTGGAAGGTCACGGTGACGGCGACGGGCGACCTCGATCCGAACGCGGCATTCTTCACATCCGGGGACACCACTCGGCTCGTGTACTGCCCCGCGCCGCTGGCCGGCGGCCTCCGGCGACGGCTCGGACCCGCCGCCGTTGTGATCGGACTGGACGGTGGAGTGAGAATGACCGAGCTCGTCGCGGACCTGGGCCGGCGCGGGATCGGCAGGCTCATGGTCGAGGGAGGAGCGATCGTCCACACGCAGTTTCTCACCGCGAATCTGGTCGACGAGCTTCAGTTGTGCGTGGCGCCGTTCTTCGTCGGCTCGGCCGGGGGTGCCCGCTTCGTCGGAGACGGTGTGTTTCCGTGGACCAGTGACCGGCGGGCTCACCTCGCAGAAGCCAGGCCGATCGGTGACATGGTTCTGATGCGTTACGCGCTCTCAGATCGGTTCACCGAGCACGACGCGGAAGCCCACCCGGCTGTGATCACGGCGCCTCTCATGGTGGGAATGCGGTGAGCGCCAACCGTCCGCCGATGGTTCGACGACGGGTGGGCCTGATCGCCGCCCTCGTCCTGGCCGTGGTTGCCGTCCTAGCGCCTGGATGGATCAGCACGGGGTCGCTGCTGGCCCTGGTGCGCGTACCCCTGGAATCGGTCGTCGTCGTCCTGATCCTGGCGGGACTTCGGCGTCCGTTCGCGCGCCGGACCGTCTCAATCCTCGCCAGTATGATCTTCGTCGCAACCATCGCCCTCGCGGCTCTCGATCGGGGGTTCAAAAGCACGGTCGGTCAGCCGTTCAATGTGGTGACCGGCTGGCCGGAGGTGCGGGACGCCTACGGTGTCCTCCGGGATTCTGCCGGCCCGGTCGCATCGGTCACACTGCTCATCCTGATCCCGCTATCGTTTTCGGCTGTCACTCTCATTCTGGCTGGTGCATTCCTTCGGATCACGGACGCAGTGGGTCGGCGACGCCGCCCCGCAGCGATCGGTGGCTTCGTGATCGCAGCGAGTTGGATCGCGCTCGGATTCAGCGGCGCCCAGGTCGTACCCGGCGAATCCGTCGCCGCTGCGGACACGATCCACACGGTCGTCGTGAAAGCCGAGCAGGTCAGGATCGCGGATGCCGACCAGGCCAGATTCGCACGCGCAAGCGCAACCGACGAATACGCCCGATTGCCGGCATCCTCTCTCCTCACCGGGCTGAAGGGAAAGGACGTCATCGTCGCGTTCATCGAAAGCTATGGCCAGGTCGCCGTCCAGGACACGTTCTTCTCCGTCGGCGTCGACGACGTCCTGCGCAGGGGAAACACGGAGCTCGCGGCCAAGGGCTATTCGGAACGCAGCGCCTTTCTCACTTCGCCGACGTTTGGCGGAATCAGTTGGCTCGCCCACGCCACCCTGCAGACCGGGCTCTGGATTGATTCACAACAGAAATACGATCAGGTGACCGCTGGAAACCGGCTCACCCTCAGCAGGGCCTTCGCTGAGGCGGGCTGGCAAACCATCAGCGACGTGCCATCGGACAGCGGGCCGTGGCCGATCGGCCGATCGTTCTATCATTTCGACACCGAACTCACCTCTGAGAACGTCGGATATCAGGGTCCTCCGTTCAGCTATGCCCTGATACCCGATCAGTACACCTGGGCCTACTTTCAGAAGCACGAGCTGGCAGGACCTCACCGTCCGCTGATGGCGGAGATCGACCTGGTGTCCTCGCACACCCCGTGGACTCCCCTGCCCCACGAGGTGCCGTGGACCGCTGTCGGGGACGGCTCAATCTACGACTCCCAGCCGGACCAGGGCCTGTCTCCGAGCGAGGTCTGGCAGAGTCCGCACCTGGTGCAGCAGCTCTATGGCCAATCGGTGGAATACACGCTGAGCACGCTCTTCTCCTTCCTCACCACCTACGACGACCCGAACCTCGTCCTCGTCGTTCTCGGCGACCACCAACCGGCCACCGTGGTCAGTGGCGAAGGAGCGAACCATACTGTGCCGATCAGCATCATCTCCCGGGATCCCGAGGTCATGAGGCGGATTTCCGCGTGGCAGTGGCAACCGGAAATGCTGCCGGGACGCACGGCGCCCGTATGGCGGATGGACGAATTCCGCAACCGGTTTCTCGCGGCGTTTGACTGACGACCTGTCCTCAATAGTGTGCTGGTCAGAGGAAGTTTCCACACACCTGAGCCATGCTCACAGAATGTCGGTGGTCGGTCGTAACGTGGGGGCATGACCAACCTCCCGGAGTCGCCCGCCTCACCCGAAAAGCCGCACGGCGACCGGGAGCATGACGACCCGGTGCTCGGCGGCGGCGTGCTCGGCGGCGGAGTGCTCGGCGGGTTGCGCTCGATGGCAAATGTCGTCACCGGGTTGGGCGGTTCGTCCGCCGCCGTCGACACGCTCAGTGACGAGGCGGTGCTCGAGGGACACGCACTGATCGCGAAAGCCCGGCGGGCCCTCGACACCCAGGCAGCATGGTTCGCAGCGACCCTGGCCCGCAGGTCCCGGCCCGACCTCGGCGGGAAGGGTCTTGCGGCCCGGAAGGGGTTCCGCTCCCCGGAGGACCTGCTGCAGTCGATCTCCGGGTCGAGCAAGGGCGATGCGGTCAAGCTCCTCGGGGTGGGCCGGCTGGTGGCCGAGATCGACGCCGCTGAGAAGGCCGCCCGCGACGCCGCCGAGGCCCAGAAGCTGCTCGACGGCACCCCGCCCCTCGACGGGGCCGCTCCAGATCTGCCGCCGGTCGACCAGCCGGTTCCGTCGGCAGCGGTACCACCGTGGCACGCCCCGATCGGCCGCGCCCTCGCCGAGGGCTGGCTCAGCGTCGAGAAGGCGGACGCGCTCCGTAAGGGCCTGGGCGATCTGGACCGGGCTATCACCCCGGAGAATCTCGCGTCCGCCCTGGACCGGCTCCTCACCGAAGCACGAACCCTGAACGCAGATCAGTTGTTCAAGCGGGCCCGCCGGGTGCGGGACGTGCTCGATGAGGCCGGCATCGCCGCCCGCGAGAAAGCCGTCTACGACGACCGGTCCCTGCGGTTCTGGCGGCTCCACACGGGGCAGGTGCGCATGGTCGGGTTGTTCGCCCCGGAAGACGGCGAATACCTGATGAGTACCTACGACGCCATCACCAGCCCCCGCCGGGGCGGGGTCCGCTTCGTGGACAAGGAGCAGGCAGCGTGGACGAAGCGCGTGCAGGACGACCCGCGCACCACCGAACAGCTCACCGCGGACGCATTCCTCGCCCTGACCAAACTCGGCGTCAAAGCCGACCCCAAGCGCATCGCCGGAGGACGAAGCCCCGCCGTCCGCATGATCACCATCCGCCCCAGGAGCACCACACCGACCAGCACCACACCGACGGGGACCGCATCCACCGGCACCGCACTCATCGGCGTCGCACCGCACGGGACCGCGCCGGTCCGGACCGCGTCGATCGAGACCGCAGCCGGCAGGACTGAACCGAGCTGGCCGACTCCCGACGCGGTGACCGGACCCACGTCCGATGCCGAGGCAGGCCGCAGAGACGAGGCACCCGCGCTCCAGCCGGGCGTGATCGAGGGAACCGCGGTTACGGTCTCCACCGAGACTCTAGAACGGAACCGGTGCGACACCGGACTCCTCGACGTCACCTTCGACGACCACGGCAGCGGCGTCGACCTCGGCCGCGAACAACGCACCTTCAGCCCCGCCCAACGCGACGCCCTCGCCCTTCGCGACGGCGGCTGCATGTGGCCCGGCTGCGACCGAGCACCCTCCTGGACCGAAACCCACCACATCCAGCACTGGAAAGACGACACCGGCGCAACCAACCTCGCCGACGGGATCCTGCTCTGCCGGGCCGACCACCTCAGACTCCACAACGAACACTGGCGCATCACACGCGACGACACCGGCCACTACTGGCTCACACCACCCCCGGGACTCGACCCCGAACAGAGACCCATCGTCCTTACCAGCAAAAGCCCGATCCTCCGGGACGACGACTGAGTCGGCGAGGAAGATCGGCGGTGTAGCGGGGACGGCAGCGGCACCGACCGCCGAGTCTCCTTGTTCCGTACTAATGGTGTTCGAAACTGGACGTTTCGGACCCGGCAGTTCAGACATCGGCGCTTCAGACCTCACCGCTTCAGACCTCACCGCTTCAGACCTCACCGCTTCACACTTCACGGTTTCAGACCAACCGTCTCGCCCGCGGCGGGTCCGACTGCCGGATCCGCTCCTACTGGTGCGGCACCTCGGCGATGTCGCGCAGCGGGGCGAACATCCGGTCGAAGACGTTGCGCCGGTCGAACTGCATCGCGTACTCGCGCGCACGGTCAGCCCAGTCCCTGCGCTCCTCCGCCGTGGTCTCGAGAATTGCGCGGTCGATCGCTGCGGCGATCGCCTGCGGGTCTTCGACGGGGATGATCAGGGCGTGGTCGCCCACGGCTTCGCCGATGCCACCGGTGACGGTGGTGATCACGGGACCGCCGCCGGCGAGCATCTTCTCGGCCAGTGCGATGCCGAACGTCTCCACGAACTCCGGCCGCGGCTTGCTCGGAAGCACGAAGGCGGCGCATCCGGCCATCAGATACGGCTTCTCCGCATCGCCGACGTCGTCGAGGAACCGGATGCGATCGGCGAGCGGCGAGGCCGCGGCGATGGCCCGGAGTGCCTCGGACTGCGGGCCGCGGCCTGCGATCACGAGGATCTTGTCCTGGCTGGCCGCGCTGATCGCGTAACCGGCGATGAGATCGTCGACGCCCTTCGCCGCGGTGAGCCGGGAGAGGAACAGGATGTACCCGTCCCGTTCGAGGCCGCGGGCGGTGAGAACGTCGTCCGTCACGCTCTCGTCGAGGTGCAGGTAGGAGTCTGCGTCGATCGCCGGGTAGGAGATCGTGATCCGTTCGCGGCACTGGGCCGCGTAGCGGGTGCCGTGGTGCTGGTCGACGAGTTCGGCCTCGGTGATGATGAGCTGCCGGGTGTACTCGGACACAGCGACGCAGTAATCCTGGCTGAGATAGCTCGACAGGATGTGCGCAGCGGCGCCGAATCGTCCCTCGTTGACCGCGGTGCGCACGACATTCGTGACGTCCGAACCCACGGCTTCCGCGATCGTGGTCACGTTGACGGGCAGCCCGGTCCCCCAGGCAGCGCGCACGGCGTCGGAGACCGCGAGCGTGTGCGGCGTGAGGTAGAGCGAGAGGCAGACCGTGGGCACGCCATCGGTGAAGAGCTCGATCAGCCGGCCGGTGACCCCGGCGAGGTGGCGCCCGTCGAGCACCTTGTAGTCCCCGACCGGTGCGGGGCGGTCGACGAAGATCCCGGGACTGTATGGCAGCACGGAATCGAGCGGTTTGAGCGGCAGTCCGGAGGCCTGGAGCTTGTCGATCGGCCACGTCACGATGCGCACCTCGTCGAAGCCACGCTCGAGCGCGGTCTCAGCGAGATTACGCGCTTCGACGGAGTGGCCGCAGATGACCGGATCGGCCCGGACCACGATGACAAGCCGGTTCTCAACAGAATTCATGGTGTCTCTCCCGTGGATCGTGACGCTCGTGATGGTGACAAGGATGATGGCGTCGAGGGTGGGAAGTCCGTCGTTCCCCAGCTGCCGGGCTCAGGCCCCAACTCCACGACGAGTTCGCCACCGGCGTGGAATTCATTCCCACTGAGCCAGGTGCGCCCGAGCGGTTCCCCGTTGAATTCCATAGCCTGCACATACTGTACGGGTCCGCCCGGTGTCGGTTCAATGAATCCACGAGTACGGATGGTGAACGAGTGCTTACCGACAGAAAACGTCGACTTCTCGAAGGAGGGTGCGTTGACGAGGAAGATGTTCTGGCCGGCCACCGGGAACAGCCCGAGTGACGCCCAGACGAACCAGGAACTGAGCCCGCCGGAGTCGTCGTTTCCTGGCAGCCCTCCCCGGCCGGTGCCGAACTGCTGATGCACGATGTTGTGCACGATCTCGGCCGTGCGGTCCGGCCGGCCCACGTAATGGTACGACCACGGCGCTTCCATGTCGGGCTCGTTGTTGAGCCCCTCGAATCGGCCGAGTCGGTAGCCGGCGATGACTTCCTCCGGGCCGGAGCCCCGGACGAGCTGCTTCACCGGCTCGGCGCCGTAGCCGAAGAACTCGTCGAGCTGGGCGATGAACCGCTCGGCCCCTCCACTCAGAGCGATGCGGGCATCCATGTCCTGAACCAGCCGGAACGAGTAGTTGTGCCGGGTGCCCTCATAGTACGTGGAGTCCTTCAGGAGACCGGTGACCGGGTCGTACGCATTCACCCAGCGTTCAGCGAGGGCGACGAACTGCTCGACGAGGGCCCTGTCGCCGACGTGCCCGGCGACCTTCGCGGTGCACCAGTATCCGAATGCCAGGTCGAGGGTGTGGCTGATCGGATGCGCCTCCCCGTGAACCAGGAACTCCTCGCCGTAGGTGCGGCGCAGGTCGTCGGACATGTGCACGAGGGCCCAGTCCCAGTCGATTCCGGGGAGGCCGAGCTGGCACAGGTCGGCGAGGAAGGTATGGGCGAGAGCACTCGCCTGCCGTGAGAAACGGTCGCTTCCGCGGGCCATCCGGTACCCGATGGGGAAGTTGCCCTCCTCCTCCGAGATGGTGATCATCGCGTTCGCGAGCTCGACCGCTCGTTCCGGCATCAGCGCAGTGATCAGGGGAAGCTGGGTGCGGTAGATGTCCCACATGGTGCTGATGTCGAAGACGAACGGTCCGTCCGTCGGCCAGAACGGGCTCTCCGAGGGGGCCAGGCAGGGCTTGATCAGGGCGTGGTAGAGCGCCGTCGAGAACACCGTCTGGCGAGCGGCAGACGGTGTCCTGACCGTGATGCCCTTGAGCTTTTTGCGCCAGACCTTCTGGGTCCGCTCCCGGCGGGGCGTGAACTGCGCCGGTCCGGTTCCGCAATCCGCCTCGAGGTTGCGCTTGGCCTGGTCGACGCCCCGCAGGGAGAATCCGATCCGCAGCTCGATCGTCTGGCCCTCCTCGCTCGGACCGGCCCACATCAGGCCGAACGGGCGCAAGGTCGTCGGGCGGATGTGGTCGAAGTCGAGCCGGGTCCCACCCGGCATCAGGCGTCTGTCGTACCAGAGCATCTGACGCCACTGGGGGTTGTCGCACTCGATGTACACCGAAAGAGGGGCGCCCTCCACCACGATCTCCCCGCTGGCGACTCCGGGCTCGAGGCACTCGAGATGGGCCCGCACCGGGATCGTGGCGCCGTACGGAATCGACAGTCCACCGTGCGAGAAGTCGATGACCACCCGCGCCTTGGAATGTGCCGGAAAGGTATACCGGTGCACCGCACTCTTCGGCCCGACGGTGAGCTCTGCGGTGATGCCGGAGTCGAGGGTTCCTGAATACCAGCCCGGCTCGGCTTGTTCGTCGGTCAGCTCCCAGGTCCGACCGAGCACGTCGAGTGGTTCGATCATCGGCGTGACGCGGAAGTAGTTGTAGTACTTTCGGATGGCGCCGGTACCGGACTGCTGGAAGTGCGCGAATCCCGAAGCGAGGTGACGCTCGTGCAGGAGGGGCGGGATGCCCTCGAGAGAGAGGTCGTACCGGCCGTACCCTGTCGGATAGGCCCCCGAATACGCGCAGGCCGATACCATCCCGAGCGGGTAGGTAGCGCCCGGGTGCGTGTTCCCGATTTGAGGCTTCGGCCACCACCAGGTGGCGGCGAGGCCGGTCTGGGGAGGAAGGTCCGTAACCTCGGTGCCGATAAACGGGTCAACGCGACCGATCATGCAGTATCTCCTCTGAATGCCTTCCTCGGAGAGTAGCCGCTGCACTGCGTCGAAGATGACGCGACTCCGTTACCGCGAGGTAAATTCTCGCGCCGCCGCTACCGTTGAAGGATGACCACCCCAGAGCCCGAGGGCGCAGACCTGACGCCGAGCTACATCGAACCCGGACAGCCCTTCGATCGCGACACCCACTACATCGAGGACCGCATCACCCGGGACGCCCGTGACGGCTGGCCCGTCGAGCCCGGCCGGTACCGTCTCGTGGCCGCGCGGGCGTGCCCGTGGGCGAACCGGACCGCGATCGTCCGGCGCCTGCTCGGGCTGGAGGCGGTCATCTCGCTGGGCCTGCCGGGACCGACGCACGACAGGAACAGCTGGACCTTCGACCTCGACCCCGGCGCCGTTGACCCGGTGCTCGGCATTGAACGGCTTCAGCAGGCCTATTTCGCGAGATTCCCGGATTACCCGCGCGGCATCACCGTTCCCGCGATCGTGGACATTCCGAGCGGACGGGTCGTCACCAACAACTACCCGCAGATCACGATCGACTTCGAAACCGAATGGGTGGAGTATCACCGTGAGGGTGCTCCCGATCTGTATCCGGTCGAGCATCGCGCCGAGATCGACGAGGTCGCCGACCTGGTCTTCCACGACGTCAACAACGGCGTCTACAAGTGCGGCTTCGCCGGCAGCCAGAAGTCCTACGAGCGGGCATACGACGCCCTCTTCGCCCGCCTGGACTGGCTCGAGGAGCGCCTCGCGACCCAGCGCTTCCTTGTCGGCGACACGATCACCGAGGCCGACATCCGGCTCTTCACGACGCTCGCACGGTTCGACGCCGTGTATCACGGCCACTTCAAGTGCAACCGCAACAAGCTCAGCGAGATGCCTGTCCTGTGGGCATACGCGAGGGACCTCTTCCAGACGCCGGGTTTCGGCGACACGATCGACCTCGAACAGATCAAGCGGCACTACTACGTCACCCACAGCGACATCAATCCGAGCGGCATCGTCCCGAAGGGGCCGGATGCCCGTGGCTGGCTCGAACCGTCTGGTCGCGAGGCCCTGGGCGGGCGTCCGTTCGGCGACGGCACCCCGCCGGGGTCTCCCCTGCCGGCAGAGCGGGTGCCGGCGCTCTGACTCTGTCCCGGGGACAGCACCGCGGGCATGCTCCGGCACGATGACCCTGCGCGTCTGACGAATTCCGATTCCCGCCTGCCGCTCAGTATTCTGGGGGGCATGAAGATGCCAGTACTCGTTACGCTCACCCTGCTCGGAGCGCTGGCGCTCAGCGGTTGCGCCACCGGCCCGTCCACGTCGCCCAGCGGGACAGCCGCGCCCGGAGCCGCAGCAACGGCCGCCGCCACGGAGTCCGCCTCGCCAGAGGCCTGTTCCGGGGTGAGGGTTGTCGTCGATTTCGGAACCCTCGCCGCACCGAAGATCACCGACTGTGTGGACACCGGGACGGCGACCACGATCGCTGCAAGCGCCGTCATGAAGACCGCGGCCGTCGCGACCGAGGGAACCGTCCAGTACGGCGACCAGGTCGTCTGCCGCGTGAACGGGCGCCCTGCCGCCGACGAGACCGTCACGGTCACGGGCCAGGCCTCGTTCGTCGAATCGTGCCAGTCGATGGCGCCCGCATACGCATACTGGGCGCTGTGGATCCAGCAGTCCCCCGGCGCGGCCTGGGAGTACGCCCAGGAGGGCCTCGGGAGCCTCCAGGTGACGCCGGGTCAGTCCCTCGGCCTCGTGTTCACCACCGGTACCGAGACTCCGACGCCCGGGAGCTAGGGCTCCGACCCCGGTGTTCCGCTTTCGCCTGGCCCCCCTCCGCGCGGCCGTGCTCTTCGCGCTCGGATTCGTGGTGCTTCGGATCGGATACCGGGTGCTCTTCGGCGGCGGCGGGGGCACGGGGCTGGTGCTGCTCGACCTGCCGCGAGTCCCCCTCGCCGGACCGTTCAGTCACGTCGTGCTGTTCGGACCTGTCACGACCGGCGGCATCGGGAACGCGGCGCTGAGCGCGCTCCCGGTCGCGGCCGTGATCCTCGTGTTCGGGGTGCTCAACGCGCTCGTCGACGTGAGCCGCCTGTTCGCCCGCGGCGCCAGGCGCGGGCCGCTGCGCACGGTCTCCCGCGCGCTTGTGATCGCGTGGGCCACGTTTCCCGCACTCCTGGACTCGGTCAGGCGCGTCCGCCTGGCCGCTGCCCTCCGGGGTGAGCGGACCGTGGCAGCCCTGCTCGTCCCGGTGTTCGAGCAGACCATCGAGCGCGCCCTCGCCCTCGCTGCATCGATGGAGGCGCGGGGGTTCGCGTCCGTCGGGGCCGTCGGCGGCGCCTGTGACCGGCCCGTCGTCCTGGCGGATGCCGCGCTCGATTTCGACGGGGACTGGCGCCTCGAGCACCTCGACCTCGCTCTCGCCCCCGGCACCCTCACGGTCATCGTCGGGCCGACCGGTTCGGGCAAGTCCGGCCTGCTCCAGGCGATGAGCGGGCTGTTCCAGCACTTCCACGGCGGCCGCCAGCACGGCCGGATCGAGATCGCCGGCGTCGACAGGGCCGAGACTCCCCCGCGCGACACCGCCGGCTTCGTCGGCCTGGTGCCACAGGACGTGCGGCTGTCCTTCGTCGCGGAGACCGTGGCGGAGGAGATCGGTTTCGCCCTCGCCGTGCGCGGCGTCGCCGCGGTGATCGTGGAGCAGCGTGTGCGGGAGGTGGCCGCGCAACTCGGCATCACGCCGTTGCTGGGTCGCCCCGTCTCGGCGCTCTCCGCCGGGGAGGCCACCCTCGTCTCCCTCGGTGGCGCCCTGATCTGCCGGCCGGTGCTCCTGCTCGTCGACGAACCACTCGCCGAACTCGACACCGAGGCGAGGGACAGGGTCCTCCGCGTGCTCGACCGGCTGGCCCACGAGGCCGGAGTCTGCGTCGTGGTCGCCGAGCACAACAGCCGCGAGTTCGAAACTTTCGCGGATGCCTGGCTCGTGCTCGACGGGCACCGCGCGCGCATGCTGCCTCCGGGTGATCAGCCGCCGAACCGGGTCGGCGATCGCAGCGTCCCGAGCAGGAACGCACGGGCCGGGCACCGTCCGAGTCCCGGATCGGAGTCGGAGGCCGGGCTGCGCGCCGCGGTGCCGTTCGCCGGAAAGCCGCTCGCCGGCATCCGCGGGCTGACGGTTCGACACGGCGACCGGACCGTCGTCGACGCGGTGTCACTCGAGCTGGCAGCCGGCGAGATCGTCGCCCTCGAGGGCCGGAACGGCGCGGGCAAGAGCAGCCTCCTGAACGCGCTCGCGCTGCCGTCGACCCGTGGCACCGTGATCGTCGCCGGGCAGGATGTTTCGGCCATGCACAGGAGGAACCGGCGCCGGGCGGTCGCGCTCGTTCCGGAGAATTTCGACGACCTGTTCTTCGCTACGACGGTCGCGGACGAATGCCGCCGCAGTGACCGGTCGACGCGGCGACGAGCGGGACCACGCGCGGGCCTCGCACCGGGTTCCACAGCCGGGACGTTCGCGCGGCTTCTGGGGCACGACTCCGCCGCAGCAGCTCCCCTCCTCGAGCGTCACCCGCGGGACCTGTCCGCGGGCCAGCGGCTTTGCCTCGCGATCGCGATCCAGCTCGCGGACACCCCTGCCCTGCTGCTCGTCGATGAGCCGACCCGAGGCCTCGACGCCGCAGCCCGTTCGCTCGTGGGCACGGCGCTGGAACGCGCGTCCAGCCGGGAATCCGCGGTGCTGTTCGCGACGCACGACCACGACTTCTCCCGGTCTTTCGCCACCCGGACCCTGCACCTCGAGGCCGGGTGCCTGAGTGCAGAGCTGTACATCGGCGCCGGGGCGTCGGGCGCAGCCTCAGCTGTCGGTACTCCGGGCCGGGACAAGCCGGTGACGCCGTGAAGCGCCGCAGCGGGCGGTGGACATCCGCGGTGTTGTGGGGTGGCAGCCTGCTCGCCGCCGCGGGTTTCGGCTGGCCGCTGTTCGCGACCGCCGTTCCCCGGGACGCGCAGGGCGCTGTTCCGTTCGTCGCGTTCGCCCTCGTGCCCGCCGTGATCGTCGCGCTCGCCCTCGTGGTGGACCGCGAGATGTACACCGCGAAGACGGTGGCCCTGCTCGGGGTGCTCGCGGCAGTGGGAGCTGCGGTCCGGATCGCGGGCACGGGCGTCGGCGGTATCGAGGCCGTGTTCATCCTGCTCATCCTGGCCGGACGGGTCTACGGTGCCCGGTTCGGGCTGCTGCTCGGGCTGCTGACCATCGCCGTGTCTTCGGTGCTCTGGGGCGGGTTCGGGCCGTGGACCCCGTTCCAGATGTTCGCCTGCGGCTGGGTCGGCGCGGGTGCAGCCCTGCTGCCACGCCTGCGCGCCGGTGGGCGACTCGGCCCGCGTGCCAGGGCACGCCTCGAGATCGCGCTCCTGGCCGGGTACGGCGTCGTCGCGTCCTACCTGTTCGGGCTCGTGATGAACCTGTGGTTCTGGCCGTTCGCCGTTGGAACGGGGACCGGCATCTCCTACTCCCCCGGAGCGTCCCTGGGCACGAACCTGGCCTCCTTCGGCCTCTACTCGCTCGTCACGTCGACGCTGACCTGGGACACCGTTCGCGCCGTCACGACGGTGCTCGGCATCTTCCTGGTCGGCCCGGCGGCCCTCGCCGCCCTGCGCCGGGCGAAACTGCCCGCCGCCAGGAGCGCGCCATCGCCGGGCGACGCTAGACCGAGAAGTACTTCGCTTCCGGGTGATGGAACACGAACGCATCCGTCGACTGCTCCGGATGAAGCTGCAGCTCCTCAGACAGCACGACACCCATCCGCTCGGGCCTGAGCAGTTCGACGACCTTGCGGCGGTCCTCCATCTCGGGGCAGGCCGGATAGCCGAGTGAGAAACGGGCGCCGCGGTATTCGAGCTTGAACATGCCGGCCACGTCGGCCGGGTCCTCGGCGCCGAGACCGAGCTCTGAGCGCACGCGAGCGTGCCAGTACTCGGCGAGGGACTCGGTCAGCTGCATGGTGAGACCGTTCAGCTCCAGGTAATCGCGGTACTTGTTCGCAGCGAAGAGCTTCGCGGTCACGCTGTCGACGTTGGCGCCGGCCGTGACGAGCTGGAGGGCGACGACGTCGACCTGCCCGGACTCGCGCGGACGGACGAAGTCGGCCAGGCACAGGTGCCGGTCCCGTCTCTGGCGCGGGAAGGAGAATCGCAA
The DNA here is from genome assembly GCF_004402735.1 of Cryobacterium sp. MDB1-18-1. Taxonomy (NCBI): domain Bacteria; kingdom Bacillati; phylum Actinomycetota; class Actinomycetes; order Micrococcales; family Microbacteriaceae; genus Cryobacterium; species Cryobacterium sp. MDB1-18-1. The sequence continues at coordinate 39,221 of NZ_SOFR01000026.1, read as the reverse complement.
CCGTTCGGTGCCGACCGCTCCGCCGGAACCGCCGTCGGGCGCGAGCAGGCCCGGCGTGCCGAGGCGCCCGTCCGGGTCGTCGTCGTGGTGCAACACCACGAGGTCGTTGCCCTCGCTGTATGCGGGGAAGTAGCCGTACGCGACGGAGGCGTCGAGCATGCCCTCCGCGAGGATCCGGTCGAGCCAGTACCGCAGCCGCGGCCTGCCCTCGGTGTCGACGAGTTCCTGGTAGCTGGCGCCGTCTTCCGCGCGGCTGGGCTTGAGGCCCCACTGGCCCATGAAGGTCGCCCTCTCGTCGAGGAAGGCCGAGTATTCGGCGAGGGCGACGCCCTTGACGATCCTGGTCCCCCAGAACGGCGGAACGGGCACCGGGTTGTCTGCTGCCACGTCGCTGCGCACCGGCATGGCGTCCGGCTCGGTGACGGTGAGCAGGCTGCGCTTGTGAATGCGTTGTTTCAGCGGCGGCAGGCCGACGGATGCCGGGTCTGCGCCGCGGGCGATGGCCACGAGCGGCTCCATCAGCTTCAGGCCCTCGAAGGCGTCCCTGGCGTACCGGACCTGCCCCTCGAACAGTCCGGCGAGGTCTTCCTCGACGTAGGCGCGGGTGAGGGCTGCGCCGCCGAGGATCACGGGCCACTTCTTCGCGAGCCCCCGGTTGTTCAGTTCGAGCAGGTTCTCCTTCATCACGACCGTGGACTTGACCAGCAGGCCGCTCATCCCGATCACGTCGGCGTTGTGCTCCTCCGCGGCCGCGATGATCTCGTTGATCGTCTTCTTGATCCCGATGTTCACGACGTCGTAACCGTTGTTGGTCAGGATGATGTCGACGAGGTTCTTGCCGATGTCGTGCACGTCGCCGCGCACGGTCGCGAGGACCATCGTGCCCTTGCCCGCTGCCTCCGACTTCTCCATGTGCGGCTCGAGGAGCGCGACGGCGGCCTTCATCACCTCGGCGGACTGCAGCACGAACGGCAGCTGCATCTCTCCGCTGCCGAACCGGGCGCCGACGATCTGCATGCCGGCGAGCAGGTGAACGTTGACGATGTCGAGGGCGCTCATCCCTCCGGCGCGGGCGAGGTCGAGGTCGGCCTCGAGCCCCTTGGCCTCTCCGTCGATGATGCGTCGCTCGAGGCGCTCGCCGACCGGCAGGGCCGCGAGCTCGGCCGCGCGCTCGTCCTTCAGTGCGGCGGAGTCGACACCGGCGAACAGGTCGAGGAGCGCGGCCAGTGGGTCGTAGGTCAGGTTGCCGTCGACGTCGTACTCGCGGCGATCCCAGACCAGGTCGAGCGCCACCGTACGGCGGTCGTCCGGCACCGAGGCGAGCGGAACGATCTTGGCCGAGTTGACGATGGCGGAGTCGAGCCCGGCCGCTGTCGCCTCGTGCAGGAACACCGAGTTGAGCACCGACCTGGCCGCCGGGTTCAGCCCGAAGGACACATTCGAGACGCCGAGCGTGGTGTGGATGCCGGGATACTTCGCCTTGATCTGCCGGATCGCCTCGATCGTCTCGATCCCGTCCCTGCGGGTTTCCTCCTGGCCCGTGGCGATCGGGAAGGTCAGGGCGTCGACGATGATATCTTCGACCCGCATCCCCCAGTCGTTCACGAGGGTCTCGACGAGCCTGGTCGCGATGCGCACCTTGTGCTCTGCGGTGCGGGCCTGGCCCTCCTCGTCGATGGTGAGGGCGATCACGGCGGCTCCGTGTTCCTTGACGAGCGGCATGATCCGGCCGAAGCGACTGCCGGGTCCCTCGCCGTCCTCGAAGTTGACCGAGTTCACGACCGGGCGTCCGCCGATGAGTTCCATGCCCGCCTGCAGCACCGCAGGCTCTGTGGAGTCGACGACGAGCGGCAGGGTCGAAGCGCTCGCGAGCCGGGAGATGACCTGGCGGATGTCGGCGACGCCGTCCCGCCCGACGTAGTCGATGCAGACGTCGAGCAGGTGGGCGCCGTCGCGGACCTGGGCGCGGGCGATGTCGACGCAGTCGTCCCAGCGTTCCTCGAGCATGGCGTCGCGGAATGCCCGGGAGCCGTTGGCGTTCGTGCGCTCCCCGATCGCGAGGAAGGCACTGTCCTGGTCGAAGCTGACATGCTGGTAGAGGCTCGCGACGCCGGAGTCCTCTTCGATCGTGCGTGCACTGACGGTGGCGCCGCGCAGGCGGTCGACGACCGCGCGCATGTGCGCGGGAGTCGTCCCGCAGCATCCGCCGACGAGGCCCAGCCCGAACTCCTTGACGAACTGTTCGTGCGCCGTCGCGAGCTGGTCCGGCGTGAGCGGGTAGCTCGCCCCCGTCGCCGTCAGCATCGGCAGGCCGGCGTTCGGCATGCACATCACCGGAACGTGCGAGTAGCGCGCGAGATGGCGCAGGTGTTCGCTCATCTCTGTCGGACCGGTGGCGCAGTTCAGGCCGATCGCGTCGATGCCGAGGGGTTCGAGCGCCGTGAGCGCCGCCCCGATCTCACTCCCCATCAACATGGTGCCTGTGGTCTCCACGGTCACCTCGACGAAGATCGGCAGGCGGATGCCGGTCTCCGCGATGGCCTGCTTGCAGCCGTTCACCGCGGACTTGGTCTGGAGCAGGTCCTGGGAGGTCTCGATCAGGAAGGCGTCGGCACCGCCGCGAATGAGACCGACGGCCTGCTCGGCGAAGGTCGCCTTGAGGTGGGCGTATGTGGTGTGGCCGAGGCTCGGGAGCTTGGTGCCCGGACCCATCGAACCGAGCACCCAGCGCACCCGGCCGTCCCTGTACTCGTAGTCCTCGACGCTCTTCCTGGCGATCGCCGCTCCGAGCCTCGCGAGTTCCTCGATGCGGTCCTCGATGTCGTAGTCGGAGAGGTTCGACCAGTTGGCTCCGAAGGTGTTGCTCTCGACGGCGTCGATGCCGGTGTCGAGGTACGCGCCGTGGATCGCCTCGATCATGTCGGGACGACTCACGTTCAGGATCTCGTTGCAGCCCTCGAGCTGCTGGTAGTCGTCGAGGGTGGGGTTGTGCTCCTGCAGCATCGTCCCCATGGCGCCGTCGGCGATGACGACCCGTTCCTTCATCGTGTCGAGCAGGGCCTGCGACCGGGCCGGGCGCACGGCATCCGCGAATTCGGGGTGCTGCACGGCATCGGATCTCACTGTCAGTTCACTCACCCGTCTACAGTAGCGGCCCGGGCCAGAGACCTGGCCGCTCCCCGCAGCGCTCGCCCCGGCCGCCGGCGTGGTCAAATAGTGGACGATGAACACTCGAACAGCGCCCGCCCACCGCTTCGTCTACTCCGCGGACGGGGTCAACCTCGCGACCTACGAATTCGGTGATCCGTCGGACCCGACCGTGCTCGCCGTGCACGGCTTCGCGTCGAGCGCCGTCGCGAACTGGCACGCCACCGGCTGGACGAGGGACCTCCTGCGCGCGGGCTTCCACGTGATCGCGATCGACCAGCGTGGCCACGGCCTGAGCGACAAGCCGCACTCCCCCTCCGCGTACACGATGGACACGCTCGTCGCCGACGTGCAACAGGTCCTCGACGCCTACCTGCTCGACGAGGTCGCCTACGCGGGCTACTCCCTGGGCGCACGGGTCGGCTGGCAGGCGGCGAGTGAGCTCGAGGGGCGCGTGACCCGCGCGGTACTCGGCGGCATTCCGGACGGTGACCCGCTCACGCGGTTCCAGGTCGCCGATGCCCGCGCGCACATCGAACACGGCACCGAGGTGGGCGACCGGCTCACTGGCGCGTACCTCACCATGGCCAAGGCGTTGCCGGGCAACGATCTCGAGGCGCTCGTCGCGCTCGTCGAGGGCATGCGCGGCGGTCCCCAGCCCGGACCAGACAACGCGCCGTCCCAGCCGCTCCTGTTCGCGACCGGGAGCGAGGATCGAATCCTCGAGGCTTCGCGGGCCCTCGCGGAGGCCACGCCTGCCGGATCGTTCTTCGAGATCCCCGGCCGCAACCACTTCAACGCCCCGACCTCCCGCGCCTTCCGCGACGCGGCCATCGCGTTCCTGGGCACGACGGACTGATCCCGCCCGGACACTGGAAAAGCCCCGCCGACCGAAACGGTCGACGGGGCTTTCCTTCCAACGGGACTACTGCTTGACGTATGCCGGAGCAACCTCGTTGTGGGCGTCGCCGATGCGGTGCACCCGGATGTCGTTCGTCGAGCCGGCGATTCCGGGAGGGGAACCGCTGATGACGACGACCTTGTCACCGAGCTGGGCCAGGCCCTGGCCGAGCAGGATGTCGTCGACCTGGCCGAACATGGAGTCCGTGTGCGTGACCCGGTCCACGAGGTACGTCTGCACGCCCCAGGTGAGCGCGAGGCGGCGGCGGATGCCGGGCTCAGGCGTGAAGGCGAGCATCGGGATCTTCGACCGCAGGCGGGACATCCGGCGGGCGGAGTCTCCGGATTCGGTGAAGATGCAGAGGAACTTCGCGTCGACGAATTCCGCGACCTCGATCGCGGCGAGGGTGATCGCCCCGCCCTGGGTGCGCGGCTTGTTCGTGAGCGGCGCGATGCGCTCCAGGCCGTGGTCTTCGGTGGATGCGACGATCCGCGCCATGGTCTGAACCGTGACGACGGGGTATTCGCCGACACTGGTCTCGCCGCTGAGCATGACCGCGTCCGCGCCGTCGAGAACGGCGTTCGCGACGTCGGACGTTTCCGCACGCGTCGGGACCGGGCTGTGGATCATCGATTCGAGCATCTGCGTCGCGACGATGACCGGCTTGGCCATCCGGCGGGCGAGCTCGACGGCGTGCTTCTGCACGATCGGCACGGCTTCGAGCGGGAGCTCGACGCCGAGGTCGCCACGGGCGACCATGATCGAGTCGAAGGCGTCGATGATCTCTTCGAGGTGCTCGACGGCCTGCGGCTTCTCGATCTTGGCGATGACGGGGACCTTGCGGCCCTCCTCTGCCATGATCTCGTGCACGCGGGTGATGTCTGCCGCGTCGCGCACGAAGGAGAGGGCGATCAGGTCGGTGCCGAGGCGGAGGCCCCAGCGCAGGTCTGCTTCGTCCTTCTCGGACAGTGCGGGAACGTTGACGGCAACACCGGGCAGGTTGATGCCCTTGTTGTTCGAGACCGGGCCGGCGACGATGACGCGCGTCGTGACGACGATGCCGTTTGTCGCGACGACCTCGACCTTGACCTTGCCGTCGTCGATCAGCAGGAAGTCGCCGGGCTTGACGTCGTTGGGCAGGCCCTTGTACGTCGTGCCGGAGAGTTCCCTCGTGCCGAGCACGTCTTCCGTGGTGATCTTAAAGATGTCGCCGACGGCCAGTTCATAAGGGCCGCCCTCGAACTTGCCGAGCCGGATCTTCGGGCCCTGCAGGTCGACCAGGACTGCGACCGCGCGACCGGAATCATTCGCTGCCTTGCGGATGTTCGCGTAGACGGCCTCGTGCACGGTGTAGTCACCATGGCTGAGGTTCATCCGGCAGACATCGACACCCGCGTCGATCAGGGCTCGAATTTGATCGTAACTGGCGGCTGCCGGCCCGAGGGTGGCGACAATTTTGGCGCGTCTCATTCTGAAAGTGCTCCGTTTTCCGCGCCGGGTAGGCGCATTCTTGTTCTGTGGTTCTGGAGGCCGCTTGGTGGCGTCCTCCGGCTAATCGCTCACTTCACAGGGACCGTTAGATGGCGAAGGCATGGTCGGTCGGTTTGACCGGAGCAGGTAGTTGTGTCTCACCTTCGAGGAATCGATCGACGGCGGCTGCAGCAGCACGACCTTCAGCGATCGCCCAGACGATGAGGGACTGTCCGCGACCGGCATCGCCGGCGACGAACACGCCCTCATGGCTGGTTTGGTAGTTACCGTCTCGAACGACATTACTCCGCCCATCGAGCGGCACGTGCAGCTGGCTGGTGAGCTCCGCCGATTCCGGGCCGGTGAATCCGAGTGCGAGGAGTACGAGGTCCGCGGGGATTTCACGTTCCGTACCCGCCTTGGGCACGCGCCGGCCATCGAGGTACTCGGTTTCAGCGACGCGGATCGCGCGAACCTCGCCTGCCTCGTTGGAGAGGAACTCGATCGTCGAGGCGAGGTATTCGCGGGTTCCGCCCTCTTCGTGGGCGCTCGAGACCTCGAACAGGGTCGCGGACATCGGCCACGGCTGGTGTTCGGGCCGTTCGGTGCCGGGCTGCCTGCCGATCGCGAGGTTCGTGACGGATGCCGCGAGCTGGCGGTGCGCAGTTCCGATGCAGTCGGCGCCGGTGTCGCCACCACCGAGGACGACGACATGCTTGCCCTCCGCGGTGATCTGGCTGTCGACCGTGTCCCCCGCGCCCGTGCGGTTCTGCTGCACGAGGTATTCCATCGCGAAGTGCACTCCGGGGAGGTCGCGGCCGGGGACGGGCAGGTCGCGGGGTACGAGCGCACCCGTCGCGACGACCACGGCGTCGTACCGGGCACGGAGGTCGTCCCAGGTGATGTCGACGCCGATGTTCACGCCGGCGCGGAACCGGGTTCCCTCCGCCGTCATCTGCGCGAGGCGCAGGTCGAGGTGCTTCTTCTCCATCTTGAAGTCGGGGATGCCGTAACGCAGCAGTCCGCCGATCCGGTCGTCGCGTTCGAACACGGCGACCGTGTGACCCGCGCGGGTGAGCTGCTGGGCTGCGGCGAGACCCGCGGGCCCCGATCCGACGACGGCAACCGTCTTACCGGTCAGGCGCCCCGGCGGCTGCGGCTGCACCCAGCCGCTGGCGAAGGCCTGGTCGATGATCGAGACCTCGACCTGCTTGATCGTCACGGCAGGCTGGCTGATCGCGAGGACGCACGCCGACTCGCACGGGGCGGGGCAGAGCCGTCCGGTGAACTCAGGGAAGTTGTTCGTGGAGTGCAGGCGCTCGATGGCCTGCCTGCCTTCCTCGCGCCAGGTCAGATCGTTCCACTCTGGGATCAGGTTGCCGAGCGGGCAGCCCTGGTGGCAGAAGGGAACACCGCAGTCCATGCAGCGGCCGGCCTGCCGTTTGAGAACGGCGGCGTCTCCCTGTTCGTAGACCTCTTTCCAGTCCATCAGGCGCACGGACACCGGCCGACGCGGCGGCAGTTCGCGCGCCTTCGTTGTGAGGAATCCCTTCGGATCAGCCATTGGTAACCTCCAGGATGCGGTTCCAGACGACGTCGCCGTCGGGGTCGAGACCCTCGGCGACGGCGTTCTGCCTGGTCGCCAGGACGGCGGCGTAGTCCCGCGGCAGCACCTTGACGAATGTGGACATGGTTGTTTCGAGATCCGACAGGAGAGCCGCGGCGAGCACGGAATCCGTCTGGTCTCTGTGCTGCTCGAGGAGATCGCTGACGATCTCCCTGTCGGCGCTTCCGAGCGGGAGGAGCGTGAGCTCCCCGGACTCGAGCGCCTGGCTGTTGACGTCCTCCGTGCGGAGTCCGTACACGTATGCTGTGCCGCCGCTCATGCCGGCACCGAGATTGCGCCCGGTCCGGCCGAGGATCAGGGCGAGCCCGCCCGTCATGTATTCGAGGGCGTGGTCACCGACGCCTTCGACGACCGCAGTCGCTCCGGAGTTGCGCACCAGGAACCGTTCCCCGACGATGCCGCGGATGAACATGCTGCCCTGGGTGGCGCCGTAGCCGATCACGTTGCCGGCAATGACGTTCTCCTCGGCGGAGAAGATGCTCGAACGGTCGGGGCGAACCACGATCTGACCGCCGGAGAGACCCTTTCCGACGTAGTCGTTCGAGTCGCCCTCCAGCCTGAGGGTGATCCCGCCCGGCAGGAAGGCCCCGAACGACTGTCCGGCCGAACCGGTCAGCGTCACGTCGATCGAGCCGGCCGGAAGGCCGTTCTCGCCGTGCCGGATCGTCACCTCGTGGCCGAGCATCGTGCCGACGGCCCGTTCGGTGTTGCGGATCGGCAGGGCGATCTCGACCCGGCCGCCGTGCTCGAGCACGCTTCCCGCGCGCCTGATCAGCTCGTTGTCGAAGTGCTTGTCGAGTTCGTGTTCCTGGGGTCGACCGAACTGCCTCGGCTCGGAATCCGGAAAGTCCGGTCCGTCGAGGATCGGCGCGAGGTCGAGGCCCGCCGTCTTCCAGTGTTCGAGCGCGCCGTCGACGTCGAGGATCTCGTGGTGGCCGACGGCCTCCTGGAGGCTGCGGAAGCCGAGCTCCGCGAGGTACTCGCGCACCTCCTGGGCGATGAACTCGAAGAAGTTCACGACATGGTCTGCCTTGCCCGTGAAGCGCTTCCGCAGTTCGGGGTTCTGGGTGGCGACGCCGACCGGGCAGGTGTCGAGGTGACAGACCCGCATCATGACGCAGCCCTCGACGATCAGGGGCGCGGTAGCGAAGCCGAACTCCTCCGCTCCGAGCAGCGCGCCGATGATGACGTCCCTGCCGGTCTTGAGCTGGCCGTCGACCTGCAGGACGACGCGGTCACGCAGGCCGTTGAGCATCAGGGTCTGCTGGGTTTCCGCGAGTCCGAGCTCCCAGGGCGTCCCCGCGTGCTTGAGCGAGTTGAGCGGGCTCGCCCCGGTGCCGCCGTCATGGCCTGAGATCAGGATCACGTCCGACAGGGCCTTGGCGACGCCGGCGGCGACCGCCCCGATGCCGGACTGGCTGACGAGCTTCGTGTGGATGCGTGCATCCGGGTTCGCCCGTTTGAGGTCGAAGATGAGCTGCTTGAGGTCTTCGATCGAGTAGATGTCGTGGTGCGGCGGCGGTGAGATCAGGCCGACGCCCGCGGTGGCGTGCCGGGTGCGCGCGATCCAGGGATACACCTTGGTCGGCGGCAGCTGGCCGCCCTCACCGGGCTTGGCTCCCTGGGCGAGTTTGATCTGGATGTCGTCGGCGTGCGACAGGTACATGCTCGTCACGCCGAACCGCCCGGAGGCGACCTGCTTGACGGCGCTGCGGCGCTGCGGGTCGATCAGCCGGTCGAGGTCCTCGCCGCCCTCCCCGGTGTTCGACTTGCCGCCGATCCGGTTCATGGCGATCGCAAGGGTTTCGTGGGCCTCCGGGGAGATCGAGCCGTAGCTCATCGCACCGGTCGCGAAGCGCGTAACGATCGACGCGACCGATTCGACCTCGTCGAGAGGCACGGGGTGCCGCTTGTGCGTGTCGAAGGTGAACATGCCGCGGAGCGTCATGAGGCTCTCGGCCTGGTCGTCGACGAGTTTGGTGTACTCGCGGAAGATGTCATAACGGCCGGTCCTGGTCGCGTGCTGGAGCCGGAAGATCGTCTCCGGGTTGAACAGGTGCGGGGAGCCGTCGCGGCGCCACTGGTACTCGCCGCCGGTGCTGAGGCGTTCGTGCGCCGTGACTGCTGCATCTTCCGGGTAGGCCGAGGCGTGGCGTGCTTCGTTTTCCGCAGCGATGACATCGATGCCGATGCCGCCGAGCTTGCTCGTCGTCCCGGTGAAGTACTGGGCGACAAAGTCCTGGCTCAGGCCGACGGCCTCGAAGGTCTGGGCTCCCGCATAGGACGACACCGTCGAGATGCCCATCTTGGACATGATCTTGAGCACGCCCTTGCCCAGGGCCTTGATGACGTTGCGCACGGCCTTCTCGGGTGAGACGTTCGTGATGTACCCGCTGCGGACCAGGTCCTCGCAGGTTTCCATCGCGAGGTACGGGTTGACCGCTGAGGCGCCATAGCCGATCAGGAGCGCGACGTGGTGCACCTCGCGCACGTCACCGGCCTCGACGACAATGCCGACCTTCATCCGGTTCTCCGTGCGGATCAGGTGGTGGTGCACGGCGGCGATCATCAGGAGAGACGGGATCGGCGCGAGATCCTTGTTGGAATCGCGGTCGGAGAGCACGATGAAACGGGCTCCGGCCTCGATGGCGTCGTCGACTTCGAGGCACATCGCGTCGATGCGGTTGGCCAGGGCGTCCGGGCCATCGTCGAAACGGTACAGGCCCCGGATGGTCGAGGTCGTCCGGCTGCCGGGGGCGGGGTCGATGTGCTGGATCTTGGCGAGTTCGTCGTTGTCGATGACCGGGAAGTCCAGGACCACCTGGCGCGCATGCTCCGGTCCGACGGACAGGAGGTTCCGCTCCGGCCCGAGTCCGAGCTTGAGGGAGGTCACGACCTCCTCCCGGATCGAGTCGAGGGGCGGGTTTGTCACCTGGGCGAACTGCTGGGTGAAGTAGTCGAAGATGAGCCGGGGCCGGTCGCTCAGAACGGCGATCGGCGTGTCGCTGCCCATGGCGCCGAGGGGTTCCCCGCCGGTGCGGGCCATCGGGGCGAGCAGGATGCGCACTTCTTCTTCGGTGTAGCCGAAGGTGCGCTGGCGGCGCACGACGGATGCCGGCGGGTGCACGATGTGCTCGCGCTCAGGGAGGTCCTTGAGGTTGATCCGGCCGGCGTCGAGCCAGTCCCCCCACGGTTCCATCGCGGCGAGTTCTGCCTTGATCTCGTCGTCCTCGATCAGCCGGCCCGCGACGGTGTCGACGAGGAACATCTTGCCGGGGCGGAGCCGGCCCTTGCGGACCACGCGGGCGGGGTCGATGTCGAGCACGCCGATCTCGCTCGCGAGCACGACGAGGCCGTCGTCGGTGATCAGGTACCGGCCGGGGCGGAGCCCGTTGCGGTCGAGCGTGGCGCCGACGAGGGAACCGTCGGTGAAGACGATCGCCGCGGGACCGTCCCACGGCTCCATCAGCATCGAGTGGTACTCGTAGAACGCGCGTCGTTCCTCGTCGAGCGCGGTCTGGTTCTCCCAGGCCTCAGGGACCATCATCATGACGGCGTGCGGCAGGGAGCGGCCGGAGAGGCTCAGGAGCTCGACGACCTCGTCGAAGGACGCGGAGTCGCTGCCGCCGGGGGTGACGATCGGCAGCAGCGGGGCGAGGTCTCCGAGCAGGGAGGATTCGAGCTGGGACTGGCGCGCGCGCATCCAGTTGCGGTTGCCCTGCACGGTGTTGATCTCACCGTTGTGCGCGATCATCCGGAACGGCTGCGCGAGCGGCCACGACGGGAAGGTGTTGGTCGAGTACCGGGAGTGCACGAGGGCGAGCTTCGAGACGAAGCGCGGGTCGGAGAGGTCCGGGTAGAAGGGTTCGAGCTGGAGGGTCGTGACCATGCCCTTGTAGACCAGGGTGCGGCAGGAGAGCGACGCGAAGTACGTCTCGAGTTCCCGCTCCGCGCGCTTCCGCAGCCGGACGGTCTGGCGGTCGAGCGCGATGTCCGCGACGCGTTCACCGTCGTCCTCCGTGCGCGAACTCTGGACGAAGAGCTGCTGGATCGCGGGCATGGCCGCCCTGGCCAGGTTTCCGACCTCGTCGGGGCGCACGGGGACTTCGCGCCAGCCGAGGATCTCGAGGCACTCCTCCTGGGCGATCCGGCCGATCTGGCGCTTGACGGCGCTGCGTTCGGTCGGGTCTGTCGGGAGGAACACGTTGCCGACGGCGTACCGCCCGGCGGCGGGGAGCTCGAATTCGACGACCTGGCTCAGGAAGTCGTGCGGGATCTGGGTGATGATGCCTGCGCCGTCGCCGGTTCCGGCGTCTGACCCAACCGCGCCGCGGTGTTCGAGGTTCCGGAGGGCGTCGAGTGCGATCGTGATGATGTCGTGCCCGGCGGTTCCGCGGAGTGTCGCGACCATGGCGAGCCCGCAGGCGTCCCGCTCGTCGGCAGGGTTGTACAGCCCCTGGGGCTGGGGAACGGTGCTGAAGCGGGAAAAGAGGGGTGACTGCGGCATGGGACCGTCCTCAGAGATAGCTGGCAAGTGGGGACGACGCTGGCCCGCGGGGGTGGAGATCATCTGCGTACAGTTGCGCGCCGACCCGTCGTACCGGGAGGGAGGCGGGAGCCGGGTGTACGGTCTCAGGCCTGGAGGCGCGGGTTGCTGGTGCTTGTGGCTGCAACGTCGCCCGATGCGGCGGGTTCGACGGCCTCATCACCGTGGTCCTCGAAATCCGTATCAAACTCTTCAGATTCTACCTCAGGGACGGGGCGCTTCCATTCCCGACCTGGGCGATAGACGCTGACTTCGAGTCCGGGGTGCCTGCGGCCCTGCACCACGATGAGGATGATGCCGAGGACCACCGCGATGATCGCTGCCCAGACGTTGGTGCGGATTCCGAAGAAGATCTCGCTCGGGTCGATGCGGATCGATTCGAAGAACGTGCGGCCGAGGCCGTACCAGACCAGGTACACACCGAAGGCGCGGCCCCAGCGGAGCGTGATCCGGCGTTCGATGAGGAGGATGACGATCACGCCGATCGTGTTCCAGATCATCTCGTAGAGGAAGGTCGGGTGGAACAGGGTGCCGGCCGGGAGCCCGACGGGGAAGGCCGGGTTGGTCGACGGCACCTCGAGGCCCCAAGGCAGGGTCGTCGGCAGGCCGAACAGTTCGGTGTTGAACCAGTTGCCGAGGCGTCCCATCGCCTGCGCGATGAGCATTCCGGGGGCGAGGGCATCCGCGAAGGACCAGAATTTCACGCCGGAGATCCGGCAGCCGATGTATGCTCCGACGGCCCCGCCGATGAGCGCACCGAAGATGGCGTTTCCGCCGTGCCAGATCGCGAAGACCTCCCAGGGGTTCGCACCGGCGTAGAAGTAGTCGGCAGGGTGGGTGAGCACGTGGTACGCCCGGGCGCCGACGATGCCGAGCGGAACGGCCCAGAGGATGATGTCGAGCACGACGCCCGGCTCGCCGCCGCGATTGCTGAGGCGCCTGCTCGTCATGACCGTCGCCGCGATGATGCCGGCCAGGATGCACAGCGCGTACGCGTGGATCGGGAACATACCGAGGTTGAAAGAACTCCACTCGGGGCCTGGGCTCGGAATGCTCAGCAGAAAAGACACCTGGGTATTACCTTTCGTAGCGGGGAAGCGTGGGAGCTCGCCTCGGTCAACTTACCCTAAACGGTCGCGTGCCCTAAACGGCGGCGCGGATCCCGGTCGCTCCGGCTGCAAGCCGGGCGGCCAGGGCTCCGAGGGCGGGGACTCCCCCGTCGGACAGCGCCTTGACCAGCGCGGAACCGACGATGGCGCCGTCCGCGTAGCCGAGGATCTCGCGCACCTGCTCCGGAGTCGAGATTCCGAGGCCCACGCACGCGCTCGTCGCACCGGCGAGGCGCAGCCGGTCGACCAGGACGCGGGCTGCGGAGTCGACGTCGGAACGCGCCCCGGTGATGCCCATGGTGGAGACGGCGTACACGAAACCCCGGCTGACCTCGACCGCGTGGGCGAGCCGTTCGTCTGACGACGAGGGCGCGGCGAGGAAGACCCGGTCGAGCCCGGTGCGGTCGCTCGCCGCGAACCAGTCTGCTGCGTCGTCGGGGATGAGGTCGGGGGTGATCAGGCCTGCGCCGCCTGCGGCGAGCAGGTCGTCGGCGAAGCGGTCGACCCCGTACTGCAGGATCGGGTTCCAGTAGGTCATCACGAGGACAGGGGCGTCGACGCGTGCGGTGATCGCCGCGACGGCTTCGATTCCGTGGCGGAGCCGGAAACCGTTGGCGAGGGCCTGCTGGGTGGCGGCCTGGATCACGGGGCCGTCCATCACGGGGTCGGAGTACGGGAGCCCGAGCTCGATGATGTCGACGCCGTTCTCCGCGAGGGCGACCGCGGCCTCGATGCTCTCAGCGAGGGTGGGGAATCCGACGGGAAGATAGCCGATCAGGGCACCGCCGCCCTCTGCCTTGCGCCGGGCGATCGTGGCTTCGACCCTGCTGGTGCGGTTGGGCGTCATCGGTGTGCTGGTCTTCGTCGTTGCGGTCATAGCTGCTGTGCACCCTCGTCGAGCAGGTCGAAGTATCGGCCCGCCGTTTCCATGTCCTTGTCCCCGCGACCGCTGAGGCTGACCAGGATGGTCGCCTCCGGTCCGAGCCGTTTGCCGAGCTCGAGGGTTCCGGCGAGGGCATGGGCCGACTCGATCGCCGGGATGATGCCCTCCGTGCGGCTGAGGAGGCGGAACGCGTCCATCGCCGCGGCGTCGGTGACGGGCAGGTACGTCGCCCGTCCGATGGTCGAGAGCCAGGAGTGCTCCGGTCCGACCCCCGGGTAGTCGAGTCCGGCCGAGATGGAGTGCGACTCGACGGTCTGGCCGTCCTCGTCCTGCAGCATGAGGCTGCGCGCCCCGTGCAGGATCCCCGGGCGTCCCTTGGTCAGGGTCGCGGCGTGGCGCGGGGTCTCGATGCCCTCTCCGCCTGCTTCGTACCCGTAGAGGGCGACAGCAGGGTCGTCCAGGAAGGCGTCGAAGATTCCGATGGCGTTGGAGCCGCCGCCGACGCACGCGGTGACGGCGTCGGGGAGGCGCCCGGTGAGTTCGAGCACCTGGGCGCGGGCCTCTTCTCCGATGATCTTCTGGAAGTCGCGCACCATCGCGGGGAAGGGGTGCGGACCTGCGACGGTGCCGAAGATGTAGTTGGTGGTCTCGACGTTCGTGACCCAGTCGCGCATGGCGTCGTTGATCGCGTCCTTCAGGGTGCGCGACCCGGTGCGGACGGAGACGACCTCTGCACCGAGGAGGCGCATCCGTGCGACGTTGAGGGCCTGCCGTTCGGTGTCGACCTCGCCCATGTAGACGACGCACTCGAGCCCGAACAGCGCGGCGACGGTCGCGGTCGCGACGCCGTGCTGGCCGGCGCCGGTCTCGGCGATGACCCGGGTCTTGCCGATGCGCTTGGTAAGAAGCGCCTGGCCGAGGGCGTTGTTGATCTTGTGTGACCCGGTGTGGTTGAGGTCTTCGCGCTTGAGGATCACCCGGGCGCCGCCGGCGTGCGCGGCGAACCGCGGCACCTCCGTGATGATCGACGGTCGGCCGGTGTAGCTCCTGTGCAGTTCCATCAGCTCAGCGGCGAAGGCCGGGTCGACCTTGGCCAGCGCATATTCGTTCGTGAGCTCGTCGAGGGCTGCGACGAGCGACTCCGGGACGAACCGGCCTCCGAAGTCGCCGAAGTACGGGCCTGTTTCGGTTCGAAGGGACGTGGACATTTAGACCGCCAGAAATTCGGTAAGGGTGAGAATGGGATCGTTCGTGACGAGCGCTTCGCCGACGAGGACGACGTCGGCGCCGGCGGCACGATAGTGGGCGACGTCCGCGGCCGTCTTGACCGCTGATTCGGCGACGCGGATGACACCGGAGGGGATCCGGTCTGCGAGGCGGCCGAAGAGCTCCTGGTCGAGCTGGAACGTCGACAGGTCGCGGGCGTTGACCCCGACGAGGCTTGCACCGATATCCAGCGCACGGTCGACTTCTTCGGCGCTATGGGTCTCGACGAGGGCCGTCATGCCGAGTTCGCGGACGAGGGCCTGGAGGGACCCGAGGGTGGCCTGGTCGAGTGCCGCGACGATGAGGAGCACGAGGTCTGCGCCCGCGGCCCTGGCCTCGAGGACCTGGTACGGCTCGCCGATGAAGTCCTTGCGGAGGACAGGGATGGACACGGCGGATCGCACCTGTTCGAGGTCGGCGAGGGACCCGAGGAAACGGCGTCCCTCTGTGAGCACGCTGATGGCGCTCGCCCCGCCGAACTCATAGGAGACGGCGAGGGCGGCAGGGTCCGAGATCTCGGCGAGGGTGCCCCGGGAAGGACTCGCCCGCTTCACTTCCGCGATGATCTTGACCCTGTCGGCCGGTGCGAGGGCGTGCAGTGCGTCGATGGCGGGGGCGCGATCGAGGGCCGCCGATTCGACGGCGGCGAACGGACGGGTGAGGCGCCGTTCAGCGGCGTCTGACAGTGCCCCGGCGAGGAGTTCGGACAGCACTCGGCTAATGACTTTCGTGCGGCGCTGCGTCGGCGACGCCGTAGCCCAGCCGGCTCAGTACGAACCCGGCGATCGGGCCGAGGACGAGGAGGACGACAGAGGCCCACACCAGCCACGGCACATCGAGGAAGAAGGCGACGGTGCCGATCGTGATCGCGACGAGCATGACGACGACAGCCGTCCAGGCCGCGATCGAGTGGCCTTCGCCTGGGTCTACCGACTCGAAGCTCATGGTTCTCCTTCTGGGCGTCAACTGCGTACGCATGGGCGTCATCTGCGGACGCGTGGATTGTGGGTCCTGGTGCGGCTCAAGTCTAGCGGCGGCGCCGATCACCGGTCACCGGCCGTTTCGGTGGGATCATCGCCGCGCGTGAGCCCGTCCCAGGTGATGACGGCATCCTCTCGCGCGTCTTCACCGGCGGAAGCAGCCGGCTGGCCGCCGGGTGCACCGTCCGCGGGCTCGAAGCGCACGGCCTGGTATCGACTCGTCGCGCCGGGCCAGCGGCGATTCGTGACGAGGATGCCGACACCGGCCGCGGCCATGATGACACCGGCCGCGAAACCGGCGAAGGCCCACGGTGTGAGGGCGGCCGCGGTGACGCCGTCCTGGATCGAGGCGTTACCCGCGATGCCCGTCGCCTTGGTGATCGCGGCCGCGCTCGCTGCGGCGGGGTTGCCGATGGCGAGGCCGGCACCGAGGGAGACCGAGAAGCCGAGAAGCACCTCGAGGGCGCCGAGCACGACCCGGATCACGGGGCCCGCGATCGTGAGTGCGCCGGCGAGGGCGAGCCCGGCGAGGGCGAGGGCGCTCAGCGCGCCCGCTGCGGTCGAACCGCTGATCGGCAGGTCGACGGTCGATGACCCCTGCACGACGCGCACGTCGATCCAGACCTGGCTCCAGGCGAGGAGCGTGAGTCCGCTCGCGGCGATGACGAGGAGCACCAGCCGGAGCTTGAGGGTGCGACCGGTTCGCTTCACCTAGTGCACCCGCTTCATGGCGTTGGCGATCGCGACGGCGCGCAGCGGTGCCGCGGCCTTGTTGACCGATTCCTGGAACTCGCTCGCGGGATCGGAGTCTGCGACGAGGCCTCCCCCGGCCTGCACCCTGGCCACACCGTTGCTGATCGTGGCGGTGCGGATGGCGATGGCCAGGTCCGCGTCCCCGGCGAACCCGAAGTAGCCGACCACTCCCCCGTAGACACCGCGCTGGGTGGGCTCGAGATCGTCGATGATTTCGAGCGCCCGCGGCTTCGGCGCCCCGGACAGGGTTCCGGCCGGGAAGGTCGCCCGGAACACGTCGATGGCCGTCTTCCCCTGCAGCAGGTTGCCCTCGACGGACGAGACGAGGTGCATGATGTGGCTGAATCGCTCGATGCGTTTGAACTCGGTGACCTCGACGGAGCCGGGTGCGCAGACCTTGAGCAGGTCGTTCCTGGCGAGGTCGACGAGCATCAGGTGTTCCGCACCTTCCTTGGGGTCACCGGCGAGCTCGGTCTCGAAGTCGGCGTCCTGCTCCGGGGTGGTACCGCGCGGCTTGGATCCGGCGATCGGGTGGGTGAACACGCGCCCGTTCTGGACCTTGACGAGGGCCTCAGGGGACGATCCGACAATCCAGTACGGTTCCCCTGTCGCGGACTCGAGGCCGAGCAGGTACATGTACGGGCTCGGGTTGAGGCTGCGGAGCACCCGGTAGACGTCGATCGGGTCGGCCGTGCACTCCTGGTCGAAACGCTGGGAGATGACGACCTGGAAGATGTCCCCGTCGACGATGTGCCGCTTGGCGGTGTCGACGGAGGCCAGGAAGTCGTCGCGGGTGGTGCGGGCGCGCATCGTCGCGGGGGCCGACATGTCGACCTCGGCGAGCCAGGCCTCCGCAGGCACGGCGAGCCTGGCCTGCATCGAATCGAGCCTGGCCTGGGCGGTCGCCCAGAGCGTGTCCGCGGCGTCGATCCCGTCGTTCAGGACGTTGGCGATCAGCTGGACCGTGCCGAACTTGTGGTCGATCGCGACGAGGTCTGCCACGAAACTGAAGGCCTGGCCTGGTACGTCATAGTCTGCGGTGGGCTGGTTGGGCAGGCGTTCCAGCTGACGAACGGCCTCCCAGCCGATGAACCCGACGAGACCGCCGGTCAACGGCGGGTGCCCGGGAAGCCGCGGCGTCTGCCAGCGGGCGTACAGGGTGGCGAGGGCCTCGAGCGGCGGCTGGGCCGCTGCCGGGCCGAGGACGCGTGCGGCGTCGACGCCGTAGGGGATCCACCGGGTTTCCGAACCCTGCTGGGTCAGGACGCCGAACGACGACACCCCGACAAAGGAGAACCGCGACCAGATGCCGCCCTGTTCCGCCGACTCGAGCAGGAAGCTGCCCGGTTGACCGGCCGCGAGTTTGCGGTAGATGCCGACGGGGGTCTCCCCGTCCGCGAAGAGTTCGCGGATCACGGGGATGACGCGGTGCCCGGCTACCAGCGCGTCGAACTGCGCGGCCGTCGTCGTGCCGGCCGTACTCGTCTGGGCATCCGTCGTCATGCGTGTTCTCCGTCTGTCGCGTCGGGGTCTGTCGCATCGGGGTCTGTCGCATCGGGGTCTGTCGCATCGGGCCTGGCGCCGTGGGCGACGTCGATGTCCCGCCCGTCGAAGCACGTGTGGGTTCCGGTGTGGCAGGCCCCGCCGACCTGGTCGACCTTGACGAGCAGGGTGTCTGCGTCGCAGTCGAACGCTGCGCCGCGCACGTACTGAGCGTGCCCGGACGTGTCGCCCTTGCGCCAGTATTCCTGGCGCGAACGTGACCAGAATGTCACGCGGCCCTCTGAGAAGGTCCGCCGGAGGGCTTCCTCGTTCATCCAGCCCAGCATGAGCACCTCGCGGGTGTCCCACTGCTGGATCACGGCGGGCAGGAGGCCGTCCGCATTGAAGACGGCGCACCCGAGGGCATCCTCGATGGTCTGCAGGGGTGTCATCAGCGCACCACGAGTCCTTCCCTGGCGAGTTCGTGTTTGACGTCTCCGATACTGAGTTCGCCGTTGTGAAAGACGGATGCCGCGAGGACGGCGTCTGCGCCTGCCCGGATCGCGGGCGGAAAATCTTCGACCCGTCCAGCGCCGCCGGAGGCGATCACGGGTACGCTGCTGATTTCGCGCATGAGGCCGATCAGCTCGAGGTCGAAGCCATTCTTGGTCCCGTCCGCGTCGATGGAGTTGACGAGCAGCTCCCCCGCTCCGAGTTCGATCGCGAGCCTGGCCCAGGCGAGGGCGTCGAGGTCGGTCTCCGTGCGGCCGCCGTGGGTCGTCACGACGAACCCGGATTCCGTGCGGTCGCTGCGCTTCACGTCGAGGGACAGCACGAGCACCTGTGAACCGAAGCGGTCGGCGATCTCGCCGATCAGGGCAGGGCGGAGGATTGCGGCGCTATTGACGCCGACCTTGTCAGCGCCGCTCGCCTGCAGCCGCGAGACGTCTTCGACTCCCCGGATCCCGCCGCCGACGGTGAGCGGGATGAAGACCTGCTCCGCTGTGGCGCGCACGACGTCGTACGTCGTCGCCCGGTTGTCGACGGTCGCGGTGACGTCGAGGAACGTGAGTTCGTCTGCACCCTGCTCGTAGTACCGTCGCGCCAGTTCGACCGGGTCGCCCGCGTCCCTGAGGTTCTGGAAGTTGACGCCTTTGACGACCCGGCCGTTGGCCACGTCGAGGCACGGGATGACCCGCACGGCAAGACTCACGATTGCACCTCCGGGGCTCTGCTGCCCAGTGTTGTTCCGCCCGTTGCTATTCTGCCCACAATCGGGTTCTACAGGCGGGCGTTGTGGATGGCGCTGATCAGGATGGCCCGGGCGCCGAGCTCATAGAGGGCGTCCATGATGTGGTTGCTGTCGTGACGCGGGACCATCACGCGCACGGCGACCCAGTCGGGGTCGTGCAGGCTCGACACCGTGGGTGACTCGATTCCGGGGGCGAGCAGGCAGGCCGCGTCGAGTTTGACGAGCGGGATGTCGTAGTCCATCAGCACGTACTGGCGGGCGACGAGCACGCCCTGCAGACGGCGGAGGAGCGTGTGGATGCCGGCGTTCTCGTTCTCGGAGGTGATCAGGACCGCCGTCGATTCGAGGATGACCGGGCCGAAGATCTCGAGGCCGGCCTTGCGCAGGGTCGTTCCGGTCGAGACGACGTCGGCGACAGCATCCGCGACACCCAGCTGGACGGCGGACTCGACGGCGCCGTCGAGGGTCACGAGGGTGACCGTGACGGAGTGACGGGCCAGGAAGGCTTCGACGAGACCGGGGTAGCTCGTCGCGACGCGGAGCCCTTCGAGGTCGCTCAGCTCGCCGAAGCGTCCGGCGGGGCCCGCGAAGCGGAAGGTCGAGTCGCCGAAGTCGAGGCTCGCGATCTCCCGTGCCGGGGAGCCGGAATCAAGCAGAAGGTCCCGGCCGGTGATTCCGACGTCGAGCGCCCCGCTGCCGACGTAGGTGGCGATGTCCCGCGGACGCAGGTAGAAGAACTCGACGCCGTTGCGCGGGTCCGACACGACGAGGTCGCGCGGGTCGCGACGCCCGGTGTACCCGGCCTCGTGCAGCATCTGCGCCGCGGTTTCGGACAGGGAGCCCTTGTTGGGCACGGCAATTCTCAGCATCTCAACACTCTCAGCAGGTCAGTTCTCGGGGTAGGGATGGCGGCGCCGGCCGCTGCGGCGGCCGGTTCAGAGGTGCTTGTAGACGTCGGCGAGGGTGAGCCCCTTCGCCAGCATCATGACCTGCACGTGGTAGAGCAGCTGGCTCATCTCTGCGGCGGTTTCCTCGTCGCTCTGGAACTCCGCTGCCATCCAGACTTCGGCAGCTTCTTCGACGATCTTCTTGCCGATGGCATGCACTCCCGCGTCGAGTTCACGGACGGTTCCGGAGCCTTCCGGCCGGTTGAGTGCTTTTTCGCCCAGTTCAGCGAAGAGGTTGTCGAATGTTTTCACTCCCCTAGGTTACTAGTGCGCGTGCGAGTGCGCGGTCGCAGCAGTCCTCAGGAGAGCGATCCGGGCCTCGGGATCCGGGAAACCGAACACGCTCGAGCCGGCGACGAAGGTATCCGCGCCCGCCTCTGCGGCCACGACGATGGTCTCCTCCGTGATGCCGCCGTCGACCTGCAGCCAGATGTCCCTGCCACTGGCCCTGACGGCATCCGCCACCGTGCGGAGCTTGCGCATGGTCGACGGCAGGAAGCTCTGGCCGCCGAAACCGGGCTCGACGGTCATCACGAGGACCTGGTCGAATTCGGCGAGGAACTCGAGGTACGGCTCGATGGCGGTGCCCGGCTTCAGGGCGATGCCCGCGCGGGCGCCTGCTGCCCGGAGCTTGCGGGCAAGCGCGACCGGGTTGGTCGTCGCCTCACCGTGGAAGGTCACGGAGAACGCTCCGGCCTCGGCGAATTTCGGTGCCCACCGTTCCGGATCCTCGATCATGAGGTGCGCGTCGACGGGCAGCGCAGAGACCTGCATGATGCGCTCGGCGACGGGGAGCCCGAAGGTGAGGTTCGGCACGAAATGGTTGTCCATCACGTCGACGTGCACGAGGTCGGCGGTGCGGATGCGACCGAGGTCGCGTTCCAGGTTCGCGAAGTCTGCGGCGAGAATGCTGGGGCTGATCCTGATCGGCATGCCTTCACCCTATCGCCGCAGGCACGCCACCCCACTCCGTGAGGTGTCGCACATCGACCTTCATTCGCCCGGCGAACGTCGATATGCGACACCTCACGAGTATTGCTAAGCGGTGCGCTCGAGCAGGGTGATGAACATCGCGTCGGTTCCGTGGCGGTGCGGCCACAGCTGCACGCTCGTTCCGTCGCCCGGCAGGTCGAGCGGGGTGCCGCTGAATCCCTGGACGACCGCGGCCGTGTCGACGGCCCGCACCCGGTCTCCCCACTTCTTCAGCGCCGTGGCGACAATGCCGCGGCTCTCCGCGATGTGCGGTGAGCACGTGACGTATGCAAGGAGGCCGCCGGGCTTCAGTGCGCCGAGCGCCGCGTCGATGAGGCCGGACTGCAGGTCGGAGAGTTCGGCGACGTCGCGCGGAAGCTTGCGCCAGCGCGCCTCCGGCCGGCGACGCAGTGCGCCGAGACCCGTGCACGGTGCGTCGAGCAGGATGCGGTCGAATTCCTCGGAGTGGTTGACGGCGATGCGGGTCCCGTCGAGTTCCCAGACCGGAACGGTGCCCGGGACCGCGGAGAGGGCGCGGCGCACGAGCGTGGCCCTCGCCGGCACGAGCTCGTTTGCAACGAGTTCGGCGCCACCCGCGCGCGCTTCTGCGGCGAGCAGGGCCGCCTTGCCGCCGGGTCCGGCGCAGAGGTCAAGCCAGCGTTCTCCCGGCGTGATGGGGCGGGCCCGGCTCAGGGTGAGTGCTGCGAGCTGCGAACCCTCGTCCTGCACCCGGATGCGGCCGTCGTGGTCGGTGACGAGGTGAACGGGGTCTCCGCCCGCGAGCATGAACCCGACCGGGGAGTACTCGTTGGGTCGGCCGAGGCCGGCGGTCTCCTCTGCTGTCGTGATGCCCGGCAGCGCGACCATGTTGACCCGGGGGGCGGCGTTATCGGCGATAAGCAGGTCTTCGAGTTCGTCCTCACGGCCTTCGAGGCGCAGCGACTGCCTGAATGCGCGCACGACCCACACCGGGTGCGAGTGTTCGGCGGCGAGCCGGTCGTCCGCGGAGCCTGCTCCGGCGAGGACCCGTTCGCGCCACTCCTCCGGGGTCGAGCGGGAGATGGTGCGGAGCACGCCGTTGGTGAAGCCCGTGGCGGCGCGGGAGCCGACCTGCCGGGCCAGTTCGACGGATTCGTTGACGGCGGCGTGGGTCGCCACGCGCGTCGCGAGCAGCTGGTGGGCGCCGAGGCGAAGCACGTCGAGGATGGCCGGGTCGATCGCGGTGACCGGCCGGCCGGCCGCTTCCGCGATCACGAGGTCGTAGTAGCCCTGCATGCGCAGGGTGCCGTAGGTCAGTTCGGTCGCGAGGGCGGCATCCGCCGTGCTGAGGGCGGCCCGCTGGATACGGGTCGGCAGCAACAGGTTCGCGTAGGCGTCCGACTCACGAACGGCCGCGATGACCTCGTAGGCGACGCGGCGGGCGGGCTGGACGAAGCCCTGGTGCTGTTGGACGCTCATGAGGCGACCACGTCCGTCGCCGCCATGCCGCGCCACCAGTCGATTGCCTTCATCTGTGTCTTTCCAGCCGGTTGCACCGTGACGAGCTCTAGCGGCTCCGTCCCGGTTCCAACCAGCACTTTCTTGTCAAATTCGCGAATCACGCCCGCCGGAAGCGGCTGGGCGCCGTGGGTCGGCGCGAGGTCGAGGACCTTGAGGCGCGCTTCGCCGAGCATGGTGAAGGCTCCGGGTTCCGGCGTCACGCCGCGCACCCGGTTGTAGACGACCGCAGCGGATGCGGCCCAGTCGATCCTGGCGTCGGCGAGGCCGAGTTTGGCGGCCGTGGTGGGCTCGCCCACCTGGGGCACCGCCTCGATCGTGCTGGCCTCGAGCTGGTCGACGACGTTCCTGAGCAGCACGGCACCGCTGTGACTCAGGGAGTCGAGGAGCCCGCCGGCGGT
Source organism: Cryobacterium sp. MDB1-18-1 (assembly GCF_004402735.1). Lineage (NCBI taxonomy): Bacteria > Bacillati > Actinomycetota > Actinomycetes > Micrococcales > Microbacteriaceae > Cryobacterium > Cryobacterium sp. MDB1-18-1. The sequence continues at coordinate 15,988 of NZ_SOFR01000026.1, read as the reverse complement.
CGCGTGCCGGGAGATCGGTTCGGAGAAGCTCGCGAACACGGCGCCGGCGTCGAGCTCGGCGACGAGCTGGAAGACCGCGGCTCCCGTCCGTTCGTCTCCGGCCATGATGGCGCGCTGCACGGGCGCTGCCCCGCGCCAGCGCGGCAGCAGGGAGAAGTGCAGGTTGATCCAGCCGAGGCGGGGAACGGAGAGCAGGGGTTCCCGCACGAGCCCGCCGTATGCGACGATGACGCCGAGGTCGGGTTCGATGGCTTCGATTCGTTCCGTCGCCGCAGCGTCGAGGCGATTGGTCTTGAGCAGCGGAAGTCCGAGCCCGGCAGCGGCCTGCGCGAGGGGTGACGGGGTGAGCACACGCTTCCGGCCGAGGGGGGCATCCGCCCGGGTGATGACCGCCGCGATGGAGTGCGGCGAGTCGGCAAGGGCCTGGAGACTGGGCACCGCCACCTGGGGCGTGCCCGCGAATACGAGTTTCATTTAGAGCAGCTCCGGGTCGTCGAATCGTACTTTGAGTGTAGGTGCCGGGCGGAAGGCGGCGCCTTTGGCCCGGCGGCGGCGCGCTGCATTGCGCACAATCGCCGCCTTCACGAGCCTGGCGACGTCGTCGCCGTCGACGTAGTTGAACCGCACGACGGCCCGGACGAGGGGGTCGACGGTTGTGACAGGACCGAGCACATCGAGGCCGGGAACGTCCGTGAGATCCTCGACCGCCGCTGCGACATCGGCGGCGGTCCCCGTCACAGAGGCGACGCGCACGGCGGGCGGGAAGCGCAGTTGCCTGCGGTCAGCGAGTTCTGCCGCTGCGAAGGCACCGGGCTGCCACGCGTTGAGCGCCGTCGCGAGTGCCCCGCCGACGCCGGCGAGCATGACGGACGCGCCGGGGGCGGCGAGGGCTGCTGCGTTGCTCCACCAGCGCAGGCAGTCCTCTGCGACGCCGAGGGACTCGCGGGCGAGCATCTTCTCACCGTCGAGCAGGAGGATCGCCCGGTAGCCGCCTTCGGGGATCGGCTCGGCACCGCGCGTCGCGACGACGAGGGCAGGGGCGGCCCCGATCTGCTGCAGCGGATGCTCCCCGTCGGCGACGAGGACCAGCGCGCCGGGAAAGGCGCGGCCCAGTTCCTCGGCGGTGCGCCCGGTTCCGAGGGACACCACCCGCAGGGACCTGCCCTCACAGTGCAGGCAGCTCCAGCCTGCCGCAAGCTTGCCGCACCAACGGCAGGACGGCACGGCGTTCGCGCTCGCGAGGGCGAGCGGTCCCTGGCAGTGCGTGCAGCGGGCCGATTTCTTGCAGGTCTGGCAGGCGAGGGTCGGCGCGTACCCGGGGCTCGCGACCTGGACGAGGACGGGTCCGTCAGCGAGGGCGGCCCTGGCCACCTGCCAGGCGGCGGAGGGGATCCGGTTGGTCCGCTCCTGGCGGTCGGGACTGAGCTGGAATTCAGTAGGGATCACCCGGGGATGCCGAGGGCTCAGGGGGTGCGCCTCGCCGAGAAAGCCCAGTTCGAGGAGCCGCTGCACGGGCACGCTGCGGGTGTGCCCGAAGAACATCAGTGCGCACCCGCTCAGGGCCTGGCGGACCAGTGCTGCGTCGCGGGCATGGACGTAGGGGCTGAGCGGTTCGGAGTGCAGGGGGTCCCCGTCGTCCCAGAGCAGGATCGCCCCGAGGTTGTGCGCCGGCGCGTAGACCGCAGACCGGTTGCCGAGGATGATCCGCGGGGTGGGTTCCAGGCAGGCGAGGAAGGCGCGGTAGCGCTCGGGGTTGGGCTGGCGGGCATCGACCCTGCTCACGGTTCCCGCGGGCGCGCAGGCATCGAGGGCGGCCTGGAGCTGGTCCTGGTCGCGGTAGTCGGGAACGCAGAGGATGGCGCTTCGCCCGCTCCGAACGGTTGCCGTGGCGAGTTCGGCCATTGTGGTGGCCCAGTGGCCGACGGTGCGCCCGTCCGGCAGGGCGACGAGGGCGGGTACGGCGGCCACGCTGAGGCGCCTCTGCTCGGCCAGGGCCGCGTCGAGCAAACCGGCCGGGTAGTCAGCGAAACCGGCGGATGCCGCCGGCTCGGCTTCCGGAGCAGGTTCGGCTTCGTCCTGCGCGGCTTCGTCCTGCGCGGCTTCGTCCTGCGCGGCTTCGTCGTGCGCGGAGAGCCAGGCCTTCTCGACCCGCACAGCGCGAGGGGGGATCGCGAGCCGGAGCACATCGCTCGCGTTGCCGGCCGCGCGGTCGGCGACGCGACGTGCGAGCCGCCAGACCTCCGCCGTGAGCACGGGGGCAGCGGACACGATGGCCTCGACCGGGCTCAGGGCGCCATGGAAGTCGGCGGCGGCGTCCTTCGGGGGCTCGATGCCGGACACCGGTGCGTTCAGGGTCGCGAGGACGGCTCCCCCGGCATCGAGGACCTCGATCAGGTAGCCGTCGGCGACGCGTCCGGCCGAGCGCAGGGGCACCCGCACCCGCACTCCCGGCCGCGCGGCCGCGGCGAGGTCGTCCGGGATGCCGTAATCGAAGAGATGGTCGAGCTGGGGCAGTGTCGACTCGATCAGGACGCGTGCCACGAGGCCCGTGCGTCCCATGATCAGATCCCGGAGGCGCTTCTCAGCTCGTCGACGCGGTCCAGCCTCTCCCAGGTGAACTCGGGGAGCTCGCGACCGAAATGACCGTATGTCGCCGTCTTCTGGTAGATCGGGCGGAGCAGGTCGAGGTGGTGGATGATCGCGGCCGGTCGCAGGTCGAAGACCTCGCGGATCGCCGCGGTGATCTCCTTGTCCGGCAGTGCCCCTGTTCCGAAGGTCTCGACGTAGAGCCCGACGGGCGCTGCTTTGCCGATCGCGTATGCGACCTGGATCTCGAGCCGTTCGGCCAGCCCGGCTGCCACGGCGTTCTTGGCGACCCAGCGCATCGCGTAGGCGGCGGAGCGGTCGACCTTGGACGGGTCCTTGCCGCTGAAGGCGCCACCGCCGTGACGGCTGGATCCGCCGTAGGTGTCGATGATGATCTTGCGGCCGGTGAGTCCGGCGTCGCCCTGGGGGCCACCGATCTCGAAGCGGCCCGTCGGGTTGATCAGCATGGTCAGGCTCGAGGAATCGAGTTCGACGCGGGACAGCACCGGGCGGATCACGAGCTCTTCGACCTCGGCGCGGAGACGCTCCGTCGTGACGGAAGGGGCGTGCTGGGTGGACAGGACGACGGTCTCGACGGTGCGCGGGATGATGCCGTCGTAGCCGATCGTGACCTGGGTCTTGCCGTCGGGGCGGAGGTAGTCGAGTTCGCCGGACTTGCGGACTTCGGCGAGGCGTTCGGCGAGGCGGTGCGCGATCCAGATCGGGATCGGCATGAGCTCGGCGGTCTCCCGGGTGGCGTAGCCGAACATGATGCCCTGGTCCCCGGCACCCTGGCGGTCGTAGTCTTCGGCACTCGCCTGTTCGCGGTGCTCGAAGGCGTCGTCGACGCCCTGGGCGATGTCGGGAGACTGGCCGCCGATGGAGATCTCAACGCCGCAGGAGCGGCCGTCGAACCAGACGTCGGAGGAGTCGTAGCCGATGTCGGTGATGCACTTGCGCACGATCGACGGGATCTCGACGTACGCTTCCGTCGAGACTTCGCCGGCGACGTGGACGAGGCCGGTCGTGACCAGGGTCTCGACGGCGACGCGGCTGTTCGGGTCCTCGGTGAGGAGGGCGTCGAGGATGCTGTCGGAGATCTGGTCGCAGATCTTGTCCGGGTGACCTTCGGTGACGGATTCGGAAGTGAAGAGGCGAAGATCGCTCATCTGGCCTGTCTCTGTGTCGTTGGTAGAAAAGTATGGATGGAGGGGATCAGCCGAGTCCGGCGACCACAACGTCAAGGATGCGTCCGGCCACCGACATTTTTGTCCCCGCGGCCTCCGCCACTATAACTCCGGCAGAATCGAGGATCCGAACCTCGTTACGTTCCGCGGCGAACCCTTCGGTCCAGCCGACCCTGTTGAGAACAAGGTAGTCGCAGCCCTTGCGCGCGAGCTTCTCGCGGCCGAGGGAGAGGAGCCGGTCGGGGTCCGCCTCCGTCTCTGCCGCGAATCCGATCACGAGCTGACCGGTGGTCTTCGCCGCGGCGAGGCCCGCGAGGATGTCCGGGTTCCTGACGAGTTCGAGGGTGAGGGTGTCCCCCTCGTCGTCTTTCTTGATCTTGTCGCCGCGGACCGTGGCCGGGCGGTAGTCCGCGACCGCTGCGGCCATGATGACGGCGTCCGCGCCCGCAGCCGCGTCGGTCACGGCGGACTGGAGTTCGAGTGCGGTGCCGACGAGGCGGGTCTCGATGCCCGCGGGTACCGGGATCTCGAGGTTCGCCGCGATGAGCACGACCGACGCTCCCCGCGCGGTGGCGGCTTCGGCGAGGCGGACGCCCTGCTTGCCACTCGATCGATTGCCGAGGAAGCGGACGGGGTCGAGGGGTTCCCTGGTGCCGCCGGCTGTGATGACGATGCGCCTGCCGGAGAGGTCTCTGGCCGGGGTTCCCGGGTGCAGGGCGGCGAGGGCCGCAGCGACGATGACGTCGGGTTCTTCCATCCGGCCGGCACCGGAATCCGATCCGGTCAGGCGTCCCACGCCGGGGCCGACGACGATGACGCCGCGGTTCCGGAGGGTCTGCACGTTGTGCACGGTCGCCGGGTTGTTCCACATCTCGGTGTGCATCGCCGGGGCGATCACGAGTGGCGCGGTGCTCGCGAGGATCGTATTGCCGAGCAGGTCGTCGGCGAGGCCGGCCGCGAGCTTGGCGATCGTGTTCGCCGTCGCAGGGGCCACCACGATCAGGTCCGCCGACTGCCCGATCGCGACGTGGCGTACTTCGGCGACGCCCTCGTAGAGGTCGGTGTGCACCGGGTTCCGGGAGATCGCCTCGAGTGTCGGCCTGCCGACGAAGCGCAGGGCCGCTGGGGTCGCCACCACGTGGACGGAGTCCCCGAGCAGCACAAAAGCGCGCACGATGTTGACCGCTTTGTACGCGGCGATGCCGCCGGTGATACCGACGACGATCGTGCGTCCTTGCGACATCCTGCGCGCTTCTGGTGTGCTTCTGGTCTGCTTCGTGTTACTCGACGATCGGTCGGGAAACGAGCTTGTCTTCGTTGATTTCGCGGAGGGCGACGGAGAGCGGCTTGTCGTCAACGGTCGAGTCGACGAGCGGTCCGACGTTGTCGAAGAGGCTGCCTTCGTGCAGGTCAGCGTAGTAGTCGTTGATCTGACGAGCGCGCTTGGACGCGAAGATCACGAGCGCGTACTTGGAGTCGACCTTGGTGAGCAGGTCGTCGATGGGCGGGTCAATGATACCGGTGGGCTTGTTGGCCAAGGTGGCACTCCTTCAGAGCGTTTGCGGCGAGTAGACGGATAAGTCGGAGTGCGTTAAAGCAGCGAGGGTGCTTTACGCAGATTCATCAAGTCTACGACTTCCCGGGCCGCCACATTGACCTCCTGGTTGACTACACGGAAATCGAACTCGTCCTGGGCCGCCAGCTCGAGCTTCGCGGTCTCCAGGCGGCGTGCCTGTTCCGCGGGGCTTTCGGTGCCGCGGCCGATGAGGCGGCGCACCAGTTCATCCCAGCTCGGCGGAAGCAGGAAGACCATTCGCGCTTCGGACATGGCCGCGCGCACGGAGCGTGCGCCCTGAAGGTCGATTTCGAGGAGGACGCTGTGTCCGCTCGCGAGTGCCTGTTCCACGGGCTCGCGAGGGGTCCCGTAGCGGAAGGCATTGTGGACGACGGCCCACTCGAGCAGCTCCCCCGACGCGACCATGCGGTCGAATTCGGCGTCGGAGACGAAGAAGTAGCTCTTTCCTTCGACTTCGCCCGGCCGCGGGGCACGGGTCGTCGCCGACACGGAAAGATGCACATCGGGGTAGTTCTCGCGGATATAGCCGGCGACGGCACCCTTACCGACCGCCGTCGGCCCGGCGAGCACGACGAGGTGTGCGTCGGTGGATCCACGACGGGACACGGTCCGGTTCGCGAGGAATTCGCGCAGGCGGTCGCGCTGGTGCTTGCCGAGGCCGCCGAGCCGTTTGGACGGCGAGATCTCGAGCTGGGTCATGATCCGGCGCATCTTCGTGACACCGATGGCCGGGATGCTGACGAGGAACTCCGTCGCGCGCAGGCGTCCTTCGACGCCGTCCGGATGCTCGATGGCGGCAGAGAGCACGGCAAGCGGCGTGCGCTTCCCTGCTGCGATCTCGGCCTTGACCGCTGCGCGCGCTCGGCGCGCTGCCACGGCTGCGCGCGATGCGGCAACCCGATCGACGTCTGGTGGGGTAGGGCGATTCTCAGCCACGGGCCGCTCCTGCTTCAAGTACTCGGCGTGCGATCGCCTGTCCGATTCGTTCCGGGCCTGCTGACAACACGCTACGAGATTCACTCACTATTACGGAATGAGCGTACCCCCCAAAGAGGTTTCCCAGATCAGCGACATGCGCACCCTGGTGACCAAATCCGGGAGCGAGGATCGGGGTGGCTCCTCCGACGGGTGCAACCGAGAGGTCGAGGCCGAAATCGGCGAGGTCGAGTGTCGCACCGAGCACGACGCCGATCGAGCCGAGCCGACCCGTTCCCCCCGCCCTCGCGTTGCGTTCGGCGACGTCGTCGAAGACGGCACGGGCCACTGTGGCACCGGCGTGCGGGCCGTCGGGGACGCGGGCGCGCTGGATGGCGCTCGCCTCCGGATTCGAGGTTGCCGAGAGCACGAAGAGCCCCTTGCCCGCAGCGGCGGCCCGTTCGAAGACGGGCTCGAGCGAACCGACGCCCATGTACGCGTTGACGGTGATCGCATCCACTTCGAGCGGGGAACCGGGGGTGAGCCAGGCCTCACCGTACGCAGCGACGCTTGTTCCGAGATCGCCGCGCTTCACGTCCGCGATCACGAGCAGTCCTGCTGCGTGGGCATCCGCGAGCACGCGTTCGAAGGCGAGGTACCCCCGCGACCCGAAACGCTCGTAGAAGGCGAGCTGGGGCTTGATGAGGCCGACCCTGCCTGCGCACGCGGCGACGACGAGACGCCCGAAGGTCTCGGCGCCGTCAGCGGTGTCCGGCAGGTTCCAGTCCGACAACAGCCAGGCGTGGGGGTCGATACCCACGCAGAGCTGGCCCCACCGGCCGAACGCGGCCTCGACGCGGTCGCCGAACGTGGAGTCGATCACAGGGCGGCTTCCCGCGTGAGTGCATATTCCTGGAGCGATGTCACCTCGAACCCGCCTCGAATCGCGTCGATGGATGCGACGGCAGCGCTGAGCTCCGCGATCGTCGTGAACAACGGCAGGTCCGCGGCGACGGCCGCCGCCCGGATCTCGTAGCCGTCGGCACGGGCGGTGCGACCGCCGGGGGTGTTGATGACGATCTGAACCTCTTCGCGGCGGATCAGCTCGACGATCGACGTGTCTTCCTCATCGTGCTTCTCGCTGAACTTCGTGACGACCCTCGCGCGGATTCCGTTGCGCTGCAACACCTCCGCGGTGCCCTCCGTGGCGGCGATCTCGTAGCCGAGCTGCTGCAGGCGCAGCATCGGCAGGATGATCGCACGCTTGTCGCGGTCGGAGACCGAGACGAACACGGTTCCGCTGAGCGGGATTCCACCGTACGCGGCGAGCTGGCTCTTGGCGAAGGCGCGGGGGAAGTCACGGTCGATGCCCATCACCTCTCCGGTCGAGCGCATCTCCGGGCCGAGCACGGAATCGACGACGTGGCCTTCCGGGGTGCGGAACCGGTTGAAGGGAAGCACGGCCTCCTTCACGGCGACCGGCGATTCCATCGGGACGCGGGAGCCGTCGATGAGCGGCAGCTTTCCACTCGCCTTGAGTTCGGCGATGCTGGTTCCGACCATGATGAGCGCGGCGGCCTTGGCGAGGGTGATCCCGAGAGCCTTCGCGACGAAGGGCACCGTGCGGGAGGCCCGCGGGTTGGCCTCGAGCACGTAGAGCACGCCGGCCCCGATGGCGAACTGCACGTTGAGCAGGCCGCGCACGCCGATGCCCTGCGCGATCCCGAGGGTGGCCTCGCGGACCCGGTTGATCTCGGCACGGCCGAGGGTCACGGGTGGCAGGGTGCAGCTCGAGTCACCGGAGTGGATGCCGGCTTCCTCGATGTGCTCCATGACGCCGCCGATGTACAGCTCGGTGCCGTCGTAGATCGCGTCGACGTCGATCTCGATGGCGTCGTCCAGGAACCGGTCGACGAGCACGGGGTGCGACGGGCCGATGATGCCCTGGCCCTGCATCCGCTCGAAGTAGTCGGCGAGGGACAGGGAATCGTAGATGATCTCCATGCCGCGGCCGCCGAGCACGTAGCTCGGGCGGACGAGGACGGGGTAGCCGATCTCCTCAGCGACGACGACGGCACCGGTGAAGTCGGTGGCGACGCCGTTGCGGGGGGCGAGCAGGCCGGCCTCGTCGAGGATCTTCGAGAACAGGCCGCGCTCCTCCGCGAGGTCGATCGCGGTGGGCGAGGTGCCGAGGATCGGGATTCCCTCCGCCTCGAGCCCCTTCGCGAGCCCGAGGGCCGTCTGGCCGCCGAGTTGCACGACGACGCCGACGAGTTCGCCGCTCTGGCTCTCCGCGTGGATGACCTCGAGCACGTCCTCGAGGGTGAGCGGCTCGAAGTAGAGCCGGTCGCTCGTGTCGTAGTCCGTCGAGACGGTCTCGGGGTTGCAGTTGATCATGATGGTCTCGTAGCCGGCCTCGGAGAGGGCGAACGAGGCGTGAACACACGAGTAGTCGAACTCGACGCCCTGGCCGATGCGGTTCGGGCCTGAGCCGAGGATGACGACCTTGCGGCGGTCGCTGGGGACGACCTCCGTCTCCTCGTCGTAGCTCGAGTAGTGGTACGGGGTCAGGGCGGGGAACTCCCCCGCGCAGGTGTCGACGGTCTTGTAGACCGGGCGCACGCCGAGGATGTGTCGGACCTTGCGGACATCCGCTTCGCCGAAGCCGCGGAGCTCGCCGATCTGGGCGTCGGAGAAACCGTGGTCCTTCGCGGTACGGAGGATGTCCATGTCGAGCCGTTCGGCGGCGGCGACGTCTGCGGCGATCTCGTTGATCAGGACGATCTGGTCGATGAACCACGGGTCGATCTTGGTGGCTTCGAAGACCTGGTCGATCGTGGCGCCCTTGCGGAGGGCCTGCTGAACGGTAACGATGCGGCCGTCCGTCGGGATCGAGGCAACCTCGAGGAGTTCCTCGAGCGTGCGGGTCTCCTCACCCCAGTGGAAGGACGATCCGCGCTTCTCGAGCGAACGCAAGGCCTTCTGCAGGGCGGATGCGTAGGTGCGGCCGATCGCCATGGCCTCGCCGACGGACTTCATGGTCGTGGTGAGGCGCGGGTCTGCGGCGGGGAACTTCTCGAACGCGAAGCGCGGGACCTTGACCACGACGTAGTCGAGGGTCGGTTCGAAGCTCGCCGGGGTGACCTGGGTGATGTCGTTCGGGATCTCGTCCAGGCGGTAACCGAGGGCGAGCTTCGCCGCGATCTTCGCGATCGGGAAGCCGGTGGCCTTGCTCGCGAGGGCGGACGAACGCGACACGCGCGGGTTCATCTCGATCACGATGATGCGCCCGTCGGCCGGGTCGATCGCGAACTGGATGTTGCAGCCGCCGGTGTCGACGCCGACGGCGCGGATGATGTCGATGCCGATGTCGCGGAGCTTCTGGTACTCGCGGTCCGTGAGGGTGAGCGCGGGGGCGACGGTGATCGAGTCACCGGTGTGCACGCCGACCGGGTCGACGTTCTCGATCGAACAGACGACGACCGTGTTGTCGGCCGTGTCGCGCATCATCTCGAGTTCGTATTCCTTCCAGCCGAGGATGGATTCCTCGAGGAGGACCTCGGTGGTCGGGCTCTGGTGCAGGCCGTCGCCGACGATGCGGCGCAGTTCCTCTTCGGTGTACGCGAATCCGGAGCCGAGGCCGCCCATCGTGAAGGAGGGGCGCACCACGAGCGGATAGCCGAGGTCTTCGGCGAAGCCGATGGCCTCATCGACGGTGTGCGCGATGTGCGAGCGGGCGACGTCTGCGCCGGCGTCGAGCACGAGCTGCTTGAAGATCTGGCGGTCTTCGCCCTTCTGGATGGCCTCGAAGGACGCTCCGATCAGTTCGACGTCGTACTTCTCGAGGATGCCGCGCTCGTGCAACTGGATGGCCGCGTTGAGCGCGGTCTGGCCGCCGAGGGTCGGCAGGATGGCGTCGGGGCGTTCCTTCGCGATGATCGTCTCGAGGATCTCCGGAGTGATCGGCTCGATGTAGGTCGCATCCGCGAAGTCGGGGTCCGTCATGATCGTGGCCGGGTTCGAATTGACCAGGATGACCCTGACGCCCTCTGCGCGCAGCACGCGGCAGGCCTGGGTTCCTGAGTAGTCGAATTCGCAGGCCTGGCCGATGACGATCGGCCCGCTTCCGATGACCAGGACGCTGTTGATATCGTCGCGCTTGGGCATTACTTGGCGTCTCCTGCTCCGGTGGCCGCCGTGTGGGCGGTCACCATGTCCCTGAACCGATCAAAGAGGTAGTTGGCGTCGTGCGGGCCTGCCGCAGACTCGGGGTGGTACTGCACGGAGAACGCGGGGATGTCGAGGCAGCGGATGCCTTCGACGACCTGGTCGTTCAGGCTGTAGTGGCTGACCTCGACGCGGCCGAAGCCGGTGCGGGAGTCGCTGACGCCTTCGATCGGCATGTCCACGGCGAAGCCGTGGTTCTGCGACGTGATCTCGACGCGGCCGGTGGTCTTGTCGAGCACGGGCTGGTTGATGCCGCGGTGGCCGAAGGGGAGCTTGTAGGTGCGGAAGCCGAGCGCCCTGCCGAGGAGCTGGTTGCCGAAGCAGATGCCGAAGTACGGCACGCCGGCGCGGAGGACCTCCTGCAGCAGGGTGACGTGCGCATCGGACGCCGCAGGATCACCGGGTCCGTTGGAGAAGAAAAGCGCGGTCGGATTGAGCGAGAGCACGTGCTCCGCCGTGACCGACTGGGGCAGCACGAGCACTTCGAAGCCGCGTTCGGCGAGGTAGTTCAGCGTCGACGTCTTGACGCCGAGGTCGAGCACCGCGACGGAGCCGATCCGTTCGCCCTTCGCCGGAATCTGGAACGGTTCGACCGTCGACACCTGGTCTGACAGGTTGCGGCCGCGCATGGGGGCGCCGCCGCGGACGAGTTCGAGCTGCTCGCCTGCCGACAGGTCGAAGGCGGGCCCGGAGAAGATGCCGCTCTTCATGGCGCCGGCCGAGCGGATGTGCCGGGTGATCGCCCGGGTGTCGATGCCGCTGATCCCGACGACCTCGTTGTTCGTGAGGTCCTCGTCGAGGGTGCGCGTCGAGCGGAAGTTCGAGGCGATCCTGGCCGGTTCGCGCACGATGAACCCGGCAACCCAGATCCGGGAGGATTCCATGTCCTCGTCGTTGGCCCCGGTGTTGCCGATGTGCGGGGCGGTCATCAGGACGATCTGGCCGGCGTACGACGGGTCGGTCAGGGTCTCCTGGTAGCCGGTCATTCCGGTCGCAAAGACGATCTCGCCGAGGGTCTGTCCTCGGCTGCCGTATGCGTGGCCGACGAAGCGCCTGCCGTCCTCCAGGACGAGCACGGCGGGAGCCGTGGTCGGCGTGGTGGGCGTGGTGGGTGTCTCCGGTGTCGTCGGTGTCGTCTCGTCGGGTGCCGCCTGGGCCTGGGCCTCGGTGTCGCTCACGCTACGCCTCGCTTTCGTCGTGCGCGTCCGGGTGCAGGGCACCCGCCGCTTCGGTTCGGATCGACGCGCTCACGCGGGCGCGGTCGGTGGGGTCAAGGATGCGGAAGTAGCTGTCGACGACCTGACCTGCGGCATCCGCTTGCGGCTGGAGGCGCCAGCGGAGCAGGAGCAGACCGCCGGTCTCGACGGCGCGGTCGATGGTCCAGGTGGCGTCCTCGAGTCCGGTGACGGCCGCCATCGGGATGAAGACCGGGTTCTCGCCGACGAGATCGAGCAGAACGCCGGTCCCGGTCACGGTGACCAGGGCGCGGGCCCGAAAGCCGAGGCCGCGGATGTTCAGGCGTTCGAGCTGTCGGCCTTCCCGTGTGGTCGCGACGTAGAACGCTTCGGCCGTTGCGAGCACGGCATCGGCCGATTCCGGTCCTGGGAGCGGGTAGCCCGCGGCCAGCGCGGCATCGCGGCGGGTGCGTGCACGCCAGCTTCGGAGCATGAGCGCGAGCACGGCGACGAGGACCAGACCGATCAGGATGGCGGGGATGGTGCTATCCATGCTGGGGTTCCTCTCGTCCGCCGAGTTCAGCGGGGGCCCTGAGGACCCCGTCGAGCACGGTCGCCGTGCCGCGGTGGAAGACGGCGACGACCCGACCGGGCAGGGTCATCGCGAGGTATGGCGAGTTGGTGCTCTTGCCGGCGAGGTCGTCCCTGCCGAACTCCCGGCTCGCTGCCGGGTCGTAGAGGGTGACGTTGGCGGGGGCGCCGACCTCGAGCGGCCTGCCCTGGCTCGCGAGGCGCCCGATCCGTGCCGGGGTGGCCGAGAGCACCCGGGACACGTCCCGCCAGTCGAGAAGTCCGGTGTCGACGACGGATGCCTGCACGACCGAGAGCGCGGATTCGAGTCCGACCATCCCGTTGGCGGCCGCATCCCATTCACAGTCCTTGGACTCGACGGGGTGCGGGGCGTGATCGGTTGCGACGATGTCGATCGTGCCGTCGGCGAGGCCGGCGCGGAGGGCGTCGACGTCTTCGCGGCGGCGCAGCGGCGGATTGACCTTGTAGCGGGCGTCGTAGCCGCGGACCAGGTCCTCTGTGAGGAGCAGGTGGTGCGGGGTGGCCTCCGCGGTCACGTTGATGCCGCGCGCCTTGGCCCAGCGGATCACGTCGACGGCGCCTGCTGTCGAGACGTGGCAGACGTGCAGGCGGCTCCCGACGTGCTCGGCGAGCAGCACGTCGCGCGCGATGATGGATTCCTCGGCGACGGCAGGCCAGCCGGCGAGGCCGAGTTCGCTCGAGAGTGCGCCCTCGTTCATCTGGGCCTTCTCGGTGAGGCGCGGTTCCTGGGAGTGCTGGGCGATGACGCCGTCGAAGGCCTTGACGTATTCGAGGGCGCGACGCATCAGCAGCGGGTCGGAGACGCAGAAGCCGTCGTCGGAGAAGACCCGGACCCGGGCGCGGCTGGTCGCCATGGCGCCGAGCTCGGCGAGCCGCTCCCCCGCGAGCCCGAGGGTGACGGCGCCGATCGGCTGGACCGTGACGTACCCGGCCCGTTCACCGAGGGCGAGTACCTGTTCGACGACGCCGGCGGTGTCCTGCACCGGCGAGGTGTTGGCCATTGCGAAGACGCTCGTGAAGCCGCCGATCGCGGCGGCCTGGCTGCCGGTGAGGATCGTCTCGCTCTGCTCGTAGCCGGGTTCGCGCAAGTGGGTGTGCAGGTCGACGAGTCCGGGAAGGGCGACGAGGCCGTCGGCGTCGATCACCGTCGCGCCGGCGTGTGAGAGCGCGGTGCCGATTTCCTGGATGCGACCGCCGAAGAGCAACAGGTCGGTGCGGGTGCCGTCGGCGAGGCTCGCGTTTCGGATCAGATAGCGGGTGGCCGTGTTGTTCATTTAGCTTTCCTCCCGGTCGCCCGACATGAGCAGGTACAGTGCCGCCATACGTATCGAAACACCGTTCGCGACCTGCTCGAGCACGGTCGATGCGGCCGAATCTGCAGCGGCTGAGGAAATCTCCAGGCCGCGGTTCATCGGGCCGGGGTGCATGACAATGCTAGTCGGCGCGAGCCGGGCGAAGCGCTCATCGTCGAGTCCCCAGCGCCGCGAGTACTCGCGGCTGTTGGGGAAGAAGGCCGCATTCATGCGTTCCTGCTGGATCCTGAGCATCATGATCACGTCCGGCCCTGCGTCGATCGCGTCGTCGAGATCGAAGCTCACCGCCGCCGGCCAGCCGGTCATGTCCATCGGGAACAGGGTGGGTGGCGCGACCATCGTGACGTCGGCTCCGAGCGTCGTCAGCAGCCACAGGTTGGAGCGCGCGACCCGCGAGTGCAGCACGTCGCCGACGATGGTCACCGTGACGCCGTCGAGGCCTTTGCCGCGCGACGCGGTTTTGTGCAGGCGACGGCGGATGGTGAACGCGTCGAGGAGCGCCTGGGTCGGGTGTTCGTGGGTGCCGTCCCCGGCGTTGATGATGCCGGCGTCGATCCAGCCGCTCGTCGCGAGTACCTGGGGGGCACCGGATGCCGGATGCCGGATCACGACGCCGTCTGCGCCGATCGCGGCGAGCGTCTGGGCGGTGTCTTTGAGGCTTTCGCCCTTCGAGACGCTCGAGCCCTTGGCGCTGAAGTTGATCACGTCAGCGCTCAGGCGCTTCGCGGCGGCTTCGAAGGAGATCCGGGTGCGGGTGCTGTCTTCGAAGAAGAGGTTCACCACGGTCTTGCCGCGGAGTGTCGGGAGCTTGCGCACCTCGCGCGTGGAGACATCCGCCATGTCTTCTGCGATGTCGAGGAGCGTGATGGCGTCGTCGCGACTGAGGTCCTTGGTGGAGAGCAGGTGCTTCATTCTGCGCTCCCCCCGTCGATGCTCACGAATTCGTCGCCGTCGACCTCGAGGAGGTGCACGTTGATGCGTTCCTCCGTCGAGCTCGGGAGGTTCTTCCCGACGAAGTCCGCGCGGATCGGCAGCGCCCGGTGGCCGCGGTCGACGAGGACTGCGAGGCGCACGATCGCGGGACGGCCGTGGTCGCCGAGAGCGTCAAGGGCCGCGCGGATGGTGCGGCCGGAGTAGAGCACGTCGTCGACGAGCACCACAGTCGCGCCGTCGATGCTCGCGGGTACGAGGGTGCGGGACGGTGTGCGGGTGCGGGTGTGGGCGAGGTCGTCGCGGTACATCGTCACGTCGAGGGAACCCGAACTCACGGGTGCCGCGGCGGGTTCGATCCGCTCGATGATGTCGGCGATCCGCCGGGCGAGTGCAACACCCCTGGTCGGGATGCCGAGGATGACGAGATTGTCCGGTCCCCGGTTGGACTCCAGGATCTCGTGGGAGATCCGAGTCAAAGCCCGGGTTATTTCAGCCTGGTTGAGCACAATGCGTGACAAAACGAAGGCCTCCTTCCCCGCCTCACCGGACGGTTGTTAAAGGATGGCTGTTACCGCTGTTCAGCCTAGCAGCAGCCCCGGTCATGCGCGGTTGGGTGGTCCGGTGAGTACCTGGTGTGCGCGGTGCCTGTTCGGTGGCCGCCAGAGTCGTTGCGGGTCGATCAACCCAGGGGCCCGCACTTGCGGTGAGCCTTTCACCATGCGGATCTCCCACCCCGAGGTGTCGATCGTGTGGTGGTGGAACCAGCAGAGCAGGACACCGTTGTCGACGTTGGTCGGGCCGTCTTTCGCCCAGGGCTTCACGTGGTGTACTTCGGCCCAGTGCGCCGGGGCTTTGCAGCCGGGGATGATGCAGCCGCCGTCCCGGGCGGTGATCGCCCGGCGCTGCGCCCGGTTGAAGTACCGTCGTTCCGGACCGAGCTTGAGCACCTCGTTGTGCTCGCCGAACAGGACCCCTTGGAAGCCGCCGTCGCAGATGCGCTGGTGCACCGTCTTCAGCGACACGGGGGCCTCGACGCCGTCGATCCACCCGACCCCGACCCCGGAGGCGAGGTCGGCGGCGTTCACGTGCACCATCACCGTCGGTGCCGACCCGCCCATCGACGGGGTGTCCGTGTCGCGGGCAGCGTGTTCGAACAGGGCCCGGAGGATGTCGGCGCGTTTCTCCCCACTCGTGCGGGTGTCCGCCCGGCGCTCCCGGAGCTCTGCTTCGATCACGTCCAGATCCGGGCCCGTGTCGGCGTCGGTTCCCGCTGATTCGGCGCCGGGGATCATCTGCCCCGAATCCATCAGGGCCTGTTCCTCGGCGGTGGGGAACGCCGGGCGGGCGTGGAAGCTGAGGAAGGCATCGAAGAGGGTGTTCATCACCCCGAACAGTTCCGGTGTCACTCCACCCTTCACCGGGTACAACCCGTTCTTGAGTTGTCCGAAGCCGATGTTGGACTTC